>SLCC01000202.1 GCA_007126035.1 Gemmatimonadota bacterium
CTTGCCACTAACACAGCCTTCCGGGCGCCCGCCCAACAACTGCCGCTAACACAGCCTTTCGGGTACTCCGACCCACCATCCCGTCCCGCGACCAACAACTCCCGCTAACACAGCCTTTTCGGGTCCGGGAGCCAGCCACACTCCGGCCTAGCCCCCTCAGCCCACGCGCATCCGGACCCCGGTCGCCGCGGCACCAGGTCCTACGTCAGTCCCGGGCGATCTCCCGGAGCAGTCTCACGGCTATAGCGTACCCGGAGAGGGTTGTGGCGTCGGAGGATTCCAGGTCGTCCAGGACCTCGCGGTACGCTGCCACTTCCCGTGCCCGGGACTCGTTGATCTCGCGCAAGCAGGCGTCTGGGTCGCCGGTTCTGACCTTGCAGCTGAGGACGGAGCGCGTCAGGCGCCGGTGTGCCCGGCCCAGGTCCTCGATCAGGCCTTCGGCGAACCGCTTCTCCCAGCGGTCTTCGCCTGCTGCGTCGCGGACCGCGGCCCTGAGGGCGGCGCAAGCGAACCGGTCGGAGACGAGGTAGTAGGCCCGTGCTGTCTGGACCGGCTCGTAGCCACCCTCGTGGGCGATCCGGAGTATGTCCAGCAGCTGGGGCAGGAATCGCAAGGTGATGAGCCGCTGGGCCAGGCTGTGCTCGACGCCGAGCTCCTGGAGCTCGCGCAGCCGCTCCAGGAAGAGGGCCCGGTCCTCGCCGGCGACGACGTTCGCGAACTCGGCGCGCAGTGTGGCCAGGCCCTCGCGCTGCTCTTCTATGACCGAAGAGGCTGGCGCATCGGGCTCGATGTTGGCGAGTGCCCAGTGGGTGCTGCGTTCGAGCACGCGCGCCAGGCCGTGCAGCCAGCGGTATATGGTGCTGGCGGGGAACTGGCTGCGCACCTGGCTCAGGTCCCGTCTGATCTCGTCCGCGCCGGAGACTCCACTGGCGATTATCCATGCCCTGACCACGGCGGCCAGATCGGCGCCGGTATCCATGGCCACCCGGTGGATGAACGACGCACCCATGAGGTTGACCATCTCGTTGACGAGCACGGTGGCGATTATCTCGCGCCGCAGCCGGTGGTTGTGGAGCGCTTCGTCGCCTGCTGCCGCGACCGCCTCGGGGGGGAAGTACTGCTGGAGCAGGCCCAGCAGGGCGGACTCGTCTGGCAGTTCGGAATCGAGGATGTTCGACTTGGTGTAGAGCTTGGTGTGGGCCAGGAGGACGGCCAGGGCCGGTCGCGTGAGGCCCAGTCCGCTTTCCGCCCGCTCGGCGATGGTCTCGGCGGTTGGCAGTCCTTCGGCCCGCCGCTCCAGGAGCCCGGCCCGCTCGAAGGCGGTGATCAGGTCGGCGAACTCCTGGAGGGCCTGGCGACTGCGCCGCTCGTCGAGGGAGATGGCCAGGGACTGGCCGCGGCTGTTGCGCAGGACCCGCTCGGCCACGCCGTCCGTCATGGCGGCGAGCAGGCGGTTCCGGTCGTCCAGGCTCATGCCATCGTCGCCGACCACGGCGTTCAGCAGGATCTTGATGTTGACCTCGTGGTCGGACATGTCGACGCCGCCGGAATTGTCCAGGGCGTCGGTGTTGAGCCGACCGCCGGCCAGCGCGAAGCGTATCCTGGCCCGTTGGGTCATGCCCAGGTTGCCACCTTCGCCTATGACCTTACAGCGCAGCTCGTGGGCATTGACGCGGACGGGATCGTTGCCCGGGTCGCTCACCTCTCCGTGCGTCTCGTAGTCGTCCTTCACGTAGGTGCCGATGCCGCCGTTCCAGAGCAGCTCGGCGGGCGCCCGGAGCACGGCGCGGATCAGCGATTCACCGTCCATCCGCTCCGCCAGGTCCTCCACGCCCAGCGCCCGTCGCACCTGGGGCGTGAGGATGACCTGTTTGGAGCCGCGAGGCACGATCATGCCGCCGGGCGAGAGCTTGGCCCGGTCGTAATCGTCCCAGCTCGAGCGGGGCATCCGGAAGAGCCGGTCCCGCTCCTCGTAGGAGACGGTGGGGTCCGGGTCGGGATCCAGGAAGACGTGGCGGTGGTCGAAGGCGGCGATGAGCCGGATCTGCCGGGACAGGAGCATGCCGTTCCCGAAGACGTCGCCGCTCATGTCGCCGATCCCCACCACGGTGAACGGCTCTTCCTGGATGTCCTTGCCCAGCTCCCAGAAGTGGCGCTTGACGCACTCCCAGGCGCTGCGAGCGGTGATTCCTTCCTTCTTGTGGTCGTACCCATGGGACCCGCCGGAGGCGAACGCGTCACCGAGCCAGAAGCCGTACTCGGCGGCCACCTCGTTGGCGGTGTCGGAGAGGTGGGCCGTGCCCTTGTCGGCGGCTACGACCAGGTAGGGGTCGTCGCCGTCGCGTCGCACCACGTCCGGCGGCGGCACGAGCTGACCGTCCACGATGTTGTCGGTGATGTCCAGCATGCCGCGGATCAAAGTGCGGTACTGCTCGGCGGCCTCGGCCGCCATCTCGTCGCGGTTATGCAGGACCCGGCGGGTGATGAAGCCGCCCTTGGAGCCGCCGGGCACGATGACGGCGTTCTTCACCACCTGGGTCTGGACCAGGCCCAGGACCTCGGTGCGGAAGTCGTCGGGCCGGTCGGACCAGCGGATGCCGCCACGGGAGACGGCGGCGCCGCGGAGGTGGATGCCTTCCATCCGGGACGAATGGACGTAGATCTCGTAGAGGAGTCGGTTCCGCCGCAGCTCATCCACGTCGGTGCACCTGATCTTCAACGATGTGTAGGGCACGCCGCCACTACGCCGGACGGGATCGGCCCCGCCGTTCCGGTAGTAGTTGGTCCGGGTGGTGGCCAGGATCAGATTCAGGATCCGGCGTATGGCCCGGTCATCGGCCAGGGAGCCCACCTCCTCCAGAGCGCTGGTGATTACGCCGCGCAGCATCTCCACGGCGCCGATGCCGCCGGCGTGCCGCTGGCGCACCGCGGGATCCGGATGGAAGAGGGCCTCGAACAGGTTGACCAGGAGCCGGGCCATGCCGGGGTAGCGCTGGAGGGCCCTGGCCACGGACATCCGGGCGGGCACGGCATCAGCCTGGAAGGCGAAGCCGCCGTAGGTCCGGAGCAGGTCCACCTCGCGCCAGCGTAGGCCGGGGTCGATCACCAGGGAATTGTAGAGGTCGTCGCGTGCGTCGCCGTCCCGGATGGCCAGCAGTGACTCGGCCAGGACATCGGTGCGGTCCAGGTCGAGGGCGAAGCCGTCAGGCCCCTGGACCGCGAAGGAGTAGATCATGAAGTCGGGGATCGCCGGGTTGCTCACCACGAACGGGGCCAGCTCGATGACCCGGAGCCCGGAGTTCTCCAGGATGGGCATGAAATCGGAGAGCACCATCCGCTGCTCCCGCAGGTACAGCTTCAAAACCGTGACCTGCTCGAACTCACGTGCCCGGCCCCGGCCCCTGGGCGCGCTGAACGCGATGGAGACGGACTGGGCCTGGGTCCGCATCCGCTCCATCTCCTCCACGTCCACCACGGCGGCGGCCGGCAGGAACGCCACCTTGTACTCCCCGCTGAATGCGGTGGCGTAGCGCTCCCACAACCGCTGCCCTTCCTCCTCGCCGTGCTCGGCCATGAGGGCGTCCAGGAGCCGGTCCTCCCACGAGCGGATGATCTGGGCGATCTCACGTTCCAGCTCCCGTGGCACGGCGGCTTCCACGGCGTCGGCGGGGGCGGAGACGTAGAAGTGGAGCCGGGTCTGGCCGGCGGAGCTCATGGCCTGGTGCAGGTTGAGGACGGTGCCCTGGAGCCGCCGGGTCACGGCCTGTTCGATGCGCTGGCGCACGTCGCCGCTGTACTTGCCCTGGGGCAGGATGACGATCACGGTCGCGCCCCGGCCCAGCGGGTCTGGCCGCAGGATGACCCGCACGCCGGCGGCGAAGAGGTGGGCGAGGATGGCGCGCACGTCCTGCTCCAGGTCATCCACCGCCGTCTGGAACAGGTCCTCCTTGGGCATGCTGTTGAAGATCGTGATGATCTCCTTGTAGTCGTGGGACCCCTCGGCGGCGCCGTAGCGGTCCAAAATCCGGTGCAGCTTGCGCCGGAGGATGGGGATCTCCTCGGCGTTCTCGGCGTAGGCCTTCGAACTGAAGAGCCCCAGGAACCTACGCTCGCCCACCACCTGGCCCGACTCGTCAAGCTTCTTCACCCCCACGTAGTCCATCCGTCCACGACGATGGATCGGTGACTCGGCGTTCGTCTTGTTGATGATCAGGAGCGGACCGGTGGTGAGTCGGCGGACCAGCTCGGGCCGCATCTCCGACAGGGGCACGGGCGCCGCGTAGCCGGAGCTCTCCTCCCGACGCAGGATCCCCAGTCCCGACCCGGATCGCACCCTCAGGGCCGGGTCCGGATCGTCCACCGAGATATCGTACTCACGGAACCCCAGGAAGACGAAGTTGCCCTTCTCCAGCCAGTGCAGGAATTCCAGCACCTCGTCGTACTCGGCGGTGCGCTCGGGCACGATCCGGCGGCACTCCTCGACGGCGGCCCGGGTGGTGGCCAGGGCGCCCAGCATGGGCTGGAAGTCGTCGGTGACCGCCACCACCTGCTCCAGGCGACGGCGGAGCCCCTCCGCCACCTCCTGACGGCGGGCCTCACCGGAGATCCGCTCCACCTCGCAGTGGACCAGCGAGTAGCGGGGTCCCTCACCGGGCTCCCTGCCCCGCTTGACCTCGATGAGCCTGCCCGACTGGTCCCGCTCGACCCGTAGCACCGGGTACACGTAGTGCTGGATCGGGACGCCCTCCCCGGCCAGGTACTCCCGGATCGTGTCCACGATGAACGGACGGTCGGTGACCAGCGTCCGTATCACGGTGACCGGAGCGGACCACCCCTCTTCCGACGGCTTGATGGTCTGCACCTGTACGAGGTCCGGGTCGCGCGACTCCAGGAACCGGTACGCGCCGACCGTGAGGGCCGCCCGCTGTTCGAGGCTGTGCTCCTGGACGAGCTGGGGCGGGACCCGGGCGAAGAATATGCGACCGAAGTCGCACAACGGGCTGTCGCCGCCGCCATAGTGTTCACGCAGATGACGGCAGAGCTCGTCCGCCGCCTCCCGGCTCGTAACCGTGCCGGGCGCCCTGTCCGCTGTGGCCTGGTCCGTGGTGCTCATGGTGGTAGGCTATAGCATATCTGGAGCCGCTGCAATGGAGCCGGGTCGGCTCCGCGTCACGCTGTTGACCTTACGGCCGGGCCGCTACGCCCGGTAGCGCCGGAAGGCCTCCATGACCCGGTCCATCTCCGCCGCGTCCAGGAGCACGGGCTCGCCGAGCTGGAGCGCGTGCCAGTACTGGGCGGCCAGGGCCTCCACCTCCACGGCCAGGGCCAGAGCTTCCGCGGGCGACGGGCCCACGGCCAGCATCCCGTGGTTGGCCAGGAGGCAGGCCAGGCGGTCCTCCAGGGCGGTCAGGGCCAGGTCCGCCAGCTCCGGGGAGCCGAAGGTGGCGTATGGAGCGCAGCGAATCGAGTCGCCTCCGGCCACCGCCACCATGTAGTGGAAGGCGGGGATATGGAGCCCGTGGCAGGCCAGGGTGGTGCAGTACAGGGGGTGGGCGTGGAGGACGGACCCCACGTCCGGACGCGTCGCCAGGATCCGGGCATGCACCCGCCATTCGGTTGATGGCCTGTGGCCGGTGGACTCCAGCACGGCGCCCTCCAGGTCCAGCAGGACCAGGTCCGCGGGGGCGACGGCGTGGTAGGGCACCGCCGACGGCGTGACCAGCATACCCTCGGGCACCCGCACGCTCACGTTCCCGGACGTGCCCCGGGTCAGGCCCCGCGGCTCCATGGCCCGGGCGGCGTCCACCACCGCCGTCCGTAACTCCTGGTGAGTCATCTGTCAAAGAGCCGGAGCAGCCCGGCACGTGATGCGGGCGTCACCCCGCGCTCGGTGATGAGGGCGGTAACCAGCCGGGCCGGGGTCACGTCGAAAGCCGGGTTCGCCACTGGCGACCCTGCCGCCACCACGCGCACGGCCTCGACCCGCCCGTCGCCCGTGGGGCCGGTCACGAAGGCCACCTCGTCGCCAGCCCGCTCCTCGATGGGCACCTGCCCACCGTCTTCCAGGGACCAGTCTATGGAGGACGACGGCGCCGCGACATAGAAGGGGACCCCGTTGTCCCGGGCGGCCAGGGCCTTGAGGTAGGTGCCGATCTTGTTCACCACATCGCCGCACGCGGTAGTGCGGTCGGTGCCCACCAGGCACAGGTCGACCTGCCCCGTCTGCATCAGGTGGCCGCCGGCGTTGTCCACCACCACGGTATGGGGCACGGCGTGGTGGCCCAGCTCCCAGGCCGTCAGGGCGGCGCCCTGGTTGCGGGGACGCGTCTCGTCGACCCACACGTGCACCGGCAGGCCTTCCTCGTGGGCCAGGTAGATGGGCGATGTGGCGGTGCCCCAGTCCACGGTGGCCAGCCAGCCGGCGTTGCAGTGGGTCAGGATGTTGACCGGTCGCCCCGGCTCACGCCGGGCCACCTCCCGGATCAGCGCCACCCCGTGCTCGCCCATGCGACGGTTCCGCTCCACGTCCTCATCGGCGATCCGACCCGCCTCGTCGTACGCCGCAGCCGCCCGCTCCGCCGGGGGCAGAGCCCGCACCGCCGCCGTGACCCGGTCCACCGCCCAGCGGAGGTTGACCGCCGTGGGCCGGGTGGCCAGCAACCGGGCGCCGGCATGGGCGAGGCCGCCGTCGCCGGGGTCCGCCCGCAGCGCCAGGGCCAGGCCGTACGCCGCCGTGGCGCCGATCAGGGGAGCGCCCCGGACCAGCATGTCGCTGATGGCCGCCGCCGCGTCCTCCAGGTCCGTGAGCCGGGCCACCCGCAGCTCGACGGGCAGCGCCGTCTGGTCTATGATCCGCACCGACCAGCCGTCGTCGTCCAGCCAGATGCTGCGGTAGTGTATGCCGTCAACAGTCACTGCTTGCCCTCCCGCTACCAGAAGTGGAAGTTCAAAGATCGACTATCGAGGGTCGACGGTCGAGTGTCTGATACAACACAGCCCTGAACAGCCATGGAAAGACTAGGTATCATAGCGGGAAGCGCGTTCCTGGACGGACTCCCGCCAGCGGGCACGGAAGAGCGGATCATCCCCACGGATCGGGGCGACGTCACGGTGCACCTGGCCGAGGGCTTCGTCTTCCTCCGCCGCCACGGCCACGGAGGCTACTATCCACCACACCGGATCCCCCACCACGCCCATGCCCTGGCGCTCCAGCGGCTGGAGGTCCGGAGGGCGGTGGGGCTGGCGTCCATGGGCTCGCTCCGGGCCGGACTGGCGACGGGTACCGCCGTCGTACCAGACGATTACCTGTCGGCTCACCCACCACCCACCTTCGCCGAGGATGACCGGCTCCACATCGTACCGACCCTGGACCAGGGGCTCCGGCAGATCCTGCTGGACACGGCCAGGGCCACGGAGGGGCCGGTCCAGGACGGCGGCGTCTACGCCGAGACCCGCGGGCCCCGGTTCGAGACCCGCGCGGAGATCCGGCTCCTGGCCGACTACGCCCACGTCATCGGCATGACCGCCGCCTCGGAGGCCACCCTCCTCCAGGAGCTGGACATCGCATACGCCATTCTCGGCCTGGTGGACAACATGGCCCACGGCGTGGGGCCCGAGCAGCTCACCATCCAGAGCTACGAGGCCCAGCTCGCAAGGAACCGGGCCAGGGCAGAAGCCATCCTCACCGAGCTGGTCAGGAGGTGGGAGCCTTGAGCAGCCTGCTGATCAGGGACGCGCTCGTGGCCGGACAGGCGACATCGATACTGGTACGCGACGGCGTCATCGTCCGGATGACAGGAGCCGACCCGGGCGGGGCCAGGGGCGACGGCGACCCGGCACCGAACCAACCGGACCACGTCACCGCCGACCCGGAGCCGGCAAGTACCGAGCAGGGCCAGGCCCGTGGCGATCCCGAGCCGGCGAGCGGCAGCCCGGACCGGGTCATCCACGGCCAGGGACTCCACGCCTTCCCCGCCCTCCGCAACGGCCACACCCACGCGGCCATGACCCTGTTCCGCGGCTGGGGCGACGACATGCCCCTCATGGAATGGCTGCGCACCCGGATCTGGCCCGCCGAGGCCCTGCTCACCGGCGACGACGTCTACCACGGCACTCGCCTGGCCTGCCTCGAGATGATCCGGAGCGGGACCACCTACCTGAACGACATGTACTGGCACCACGCCCACGTGGCCCGGGCCGTGGACGAGATGGGGCTGCGGGCACACATCGGCGCCGTCTTCATCGACTTCGGCGACGGCGAGACCGCCCGCCGCCAGAGGAACGCCGTGCTCCGGCAGCTCGACGAGCGTCATGGCCTGCCGCCCCGCCTCCGCGTCGCCCTCACCCCACACGCCATCTACACTGTTACGCCCGAGAGCCTGGAATGGGTGGGCGAGCTGGCCCGCGACCAGGACCTGCCGGTCCATATCCACCTCTCCGAGACACGGGAGGAGGTGGAGGAGTGCGTCCTCAACCATGGCGTCAGGCCCGCCTTCCTCCTGGACCGCGTCGGGCTCGTGGGACCCAACCTGATAGCCGCCCACGGCACCTACCTGGAGCGGGACGAGCTCGAGCTGCTGGCTGAGGCCGGCGCCACCGTCGTCACCAACCCCACCGCCAACATGAAGCTGGCCACCGGCGGGATCTTCGACTACGCCGGCGCCCGGGCCGCCGGGCTGCGGGTGGCCCTGGGCACCGACGGACCCGCGTCCAACAACAACCTGGACATGATCGAGGAGATGAAGGTGGCCGCCCTGGTCCAGAAGCACCGGGCCACCGACGCCACCTGCCTGCCCGCCGCCGAGGCCCTGGCCATGACCACCACCGCCGCCGCGCAGGCATTCCACCTGGGATCCGGCAAGCTGGAGCCAGGGGCGCCCGCAGACATCATCCTGGTGGACCTGTCACACCCATCCACACAGCCCGTCCACGACCCCATCTCCGCCCTGGTCTACGCCGCCAACGGACGCGCCGTCCACACCACCATCTGTGACGGCCAGGTCCTGATGCACGACGGCCAGGTGGAAGTGGCCGACCAGGACGAGGTGGTGAGAGAGGCGGTCCAGGTCGCCAGGAACGTGGTGCAGCGGGCGGAACGGGGCTGAACCGCAAACAGGACGCGCGGAAACGGCATGGCCGCCGAGCATCGAACTCCGAGCTCCGAGCTCCGAGCTCCGACCGCCCCGCCACTACCCACCTCCGCTTGCCGGACTTCGGTGGATTGCGGGGCGGGTCCGATGCTCCTGATGCGGCTGCCTGCTCCTCCGCCACCTGTCTGGCCCGTCCGCCGGTGCCCGGCGGAGGTACGAACTGCACGACGGCCACACGCCCCGGGGTCGCTCGTGCGGTTCACTACCGTAGAGGTACTCAACCGCACGACGGGCCGTGCGCCAAGCGGCGAAAGTGCATTTCGTCCGCCTCCCCCACGCTGGCCGACCCGACGGCTTTGTCGGACAGCCTTCCGGGTTCCGGATTCCGACCGCCTCGCCACCTCCCACCCACCGCTTGCCGGGTTTCGACGGACTGCCGGACGAGGGCAAGGGGCGAGCATTCCGCTTCCCGTACCCTTTCCGTTCCATCCGCGTCGGTGGCCAGGGCCGCTCCGGCGGCGTTGATGAAAATTGGGAAACTCGACTGCGAGGTGTGACCGGCGCCGAGGGCTTGAATGGCGACGGGCTATCCGGTAGTTTTTAGTGCTGGATCGGGGTCGGCAGCGGGCGGGCCCCGGTCCTGGGGAGGCGTAGCCCTAATTGGTAAGGCACCGCACTCGAAATGCGGCGGGCGCAAGCCCATGGGGGTTCGAGTCCCTCCGCCTCCGCTGTTGCAGGAAGACATACCGTTCTCGGACCGAAACCGGAAATCCAGGCCCGACAGGCCTCTGTGCTTGCCGGGCCTGAGACATCCTATCGAGGCCAGCCGATTCCTTTCTTCAGCTTCGCCTTTGCCAACGCTTGGGATCACGCCGGGAGTGGAAGAGGGAAAGTACCACGATCTCCTCCTCGGTCGCAGTGAACAGGACGGAATAGGGAAACCTTCGGATCACTGCCCGACGGACCGTGCCGTGAACTACGGGGAACTGGAGCGGGTTCCGGTGGATCGCCGCTAACGCGGCATCGACTATTCGGACGAACTCCGCCCCTAATCCGCGAGCGCGGTCCGCGTACCAGGCCGCGGCCTCAACAAGTTCGGCTTCGGCCTGAGGTCGGACAACGAACGTACGACTCACCCGTACTTCTTGTATAGCCGCTCCCGCACCTCTGCCCAGGGCGCGGCCGAATCAGGATCCGCTCGGTGCTCCTCCAATCGGCGATCAAGTTCCGCCTTCTGGGACTCCGTGAGCGGCAAACCTTCGGGATCCGCAGCGATACTATCCCAGAGGTCCTCGACCAGCTGAATACGCTCCGCTACCGAGAGCTTTAGCAACTCCTCGATCGGTACTCTCGACATGAACTCTCTTTACCTCCCATGTCCTATGTGTTGATCTGCTACCGAAGTATCCGGAGCTTCCACGCGACTCTTTCAAGCGGCCAGCCCCTCACCTCGGACACTGCGCCTGAGCAGAGACGTAGGCGCGTGCCAGTGGTGGGCCGACCGCAGGGAGCACCCTCACCCACAAAGATAAGGATCGCCGATCCAACGTGCACGATCTTGCCATGCTGGTTCCGATCAGGGTCGGAAGAGTCGATCCTGTCACACACGCCGTCACACGACGGAGGTGATGGCATTGCGGCGCAACAACTTGCAACGATACGGCCAAAGGCTTCGAGTCCCTCCGCCTCCGTAGTTGCGAAGCAAGCACTTCATCGGCCGGTGCGTCTCCAATGGTGCACCGGCCGATTTCCGTAAGTGGTCAGAACGGCAAGCTCGGGATAGACCCTCAGACCGACTTACTCCTCCGCAGCGAGGTAGTCTCTTGCAGCGGCCAGGAACTCTTCTGCCCGCTCTATTACCTCCTCCGCACGCCCCACAGTGCTCGCGGAAGGCCGTGAGGAGCCAGCGGTGGAACTCGGGGTCGAATTCGCCCGTCTTCACAAACTCCTTGCCGAAAGCACCGTGAACAGCGCCATGGCTGCTGAACGTCAGGTCGGCGGGTGGCAAGAAGCGCTTCCGCCGTTAGAACATGGCGTAGTAGGTGTGCCCCGCCGCGAACTCCGGCTCATCGGCCGGCGCGGGCGTCCAGAGCCATGAAGGCCAGGTAGCGGCCGTCAGGGGACCAGGCGGGCCAGACCGTGAGGCCGGCGACGGGCCCGGTCACGGCCTCGGGGTGGAGCGAGAGGGAGCCGGTGGCGGGATCGATGCTGGCCAGGCGGATGTCCCGGAACCCGACACGCATGCGGTAGTAGAGGCGCCCGTCCCCGTCCACGGCCACCCCCCAGATGTCCCACAGGTCGGGCCGGACCAGCTCCGGGCTGCCCATGGCCCGGCCGTCCTGGGAGCCATGATCGTCCTGATGGGTGGTGACGTGATACACGGACACCGGCGCGTGCGAGCTTCCCCGCGGGGCGGGCCGACGCGCACGGGAATCCGACGTGCACGGCCGCGGTGACGAGGAGCAGGAAGATGAGCCCCTGGCGTGCTGCGGCCTCGAAGGGGCCGGCGTAGTCCCCCACGGGTCCCGCCAGCACCAGGACCAGGGGCGGGTCGTACATGCGGTGGCGCACGACGACCCAGGTATCTTCGGCCCAGCGGAAACGGTCCTGGGCGAAGAGGGTGGGCTCCATGGCCAGCGGGAGCAGAGGCGAGCCGTCGGCGGGGTCGAACAGGGCCAGGACCGAGCCGGTCACCCCCGGGCCCAGCGCGTCGGCGGACACGATCGCGCCGGCACGGACCCAGGCATCCAGGGTCCCCAGCCGCTGGTCCGTTCCGGGCTGGTGCACCGGAATCCGGACCCTTACCAGCGCAGCCAACAGCGACGGCTCCAGGCCGCGCTGCGGCGAGGGCGAGCGCTCCAGGAGGCCGACCACGCCGCCTGTGGTGTCACGGAGCACCGCCCGCTGGACCACGCCATCCAGGCCACCGGCCGATCCGGCTATTCTCCTGCCCCGCGGGGGCCGCAAACTTCCAACGGCGTGACACTGAGGACTCGGAGAGGTCAGAGGGAACGGAGTGGGCACCGGTCCCCCGTCGCTGACTGGGCGTAACCTGCCCCAACGCTCCGAACTCCGAGCTACGACCGCCCCCACACCTCTCCACCTCCGGCCCGCGGCGCGTCCGGCCTTCGCGGCCCGTCCGAGCTCCCGGTCCACGCACGACGCAGCTCAAAGCTCGAGTCGAGCGCCCGACACCCGCCACCGCCCCGGCAACCCACCGAAGCCCGCCAACCGGCGGCCGGGTGGTGACGGGGCGGTCGGAGCTCGGAGCTCGGAGCTCGGAGCTCGGAACTCGAGTCGAGCGCCCGACACCCGCCACCGCCCGGCAACCCACCGAAGCCCGCCAACCGGCGGCCGGGGGCTGGTGGGGCGGTCGGAGCTCGGAGCTCGGAGCTCGAATCGAGCGCCCGGCACCCGCCACCGCCCGGCAACCCACCGAAGCCCGCCAACCGGCGGCCGGGTAGTGGCGGGGCGGTCGGAGCTCGGAGTTCGAATCGAGCGCCCGACACCCGCCACCGCCCGTCAACCCACCGAAGCCCGTCAACCCGCCACCGCCCGGCACCCGCCACCGCCCGCCAAGCCGGCGAGATGGCACGATTCCCGTCACGGGCCACCTCGCATATCACTCCAGGAACATAAGTTGCGGCGCCATACGGGACGGTCCAGAGCCTCTGCCCGAGGCCATTTCCACCGGCTGTGAGCCTTGTTCTTTCACCCCCTCATCCGTGGGCGCTTATGGGCATCGACCGACCCGACATAGCAGATTGCCACCAGCATCATCAGCGGCATCATCGTCATGTCGGACACCCGGGCCGACCGGATCGAGGCGCTCTCTGCCCCGAGCTGATTGACCGGGCCCGCCTGGAGGCCATGGGCCACGTGGTCGATGCTCAGGTGGTCGCTGACACCGACGGTACCATCGTCGACTGGGACCGAGGCTCGGAGCGGCTGTTTGGTTACGGTCGTGACGAGATGCTGGGCCGATCGGTGTCGGTGCTATCTCCGTCGGGTGACCGGGAGCATCCCACGGGTGATGTATTGGGATCGGGAGAAGGGGCGAGGGTGTTCCATGCCGAGTTCCCGGTGGTGGGCAGGCATGGCAAGCGCCTCTGGACTGAGGTGGTGACGGTCCCGTTGCTGGATGATGAGGGCCGGCGCGTGGGTACGGTGCGGCTGTTCCGGGACGTGACGGAACGGGTCGAGGCGGAGCGGGAGCTGCGGGCGGCGGAGTCCCGGTTCAGGAGCCTGGTCGAGCATTCGCTGGTGGGTATCCACATCGCCCGGGGCAACCGCTATCTGTACGTGAATCCCAAGTACGAGGAGCTGTCGGGCTATTCGGTGGAAGAGCTGCTGAGCGAGGTGAGTGTGCTGGACCTGGTGGCCCCGGAGGACCGGCCCCTGGTCGAGGACACGATCCGCAGGCGCCTGGCCGGCGAGGAGATCCGGGACGAGTACTCGTTCCGGGCGCTCCGCAAGGATGGTAGCACCATCTACGTCCAGGTCCACGGTACCCGCATGGAGCTGGACGGGAGCTGGGCGGTGATCGGCATGGTCCAGGACATAACCGAGCAGCGCCAGGCGGAGGAGCGGCTCCGGGCCAGTGAGGAGCGATACCGTCTGATCGCCCAGGCCAGCACCGACGTCTTCAGGGACTGGGACGTGATCACCGGGGCAGTGACCTGGGACCCCACGGCGTACCGGGCTTTCGGTTACGATGAGAGCGGCATGGGCGATACGGTCGACTGGTGGCAGGACCGGATCCACCCCGATGACCGGGCCGAGGTGCTAGGCTCCCTCGACTTGGCGCTGGAGAGCGGTGACGACTCGTGGCGGGCCGAGTACCGGTTCCAGCGGGGCGACGGCGAGTACGCGGTGATCCTGGACCGGGCCCACGTGGTCCGGTCACCCGCTGGTCGAGCGGTGCGGTTCATGAGCTCGATGCACGACGTCACCGAACGGGTTCGGGCCACGGAGACCCAGGCCTTCCTGGCCCGTGCCAGCTCCCTGCTGGACACTTCCCTGGACGTGGACGCCGTGCTGACCACGGCGGCCCGTGCCTGCGTCCCGTTCCTGGCGGACTGCTGCCTGGTGGACCTGGTGGAGCGGGACAGCGGCGAGTTGCGCCGTGTCGCCACGGCCCAGACGGATCCCGGCTGCGAGCCGCTGCTCACACCGCCCAGACCGGTGCGCCTGGAGGACGAGGCGAGGGACGACCCGGTCGTTGAAGTGATCCGGACCGGTGAACCCATCCTGCTCCAATCCTTGATGGTCGTCCCGCTGATCGTGCGCGGAGAGGTGCTGGGCACCATCACGCTGGGGAGGTCCCGGTCCCGCAGGCGTCACGACGACTCCGACCTCACCACGGCGGAGAACCTGGCCCGCCGGACCGCGCAGGCGCTGGACAACGCCCTGCTCTACCAGCGGGCGCAGGCGGCGATACGGGCGCGGGATGACATCCTGGCCGTAGTCGCCCACGATCTCCGGGACCCGCTCAGCGTGATCCAGATGAGCGCCAACCTGCTCAAGGACATGGGTCAGGAGCGGCGCAGCGAGAACCAGCACTGGCTCGAGATGATCCTGCGGCTCAGCGGCCAGATGAACGGCCTCATAGCGGATCTCCTGGACCTGTCATCCATCGAGTCGGGAAGCTTCAGCGTGTCGGTGAAGGAGGAGAGCCTGAGTTCGTTCATCAGGGACTCCATCACCCTCCTCGAGCCGCTGGCACGGGAGAAGGAGATCAGGCTGACGAGCAGGGTACCGGACGAGCTGGCCACAGTGCGCATAGATTCGAAGCAGGTCCTGCGCGTGCTCTCGAACCTGGTCGGCAACGCCATCAAGTTCACGCCGCCGGGCGGGTCGGTCACACTACGGGCCGAGTTGGACGGTGACACGGTGAGGATGGCCATCAAGGACACCGGCCCGGGCATCGCGACGGCGCAGCTCGATCACATCTTCGACCAGTACTGGCAGGGCCGGTCCGGTGACTCCCGTGGGGTCGGCCTGGGGCTGGCCATCGCCAGGGGCATCGTCGAGGCGCACGGTGGGCGGATCTGGGCCGAAAGCCAGGAGGGCCACGGGACCACCATCTGGTTCGAGCTGCCAGTGGCCGGATCGTAGCGGCGGGATCCCCTGCCGGCGGAGGCACCCGCCGACAGGGGCAGCAGGTCAGTCACAGCTGACATTCGGGTTGTACTTGGCAAAGACGCCGTCCGGGTTGTCCTCGTGGACCCACACGTGGAGCGTCCACTCGACCCCCACCAGCCGTAGATTCCCGCCGTTGCCCGGGGCGTACAGCACTACTTCCGGCCGGAGGGGATCGAACACCGGATCGATCAGGCCGGGATTGACCCAGTGATACCCCATCCCGCCCAGCTCCGGGTGCGACACGCAGTGGTCATCCGGGAGGTATCCCGCCCGCAGCGCCTGGGCCGATGCCCAGGTCCCGTGGTACCCAGGCGGCAGGGGACGATGGCAACGGTCGCTACCGGTGGTAGTTCACCAGCGGCAGAACCGGGAACCTTTCCTTGTTGCGGGCGATGTTGATCAGGCCGACCTGGAGACCGTGGAGCTCGTTGGCGATGTTCACGATCCCGATGACCAGGCCCTCCTGGCGACCCCGGATGTCGTTGACCGCGCTGATGGAGACGCCCCTCAGCAGCCCGTCCTCGTCGTCGATCCGGAAGTATGCCGGCGCCACCATCAGCCCCCGGGCCTGGCCGGCGCCCATGGTCACGCCCGCCAGGCCCAGCCCCCGGATCCCGGTGGCACCCAGCCCGATCCCGCCAACGCCAACGCCCCGGAGCTCGCCGCCCACGCCGGCGCCCAACCCGCCGATGACCAGACCGGCCACGTCGCCACCAACGCCCACTCCCAGTCCTCCGGCGGCGATCCCGGTCATGGACTCGCCGATGCCCAGGCCCAGGCCGCCCATGCCGATGCCACGAAAATCGCCACCCACACCAAAGCCCAGGCCGGCCACGGCCAGGCCACGGAGGTCCTCGCCCACGCCGAGGCCGAACCCGGCGAGGGCGATGCCGCGGAAGTCCTCGCCCACGCCGAGCCCGAACCCGCCGACTCCGATGCCGCGGAAATCCTGGCCCACGCCCAGGCCGAACCCGCCGATGCCGATGCCGCGGAAGCTCTGGCCCACACCCATGCCCAGGCCGCCGACACCGATGCCGCGGAAGTCCTGGCCCACGCCCAGGCCCAGACCGCCGACGGCGATACCGCGCATGGAGCCGCCCGCTCCCGCGCCGAGCCCGCCTGCCAGCAGCCCTCGCACGTCGCCGGCTGCGCCCAGGCCCAGGCCGCCCACCATGATCCCGTTCAGGTCACCTCCAGCGCCGGCGCCCAGACCCGCCACCACCAGACCCCGCACGTCACCGCCGGCACCGAGCCCCAGCGGGGCCAGGCCGATGCCAGTGAAGTCTCGGTCCACGCCCACGCCCGCGGCCAGGGCCACTCCCGACAGCTCGGCGGCACCGGTGAGCGGCAGCCCGATGGCCAGCCCCCGGACCACGCCTTCCGCGTCCTCGTGGGGGGACCAGAGCGTTACGTTGACGCCCCGCACCAACTCCAGGTGCCGGTCACGGATGTTCAGCCGGATCCCGTCCAACCGCGGCACATCGCCGATCCCTATCCCCACATTGCCCACCCCGATGATCAGGCCCGGCTCCTGGGCCTCCAGGGCAGGCGGTGCCGCCATGAATAGCAGGCAAGACGTGGCGAGAGCCGCCGCCGCGACGGGGCGGACGTTGCCAATTGGGTGTGACACGAAGTCGTCTCCTGAAAGAGTGTGCGACAAGATACGCTGCACACTACGTCGCCCGCCTGCCGCAGGTTTCCAACGGGAGCGCAGCCTCTCGATCGACACCACGTACACGCACGCCGCCGTCCGCGCCCTCGAGCGGTCGTCAGCCCTCCGCCACCACGGAACCCGGCGCGTAGTGGACCCTGGAGCCGGGAGGCACGCTCTGGAGCAGCCAGACGTTGCCGCCGATGACGCTGCCTCTCCCCACCACGGTGTCGCCGCCGAGGATGGTGCTGCCGGCGTAGATGACCACGTCGTCCTCCACGGTGGGGTGGCGCTTGGTGCGTGCCCGCTCCTTGCTGACGCTCAGGGCGCCCAGGGTGACGCCCTGGTAGATCTTGACGTTGTCTCCGATCTCGGTGGTCTCCCCGACGACTATCCCGGTCCCGTGATCGATGCAGAAGCGACGGCCGATGGTGGCGCCAGGGTGGATGTCGACGCCGGTCCGGGCGTGGGCGTACTCGGTGAGGGCCCGCGGGATGATGGGCACGCCCTGGCGGTAAAGGGAGTGGGCGACGCGGTAGATGGCGATGGCCAGGAACCCCGGGTAGGACCGGATGACCTCGTCATGGTCCACCGCCGCGGGGTCGCCCTTGTAGATGGCGTCGGCGTCCTCGAGGAGGGCCTCCCGCAGGTCGGGGAGGTGGCGGGCGAACTCCTCACCGACAGCGCCTGGCTCCTTCGGCAGCTGGGGTCTCACGGACCCCAGGAGGTCCAGGAGCGCGGCGTGATTGGCCTCCCACCGGCGGCGGAAGTCCTGGAGGCTGGCGGGCCGGCTCCGCACCAGCTGGTGGAACATGAGCTCCAGGAGGACGTCCACCCAGTCACGCACGGCGATGGGTGAAGGCGCTTCGGGCGCGGTGATGTGTTCGTCGTACAGTCGTCGCAGCTGAGATTCTTCCATGTCAGTCCTCCTCCGGCACGATGCGCGCGTCACTCGAGCGCCGCCCGGATATCCGCAGTCAGGGTCGGCTCCTCCGCCTCCGCGAAGACGGGGTTCGACAGGTAGCGTTCGCCGAAGCTCGGCACGATGGCCACTATGAGCCGGCCCGCCGCCTCCGGCCGGGCGGCCACCTCCAGGGCGGCCCAGGTGCTGGACCCGGCGCTGATCCCGGCGAAGATAGCCTCTTCCCTGGCCAGTCGCCTGGTGGTGGCGACGGCGTCCTCGTTCGTGACCCGGATCACCTCGTCGTAGATACCCGTATCCAGGACCTCGGGGACGAAGCCGGGGCCGATACCCTGCTGGCGATGGGGTCCGGGCTCGCCGCCCGACAATACGGGACTCTCCGCCGGTTCCACCGCCACCACCCGGACCCCTGGCTTCCGCTCCTTCAGATAGCGACCCGCACCGGTGATGGTGCCGCCGGTACCGACGCCGGCCACGAAGACGTCGACCTCGCCGCCGCTGTCCTCCCAGATCTCGGGACCGGTGGTACGATAGTGGATCTCCGGGTTGGCAGGGTTGCTGAACTGACCAGGCATCCAGGCTCGGTCACCGAGACGACCCACGATCTCCTCCGCCCGCTCGATGGCCCCGGGCATACCGCGCTCGCCAGGCGTCAGGACCACCGTGGCGCCCAGGGCACGGAGCAGGTGCCGGCGCTCCACCGTCATGGTGTCCGGCATGGTGAAGATGCAATGGAACCCGTGGGCCGCGGCGGCGAAGGCCAGGGCGATGCCCGTGTTGCCGCTGGTGGGCTCCACCACCACCATGCCGGGCCTGAGGACGTCCCGGTCCAGGGCGTCCTCCACCATGGCCACACCGATGCGGTCCTTCACCGAGGCGTAGGGGTTGAACCCTTCGTGCTTGACCACGACCCGGCCGCCCAGCCCTCGGGCCATTCTCCCGAGCGCGATCAGGGGGGTGCCCCCGATCGTTTCGGTGATCAGTTGATAGATACGGCTCTCAGGCATCCCGCTCCCGCTCCCGCTCCCGCTCGTGGCTGTGGTATCGCCCTGGAGCGGGATGCAAGAACCGTCGCCCGTGACGGGATCATGTGATGGGCAACACCCCGGTCATCTGCTGCCCGGCCTGTGAGCACGTGCTGGCCTAACCCCTGTCAGGTGCCGGCCAGGCCCCTGAAGCTGAGCTGAGCGCTGATGCCGAAGCGCTGGTAGGAATCGCGCTGGAAGCCGGTCTCGCCGCGGGACCACTCGGCCCGGACGCCCACGGCGCGCGTGGCATCCAGGGGGCGCGTGTACTGGAGAGCCAGGATCGAGCCGGTGTCGTGATCCGACGGGGCCACCCTGTCACCCTCCGAGCCCGGGTTCAGGTAGGTCTGGGTGGATAGCGCGCCGTACGCCTGGACGGAGCCCCGCCCCGCAGGCATGGACAACACCACGGCGGTACGCTGGGCCCGGTAATCGTAGGACGGGAGCCGCGAGTCGTTCCAGGCCACGCCCGCCGACAGCCGGAGCAGGACCCTGCCCTCTCGCGTGACGTCGCCGTCTACCCCCAGCCGGGTGTCCTCGCGAGCCGCGTCCAGACCCGCCTCGCCTCCGCCGAACCCGTGACGGGAGCCCCGGAACGACAACCGGGCCGACGTCGCCTCGCCGCTCCAGGCCACCCCCATCACGGCGTCCGCACCCTGACGGTTCAGGAGCCGCCACTCGGCAGGGCCGTATCGGACCACGTCGCCACCACCGCCCGCCTCCAGGACCAGCCGACCGCCGACCGGCACCGCCAACCGCCCGGCCATGCCAACCTCGCCCCGCCCCGGCTCCAGGTAGCCCGGCAGGGGCAACGGGTCCGACAGATAGCGGCCCTTCTGCCAGGCCATGACCTGCCAGCGGGAATGACCGCCGGCCCAACCACCCGCCAACGTCGTACGCACCTCCCCCGCCAGCTCCGCGAACGTCGTCACGTCGGCCCGGAGAAAGCGACCGCCCAGGGAAGGCTCCACCGCGAGCTGTACACCACCGCCCAGGGGCCAGGTCAGGAAGAGCGACGTGGCCATCCTGGGGGCCGGGCCGCCCAATCCTTCACCGTGACCGCGGAATCCCATGGCGCCGACTCCCACCACCGTCTGCCTGGTCACCGCTCCGGGCTCGTCTTCCGGGTCCGGGGCCGGGACGGTGGAGTCCACGCGAGCCGAGAGCTGCCCGTGGAGCCGGGCCAACGAGGCCGCCGTCAGCGCACCGGCGGCATCTCCACCGCCCACGCCAGCCTCGGGCCGGAGATGTGACAGGGGAACGTCGCCAGGAGAGCCGCCGGTGATGGGACACGACGACACCGGACAGCCCGGATCCGGCTCTCCACCGCCGTCGCCCCGGGCCGTTGGCGGCAGGCCGGTCTCGTCGAAGAGCCGGAGGTTGCCCAGGAACAGACGCAGCTCGTCCTGGAGCCCACGCAACGCACCCAGCCGACGCCGCTCCTCCTCAACCACGCCGGCCAGCGCCGATAGCAACCAGGCCGACGGCTCCAGAGGATCCGCCCCACCGGGATCCACCCGGCCGGGCAGCTCCGCCATGCCACGGAGATCAGCCAGCTCGGCCGCCAGCTCGGTAAGTCGGAACTCCAGAGCCGCCCGATCCCCAGGATCGGCAGCAGCTGCCGCGTCGCGCACCGCGTCGACCTCCACCTCCAGCTCACGGACCAGACGGCGCCGCGTCTCGATTACCGCCGGGACCGCGTACTCCAGCTCGCCCTCCAGGAACTCGATGCGGTCCGCCAGACCCTGGACCTCGACCAGGAGCTCCCACCGGGAACCACGGGACGCAGCGGGGCGGGAAACGACCGCCTCGGCCACCGACAGGAAATGAACGGTGGCTTCGTGCCGGGAAGAGTCCAACTCCGCCACGCGACTCGACTGCATCTGGTGGGACAGCCTCAATGCGGCGAGGTCCGACGGCACCTGGGCAAGGACGCCGGACCCGGGCCAGCAACCCAGGGCCATCGCCACCAGGAACAGGAGCGTCCAGAACCGTCTACGAAAGGACATATCACTACAAGCCATCACATAACCTGACAACTAGGTCCCGGCGCCTGGCGGTCGGGCTTACGGGTCGTCGGGATCGGGCTTATCCGGCGGCAGCCCGAGCTCAGCCAGGATGTCCTCGATCTGCCTACCCGTGTTGGCCGCCCCACCGAAGCCCACCATGAAGACCTGGCCGCCGATGACCCAGGCCGGCACGCTGGCGGACCGGACACCCGCCATGCGCGCGATCTCCTCCAGGTCGCGATTCGCCTGGCGATCCTGGCTCAGCTCCCGCACCCAGACCGTCAGGTCCGGCTTGCGGTCCTGAAGCGCTTCCACCCAGAGCTTGGCATCGGCACAATACGGGCACGTCACGTGGGTGAACAGGATAATGTGGGGGATCTCGCCGTCCTCCGTCTGCACCTGAGCCGAGAGCTCGCCCGCCCCCGACGGCGAGACAATGGCCGCGATTGCCAGTAGCAGCGCAAACGCAAATCCCGCCGATCCGCCGACCATCACCTTCATATCGCCTCCCTCTGATCCGGGGGCCTGTGCTCCAACCCACACCGGACTACCATTTCCTACCCCAGTCAACATAACCGGCTTCCCCGGTTTAACTCAACGGGAAGACGCGCCCCAATGTGCAGGTCGCCCCACCGAAGCCCGGCAACCGGCGGCCGGGTGGTGGTGGGGCGGTCGGAGCTCGAAGCTCGGAGCTCGAATTCGAGCGCCCGACACCCCACCCCCCGCCCGCCACCCCACCGAAGCCCGGCAACCGGCGGCCAGGTGGCGGCTGGGCGGTCGGAGCTCGGAGCTCGAAGCTCGGACCTCGAAGCTCGAATTCGAGCGCCCGACACC
>SLCC01000087.1 GCA_007126035.1 Gemmatimonadota bacterium
CGCGCTGGCAAGGCGCGAAGCCGAGGAATAGCAGCGCTATTCCGCAGTGCTGAGCAACGTAGCCAGCGCGGATGCGGCGGGGCTCGAATGCCGTCAGAGCCATCGTGGCGGACTACTAGCACTAGCGCACCGGCCGCTCCCGGGCGTCCGATCCAGGGAACCTGCACGGGGCACGACGGATTAGCCGTCGGTGCGGTGGAACACACCGCGCCGGAGGTTATATCTGTGCTGCAAGGAGTCAGGATCAAATGGAACGGACGCCGTCCTCACCTGATCAGGTGACCACTGGATCCCGCCGCGCGCGTCGGCCAGGACTGGGCCGCATCATCGAGGTCGGGCTCTGGATCGCCGTCATCGGCCTCCTGGCCTGGCGCTTCGGCCCGCAGGTGGGCGCCGCTTTCGGGATCGGTGCCATCAACGAGCCAGCACCGGACTTCGTCGTCGAGACCATGGCCGGAGATACCGTCAGCCTGGCCGACCTCCGTGGCCAGGTGGTCCTGTTGAACTTCTGGGCCACGTGGTGCCCACCGTGCCGGATAGAGATGCCGGGATTCCAGCGGGTGTGGGAGGACTACCGGGACCAGGGCTTCGTGATTGTCGGGCTGTCGGTGGACCAGGGAGTCCGGAGCGAGGTCGTACGCTGGGTCGAGCAACGAGGGCTCACCTTCCCCATCGCCTTCGCGCCTGGGCCCGTGATCAGGACCTATGGCGGCGCCAATACCCTGCCTACATCGATCCTCATTGACCGGGAGGGCAGGATCGTCCACCGGGTGCAGGGCTACTACGCCGAAACGGCCCTGCGGGCCGCGGTCAGGCGGCTGCTCGACTGAACCTGCTCCCGGACCTGCTGGCACGAGTCCTGAACGCCGCTGCGGCATGATCCACCTCCAGTCTGTCGCCAACGAGATCCGCGATCGCCTTTTCGAGCACCCCGGCGTCCGCCGCGTCGGGATCGAGTTTCTGTGGGCTGCCGTTACGCCCGCCGGCCTCACTGTCCGCGTTCGCCACAGGAACCGGGTCCTGACGGTGGAACGCCAGGGTCAGTGGGAGCAGCGGAGAGCCGATGACCTCGCCTCCGAGATAGCGTCCGAGCTGATCGCCGAGGCCCTGGCCACCACCAGGCCTGCCACCCCACCGTTCCGCTGGCGCTGGATGGAGCCCGCCCAGCAGGCTACACCGGGTCGTGCCCGCGTGCCCGACCCGTTGGCCGGGTCGGTCCCTGACCACCGAGCACCCGTACACCGCCGAGTCCGTCCTCTGGATCTCTACCCGGATGAGGTGCCGCTGGAAGAGGCTCGCCGCGCCACGCTGGATTTCAGTCAGGCCAGCAAGGACCTGAAACCCCGATAGCCGACGACTTCGTGCCGGCTCGGCGCCCGCCGCTGTTGCTGCTTCTATTCTTTCTTCTCTTCCTTCTTCTTCTCTTCCTTCTTCTTCTCTTCCTTCTTCTTCTCTTCCTTCTTCTTCTCCTTCGCTTCGCCTGCCCCTTCCTCGCCCTCGCGGGTGGGTGCCGGCTGCAGGTCCGCCTCCCTGCGGGCCCCCGCCTCTTCTGGAGAGGCGCGGTCCGGCTCCACCTCCCGATACGTGGTGTACTCCTCCCGAGCTTCCTCGGCATGGTCCCGCTCGAACGCCCGCTCGTCCTGGGTCTGACGCTTGTCTTGGCTCATGCTCACCTCCAGTTCGATCCGCACCGGAGAAGTGCAGGATGCGGACCGGAGACAGGGTAGCTACGGCGCCGTAATCCCGAAGTCGCGCCCGAACGCCAAGGAGGTAACGGGATCGAGCGACTACTCGATCCGGTGATATCCCCGGCGGTAGTAGAGCAAGACGGCGTCGCCACCGCCGGAGGTGGTGTCCACCACCGACCCGAGCACCAAGTGGTGGTCCCCGGTGGGGCGCACCTCCTCGACCACACACGAGAAAGCCGCCAGCGCACCGGCAACCAGTGGCGGCTCACCCTCGGTGAACGGGCTGGGGCCAACGGGAAAGACATCAGCGAAGCGAGAGGCCAGGCCCTGCTGGTCCGCGGTCAAGATACTGATCCCGTACTGTTGCCCGGGCTCGAGGTAGGGAAGAGCCGAAGCGTTCGGCCCCAGACTCACCAGGACCAGCGGGGGATCGAGGGATACCGGGATGAACGCGCTCACCGTGAGGGCGTGGACCCGCCCCTCTGACCGCACAGCCACAATCGAGACCCCTGACGCCCAGCGCGAGAAGGCCTCCCTCAGCTCGTCCTCGCGCCGGGTCCGAGCAAGCTCGTCGTCGGGGACCATGCCACCTGTCAGGTGCCGGCCGATGCGTCGTCTGGTCATGGCCGATAGGATAGCCGATAGATGCCGGCGACGCACTACCCGGCGCTTCCTGCCAGTCCGGTCATATGGCAGGTGCCGTGGCGTGCGGACCTGCGTTCTGGCGGGCCGGGAACCCGCTGCTCTCCTCGTCGCTTTGTCTCAGGAGACCATACACCGCCTGGACAAGCTCCAGCCGAGACCGAAGGAGAGAAGAATGACCGCCAGCCCTCAGGCAACCATCCCCTGCCCGTTCTGCCTGACCGTCAACAAGGTGGGGCTGGATCCCTCCGGGGTCCGGCCGGCCTGCGGCGAGTGCGGCCGCCCGCTCCCCGTCGACCGCCCCATCAAGGTGACCGACCAGGACATGGAGGCGACGATCCGCGGCTCCGACGTCCCGGTGGTGGTAGACTTCTACGCCGACTGGTGCCAACCCTGCCGGATGATGGCGCCCATGCTGGACCAGCTGGCATCGGACCTCCACGGCGAGCTGCTGGTGGCCAAGCTGGACACCGACTCCAACCCGACCATGGCGGTCAAGTACGGCATCCGGGGCATCCCCACACTGATCGTCTTCAAGGATGGTCAGGAGTGGAAGCGCCACACGGGCGTGCTCCCGCCCGACCGGCTGGCGGAGCTCCTGGAGATCGAGGTCGAGGTCGAGGAGTAGTACGCAGGGCTACAGCGCCCGCCCGCTCAACCATCCCCCAATCCAACACCCTCCAGCGCCCTGGCGGTGATGGACTGGCGGAGCGAGTCGAAGCCCTCCCACGGGTCCGGTGAGCCTGCCAGGCGGTCGGGCACGTCGCGGATCGTGTGCACGGGCGGCTTCCTGGCCCTCGTGTTCACCTCGTCCCAACTGATGGGCACAGCCACCGGCGCGCCCGGCCTGGCCCGCGTCGAGTAGTCGGCGATGGCCGTGGCGTTCCACGCGTTCCGCAGGTAGTCCACGAAGATCCGCCCCCGTCGCTTCTTCTTCGACATGTTCGCGGTGAACCGATCCGGGTCCTGGGTGGTCATGAGTCTGGCGACGGCGTGGGCGAACTCCTTCGCCTGATCGAAGCCCGTGCGCCGCGTCACCGGCACCACTACGTGCAGGCCCTTCCCGCCCGTGGCCTTCGGGAAGCTCTCCAGCCCCAGCTCCGCCAGCAGCCCGCGGAGCCGGAACGCCGCCGAAGCTATGCGGCCGAACGGCAGGTCCTCGTCCGGGTCCAGGTCGAACACCAGCCTGTCCGGCCGGTCCAGCCGGTCCCTGCGCGAGCCCCAGACATGGAACTCGAGCACGCCGAGCTGGACCAGCGACACCAGCGCCGGCAGCCCGTCCACGTACATGTACGGCTCCTTGCCGCCACCTTCGCCGATATCCACCCGCGGTACCAGCTCCGGCACCGACTCGTTGGCGTGTTTCTGATAGAAACACTTGCCACCAGCTCCGGACGGGCACCGGACCAGCGTCAACGGCCGGTCAACCAACCGGTGCAGCACCACGTCCGCGATAGACTCGTAGTACTCCGCCAGCTCCAGCTTCGTGACGCCCATACCCGGCCAGACGACCCTGTGTGGACTCGATATCCGGACTCCCGCCACCCGCGCCGAGTCGGCGGTGCCCGGCTTCTGGTCGTCCCCACGTCGCCCTCTTCGATCCACGGCTTGCACCGCCTGCGCCTCTTCCCGCACCACATCCTCCGGATTCTTGTCCTCCCGCAGGCCCTGGTATGACGGATGCCGGATCCGGCCATCGTCGGTCCACTCGGTGAAGTCCACCTCCGCCACCAACTCCGGCCGGACCCAGTGAACGCCCCGGGCCTGGGCGCCTCGGGGTGGGTTGCGCACCGGCGGCGTCTTCCGCTCCATGGGCGACAGTCGCTTTTCCAACGCCCTCAGCTCCCGGTCGTTGAACCCGGTGCCCACTTTCCCGGCGTAGACGAGCCGGCCCTCCTGGTCGTGGACACCGAGCAGCAGAGCCCCGATGCCGACCCTGGAACCAGCCGGGTCCGTATAGCCCACCACCACGAACTCCTGCCGGAGCGTGCACTTCGTCTTCAGCCAGTCCTTGCTCCGGCCGGACCGGTACGGCCGGCCCAGCCGCTTGGAGATGATCCCCTCCACCCCCAGGTCGCACGCTCGATCGTGGAAGCGACGACCCTGGCCACGGACGTGGTCGCTGAAGCGGACCCGGTCGTCGCCCAGCTCCTGTACCAGGGGCCGCAACAGGCCTTTCCGTGCCTCCACAGCGGCGCCGGACACGTCCCAGCCGTCCAGGTGCAGGAGATCGAAGACGAACAGGATGGGACGGTCTCGTCCGTTGCCCGACATGACGTTCTGCAGCCGCTGGAACCGGGAGATCCCCTTCCGGTCCAGCACTACGAGCTCGCCGTCCAGCAACGCGGCGTCGCAAGCAAGGCTTTCCAGCGCCTCGACAATACCAGGAAATCGATGGGTCCAGTCCTTCCCGTTGCGGGTGATCAGACTGACCTTCCCACCTCCGAACCGGCACAACACCCTGTACCCGTCGAACTTCAGCTCGTGGATCCAGTCGTCGCCTTCCGGGGCCTGGCCGACCAACGTAGCGAGTTGTGGACTCCCGACCTCGAGCCGTCCTCGCTTCGCGCCCTCCACCGCTTCCGGGTCCATTCGACGTCCCTGCTCGCCTCCGCCCGCGTCCCAGGCCCGATCCCCGGCCTGGGCGATCTCCTCCAGGTCCCGGCCCGTGGCGACGCTCCGTGGCAGTTCCTCCGTCACCTCCGGCTCGTCGGCGCGTCGGGCCGCCTCATCCTTGGCCTTGATGAGCAGCCAGCTCGTCTCCTTCTCCCCGGGCCGCGGACGCATGCGGGTCAGCGCCCACCGCCCCCGCAGCTTCTCGCCCTCGAGCCGGAACCGGAGCCGGCCTTCTTCGTGCCCTTCTTCCGGGTCGCCTTCTGGGATCCACCGGCCCCGGTCCCACAGCATGACCGTGCCTCCACCGTACTGGTCCTCTGGGATCACGCCCTCGAAGTCGCCGTACTCCATGGGGTGGTCCTCCGTCTCCATGGCCAGTCGTCGGACACCGGGCCGCGTGCTGGGGCCTTTCGGCACCGCCCAGCTCTTCAGCACGCCACCCAGCTCGAGCCTGAAGTCGTAGTGCAGGTTCGTGGCATCATGCTTCTGTATGACGAACTCCAGCGGCCGGGCGCTACGCCGTTTCACCATTCCCGCCGGCTCCGGTGTCCGGTCGAAATCACGCTTCCGCTTATACTCTCTCAGCGCCATGGGACCTCCCCGCCCCCGGAGGACTATCGCCGCCGCCGGGCCTTCGGCCTCCCACCACGGCCACCGCGCAATTTCTCTTCCACTCACTGGACCGGGACTTGCCCCCGCGCTGGCACCATCATGGAACCCTCACTGAAAGGGGTCGCTCGTGAGACTGATCCTATGGGCCATTTCCGTGGCGGTGGGAATCCTGATCGTGGGGATCGCCTTCGGAATCGCCGGCGTCTTCCTGGCCCCGATCATCGGCGCCATAGGGCTGATCGCCCTGATCACCTGGCTCATTCAGCGCCGGGCCCGGGACAAGCCGCCCATCCCGTGAGCGGCAACCGCTCCGGGCCCGGTCCAGAGTAGTGAAGTCGCAGCTCGTTGCATTCGGACCGCGGCGGCACCGGGAGTGCTCCTTGCAGTGTTGCCTGCACGAGGCTCATCGAGCCGGTACCCATCAACATCCTTTCCGGAGGTCGGACCATGCCTAACAGGGACTTGCTCGTCAGCTGGCTCAAGGACGCACACGCCATGGAGCGGGCGTTGATCCCGGTCCTGGAACGGCACGCGGAGCAGGCCGAGGACCGGCCCGAGCTGCGGGCTCGGCTGGAGCGGCACATCGGCGAGACAAAGCACCACGTGGACCTGGTAGAGCGGTGCCTCGAACGCTACGGCGAGGACCCGTCCACCACGAAAGACCTGATGGGGAGAGCCGCGGGCACCCTCCAGGGCTTTGCCACCGCGCCCTTCGGTGATCGCCTGGTCAAGAACTCAATCGCCGACTACGCCACCGAGCACTTCGAGATCGCGTCCTACGAAGGGATCCGGGCTGCGGCAGAGCGCCTGAACGACCAGGCCACCGTGCAGGACTGTGACACGATCCTGGAAGACGAACGGGACATGGCCCGGTTCCTGAGCGAAACTCTCCCCCACGCCGTGGATACGGAGATCCGCTGAGGTCGAACAAGGGCGGCTGGCGCTAGACAGCGGACAAGGCGGTCACCTGCGACAACTCCTCACTCGGGCCCCAACCACAACGCAGATGGTTTGCCAACCAGCCGCTCGAGGTTCGAGATTCATTTGACGTCGGGCTCCGGGAGCGCCAGCATGAATGTCCTGACATGGCCGCAGACCAGGAGACCGATTGCATGGAGCCCACCACCGCCGCTGGCCACTCCCGCAGCGACAGCGACCGCCCGGACACCGCCCACATGGTCGAGGCTGGCTCCCTGGAGGCCGCCCTGAGACAGGTGGTGAAGGGCGAGGTCCGATTCGACCGGGCCGCCCGGGGGCTCTACGCGCGAGACGCGTCCAGCTACCGGCAGGTGCCCATAGGTGTCGTCGTCCCCCGGGATCGTCAGGATGTGATCGAGACGGTCCGACTGGCCAGGGAGCACAACGCACCTATCCTGTGCCGGGGTGGTGGTACGAGCCTGGCGGGACAGTGCTGCAACGTTGCCCTGGTCCTGGACTTCAGCAAGTACATGGGCCGGGTCCTGGAGGTGGACCCTGACGAGCGGTGGGCGCGCGTCGAGCCGGGCACGGTCCTGGACGACCTCCGGTCCGTGACCAGACCACACGGCCTCACCTTCGGCCCGGACCCGGCCACCCACGCCCAGTGCACCCTGGGCGGCATGATCGGCAACGATGCCTGCGGTGTCCACTCGGTACAGGCCGCCCACTACGGCCCGGGCCCCAGGACCGAGCACCAGGTCCTGGAGCTCACCATCCTCACCTACGACGGGCACATCCTCACCGTGGGGCCCACGGCGCCGGAGGAGCTGGATCGCATCGTCGCCCGGGGCGGCCGCAGAGGACAGATATACCAGGGGCTCCGGGACCTCCGGGACCGCTACGAGCCCCTGATCAGGGAGAGGTTCCCGGACATACCCCGCCGGGTCTCCGGCTACAACCTGCCCGCGCTCCTGGACGAGAACGGCTTCGACGTGGCCCGGGCCCTGGTCGGTACCGAGTCGACCTGCGCCGTCATCCTGGAGGCCAAACTCCACCTCATCGAGGAGCCCCCAGCGCGGGCGCTGCTCGTGCTGGGCTACGACGACGTGTACCAGGCCGCCGATCACGTGCCCGCCATCATGCGGCACAAGCCTACCGGGCTCGAAGGGCTGGACCACCGCCTCACCGAGTTCATGCGGACCAAGAACCTCCACGTCGAGCACCTGGTCCACCTGCCGGAGGGCAACGCCTGGTTCCTGGTGGAGTTCGCCGGTGACACTGGCGACGAGGCCGTCGCCCGGGCCGAGGCCGCCCTCGAAGGGATCCGCGACAACGGAGACTTCGTCGACGCCCGGATCGTGTCCGACGCCCGGGAACAGCAGGCGGTCTGGCGAGTCAGGGAGTCCGCCCTGGGCGCAACGGCCTTCGTGCCCGGCAGCCCGCCCACCTGGGAAGGCTGGGAGGACGCCGCCGTTCCTCCCGACCGGCTCGGGCCCTACCTCCGGGAGTTCCGCCAGCTCCTGGACCGTTACGACTACGACTGCGCCGTCTACGGCCACTTCGGCGAGGGCTGCGTCCACACCCGGATCAACTTCGATTATGAGACCCGGCCGGGGCTGGACCGGTACATGGCCTTCATCGAGGAGGCGGCCGACCTGGTCATCCGCTACGGCGGATCCCTGTCCGGAGAGCACGGCGACGGCCAGAGCCGGGGTATCCTGCTGCCCAGGATGTTCGGGCCGGAGCTGGTCCAGGCGTTCCGCGAGTTCAAGCGGATCTGGGACCCGGACGGCGGCATGAACCCGGGCAAGGTGGTGGACGCCTATCGCCCCGATGAGAACCTGTTCCTGGGCCCTGACTTCGTGCTCCCCGAGCCGGAGACCGCCTTCCGGTTCCCCGCCAACGACTACTCCTTCACCCGGGCCGCGATCCGATGCGTGGGCGTGGGCAAGTGCCGGCGCAAGGAGGGCGGCGTGATGTGCCCGTCCTACATGGCCACCGGGGAGGAGATGCACTCCACTCGCGGTCGCGCCCGGCTCCTGTACGAGATGCTGCGTGGCGAGGTGATCGAGGACGGCTGGCGGAGCGAGGAGGTGAAGGAAGCCCTGGACCTGTGCCTGTCCTGCAAGAGCTGCAAGACCGAGTGCCCGGTGAGCGTGGACATGGCCACCTACAAAGCCGAGTTCATGTCCCACTACTACCGGGGCCGGGTTCGACCACGGGCCGCCTACACCATGGGCCTCATATACTGGGCCGGCCGCCTGGCCGGCCTGGCGCCGAACCTGGTGAACATGGCCACCCGCGCGCCGGGGTTGGCGCCCATCGCGAAGAAGATCGCCGGCGTCGCCACCCAACGGGAGATGCCCCTCTTCGCCGCCCACACCTTCCGGGACTGGTTCCGCCGCAGGGGACCCTCCCTGGTGGACGGTCCCCGGGTCATCGTCTGGCCCGACACCTTCACGAACCTGTTCAACCCAGAAGTCGGCCAGGCCACCATCGAGGTCCTGGAAGGCATAGGGTACCGACCAGTCCTGCCCGACCGGATGCTATGCTGCGGCCGGCCCCTCTACGACTTCGGGATGCTGGACCTGGCCAGGCGTCAGCTCCGCCAGATACTCCAGGCCCTCCGCCATGAGATCAGGGCGGGAACGCCCATCGTGGGTATGGAGCCCAGCTGCGTCGCCGTCTTTCGCGACGAGCTCGTCAACCTGTTCCCCCACGATCAGGACGCTCAACGACTGGCCAGCCAGACCCATCTCCTGAGCGAGTTCCTGTCCGGTTTCGCCAGCCACGCCGAGCTGGGCAACCTCCGCGGCGAGACGGCCATGCTCCACGGCCACTGCCAGCACAGGTCCGTCCTGGACTTCGACCGGGAACGGGACCTCCTGGAGCGCCTGGGCATCGATTGCCAGATCCTGGACTCCGGCTGCTGCGGCATGGCCGGTCCGTTCGGCTTCCAGGACGCCCACTACGAAGTGGCCCAGGCCTGCGCAGAACGGGCGCTGCTCCCCGCCATCCGGGCGGCCGACCCACGGACCATGATCGTCACCAGCGGCTTCTCATGCCGGGAGATGGTCACGCAGAACCAGATCCGTCCGCCGTTACACATGGCGGAGGTGGTCCATATGGCCATGGAGCGGGCGGGAATCCTTCCCACCCTGGTGCGTCGACCCCGGACCGTGGACGCGGGGACGGGCGTCGCTCTGGCCCTGGCCGCCGGACTCGGCCTCGCCGCCGGCTACAGCGCGATTCGCGCCGGCCGGTCAAGACGCACAGAGTGGTGATCGGATGCGGAACGTTTCCTGCGCCAGCGGGCAACCATGACACAGCACAGAGACGGATCGGAAGTGGTAGTGGTGACCGGCGCGTCAGCGGGAGTCGGCCGCGCTACGGTGCGTCGCTTCGCCCGGGACCGGGCCAGGATAGCGCTGCTGGCTCGGGGCGAGGAGCGCCTCGAGGCCGCCGCCAGCGAGGTGGAGGCCGTGGGCGGAGAGGCGCTGGTCCTCCCCGTCGACGTGGCCGACGCCGACGCCGTCGAGGACGCGGCCTCGCGCGCCGAGGAACGATTCGGACCCATCGATATCTGGATCAACAACGCCATGACGTCCGTGTTCGCCGAGGTGCCGGACGTCAAGCCGGCAGAATACCGCCGCGTCATGGAGGTCAACTACCTCGGCTACGTCCACGGCACCCTGTCGGCCCTCAAGCGGATGCTGCCTCGGGATCGGGGGCGGCTCGTCCAGGTCGGGTCCGCCCTGGCCTTCAGGGGGATCCCGCTCCAGGCCGCCTACTGCGCCTCGAAACACGCCATCGAGGGGTTCAACGACGCGCTCCGGACCGAACTGATCCACAACGGCAGCAACGTCTCCTTGCATTCCGTACACCTCCCGGCAGTCAACACGCCCCAGTTCGAGTGGGTGCTGAGCCGACTGCCCAACCGGTCACAGCCCGTGCCGCCCATCTATCAGCCCGAGGTGGCCGCGGACGCCATCCACTGGGCCGCCCACAGTAGCCGGGCAGTGCTCTTCGTGGGCGCGCCTACTTTCAAGACCGTGTACGGCCAGCGCACCGTGCCCCGGCTGCTGGACCACTACCTGGCCCGCACTGGCTATGACGGCCAGCAGACGGACGAGCCACGGACCGAGGATATCGCGAACCTCTGGGACCCGGCGCCCGGAGACTTCGCCGCCCATGGCCGCTTCGGCGACCGGTCCCGTGAGCGCAGCCCACTGTTGTGGGCGTCGAAGAACCGGAGCTGGCTGACCCTGTTCGGCGGCGCAGCACTGGCAGCCGCCGGGGTGCTGGCCGCCCGGCGTTGACCGCCGTGTCCACCGCCGACGCAGGCCCCCGCACCGCGCCACGCCTCGGCGTTGCCCTGGGCGGCGGGGCCGTGCTCGGGTTCTCTCATCTGGGGATACTCCAGGCCCTGCACGAAGCAGGTATCGAAATCCACGTCATCAGCGGCACGAGCGCGGGCGCCCTGGTGGCGGCACTCCACGCCTTCGGTGTCAGTCCGGATCGCATGCACGAGCTGCTGATCCCCCTGACCTGGCGGAAGGTGTCCCGGTTCTCCGCCTCATCCCTGGGCCTCCTCTCCAACGAATCCATCGGAGACATCCTCGACGATGAGCTGGGGCCCAGGCACATCGAAGATGCGCAGATCCCGCTGGCCATAATCACCGCCGACGTCCATTCCGGAGAGATCGTGGTCCTGAAGGAGGGGCCGCTGGCAGACGCGGTACGCGCCAGCACCGCCATCCCCGGCATCTATGCTCCCGTCCGCGTGGGAGACCGGGTCCTGGTCGACGGCGGCATCGTCGCCAACGTGCCCGTCCGGCCACTCCACGAGCTGGGCGCCGACGTGGTGGTGGCCGCCACACTCGGTGAAGCACTGCCCTTCCAACCCGTCCGCACCCTGGTGGGCGTGCTCACCAACGCGTTCCTCATCGCCGTCTACTCAGCCACACGCCTGGACCTGATGGAAGGCGTGGACCTGGTCATCACGCCCGACCTCCAGGTCTACAACCACTGGGATGTGCGGCAGCGCGATGAGCTGATCGCCAAAGGAAGGTTGGCCGGCGAGGCTGCCGTGCCACAGATCCGCAACGCCCTGGACAGCTTCAGTCGGTCCGTGTGAACAGGCTCTTCACACCCTCGTCAACACGGTCACGCATCAGCGCCACCAGCAGTGTCTCGGTGGCAGCCAGCGTCGCCATGCCAATGGCGACGGCGAAGAGCCAGCGGTTGTAGTCACCCAGCACGAACAGCCAGACCACGAACACGTAGGCCACCACCCCCGCCGCCTTCGCGGAATAGAGGTGGAGATTGCCGACCCGGCCGAAGCGCACCCACGTGGCCACTATCGATGCCACACCGATCACGCCCCACACGGCGAATGGGATCAGGTTCTCACGGAAGAAGCCGGGCTGGAGCCACGCGATCCAGGCCACTATCGATACCATCAGGATGAGGTCCGCCAGCGAATCGAGCTGTGCACCCCGGGGCGAGGACCGACCGGTGGCACGGGCAACCGGACCATCCAGCACATCCGTCAGTCCCGCCACCGCCAGCCCCACGCCCAGATGTACGGACATCTCCAGCCACGCCAACACCCACAGCACCGGCGTGGCCGCCAGACGCAGGAGCGTCAACTTGTCAGCCGGCGTCACCACCCAACTCTCGGGATCGGCCCTGCCGACACGCCGGACCCGCTCTTCACTCGATTGCAACGTCAGATAACCTGGAATCCCGGATGAAACGAACCAGCGACCAATGGCCACCAAGCAGCCACGCCGCCACAGCCAGTGCGCCCAGCACCGCCGTCACCGCCACCAGCCACGGCGACAGCACCACCCCCAACATCACCGTCACCGCCAGCACGCCACCGAAACCCAGTATGGTGGCCGCCAGGAACATGACCAGGGAAACATACCAGAAATCGGGGTGAAGCTCCGCCTCGTACACCAACCAGCCTGAAAGATACGCAAACAGAAGGACCGCCCCAAGATGCAACCCGTTGAAGGCAAGGACAATACCCGGGTCCACTGCCCCAGCAACCAGCCCACCGTCCGCGGGGACGCCTAACAAAGCCTCCCCTAGCAGCGCCGCCGTATGGAACAGCGGGCGCCCCGACACCACATCGTAGGCAATGAACGTCGCCACCACGGCACCGTACCCGACCAGACCGCCAACCAGGCCGTCGATCAACAGCCGCTTCCTGTGCTCGGTCATGGCCGCCCCCCTACTCCTGAGCAGGTGAACAACGCCGACTACCCTATCAATCGTGCCGAATTCACACGCGGCGCGCCAGAGGTCTGGCCCCGGCTCCGGCACTCACGGCACCTGTGAGGCATGGGTCCCGTCAGTGCCGTCAATGTCAGTGCCGTCAACCTTGCGCTCGAGCGGAACACGCAACATATTTGTTCTCGGAGAACATAGAGGAAACGCGGGGAACGAACCCCTATGTTGGCAGCCCGCCGGAGGGTCACCACCGGTGGGCTTTTCACGTATATGCCCTGGACCCCGCCGTTCCAGTGGCAAGGAGGAGGCATGAGCGGAACCTACAGGCACTTGGCCCCCGGCAGGTATCAACTGGTAGTGGATTCAGGACAAGGCCCCGCAGGCGTACGTCGCACCGACGGCCAGGACATCATCGTCGGCGTGGAAGGTGGCGCGCGCAATTTTCAGATCAACGGTGGTGAGCGCGTCTACTACTGGTGGCGAGGCCCGGCCCCCAGAGACGGCGTCCGCCTGGTCGCCGACTCCCGGCGAGCGACGCGCGAGCTGGCGGAAGCGGGCTCGGCCTGAGCTGGAAGGACAACCTCGACGGCCTCCGTAGACACCGTCGAGGCACCGTCTAATGGCGGAAGACCCGCCGTCCGGTGAAGACCATGGCCATGCCATGCTCGTTCGCCGCGGCGATCACTTCATCATCTCTCACCGAGCCACCCGGCTGAATGATAGCGCGGACGCCCGCGCCTGCCGCGGCGTCCACACCATCACGGAACGGGAAGAAGGCGTCGGACCCCAGCGCAGTCCTTTCCAGGTCGAATCCCTGATCTCCTGCCTTGAGGATTGCTATCCTGGACGAATCGACCCGGCTCATCTGGCCGGCTCCGATCCCCCGGACCTGTTGGTCGGCGGCCAGCACGATGGCATTCGACTTGACCAGGGCCGCGGCCCGCCACACGAATCGCAGATCCTGCCACTCCCGTGCGTCCGGCTCCCGTTCCGTGACCACCTTCCAGTCGTCCTCGGGGAAGCGCATTACCATACGTGACTGGACCAGGAGCCCTCCCCGCACCCGTTTCATGTCGAGCTCGCCCGACTCCGCGGGGCCCATTGGCAGCTCGATGAGCCGCAGGTTCTTCTTCTGCTGGAGCACGGCTCGCGCGCCGTCGTCGAATCCGGGTGACACCACCACCTCGAGGAAGTGGGCGGACATGGCCTCGGCGGCAGCCTCCGACACCGGCACGTTCAGGGCGACGATCCCGCCGAATGCCGAGACGGGATCGGTGGCGAGGGCTCGTCGGTAGGCCTCCTCCGGGTCTTCGCCCAGGGCCAGCCCGCAGGGGGTGGTGTGCTTGATGATGCAGCAGGCCACGCCCTCTTCCGGGCTCCACGCCGACGCTCCCGTCACGGCGGCGTCCACGTCCAGGAGGTTGTTGTAGGAAAGCTCCTTGCCGTGCAGCTGCACCAGGTTCGGCAGACTGCCTGGCGGAGTCTGCTCCTCGGCGTAGAAGGCAGCAGGCTGGTCCGGGTTCTCGCCGTACCTGAGGCTCATGGCCTTGCTGAGAGGCAGGACCACCCTGTCGGGGAACGCCGGCCCTGCACCCGCGTCCCGACCGAAGGTGCTCGTTTCGCTGGTGCCGGCAGTCTCCAGGTACGCGGCGACGGCTGCGTCGTAGCCGGACGTGTGGGCGAATACCCTGGCCGCCAGCTCGCGCCGCAGGTCCGTGCCCACCCCGCCCTGACGCAGGGCCGTAAGGATCCGGTCGTAATCGGCGGGGTCCACCGCCACCACCACCCGCTCGTGGTTCTTGGCGGCCGCCCGTATCATGGTGGGCCCGCCGATGTCCACCTTCTCCATGGCCTCCGCCATATCGGCGCCACCGGCCACCGCCTCCCGGAACGGGTAGAGGTTCACCGCCACCAGATCGAAGAGGTCGTAGCCGTGTTCCTCCAGGGCCGCCGCGTCGTCGGTCCGGTTGGCCCGGGCCAGGATCCCGGCATGGACCGCGGGGTGCAGTGTCTTGACGCGACCCTCCATCATCTCGGGGTGTCCCGTCACCTCGCTCACATCCGCCACGCTCAGCCCGGCGCTCCTCAACGCCCTGGCCGTACCACCGGTGGAGACCAGGCCCCACCCCAGGTCGGCCAGGCCGCGGGCGAAATCGACCAGGCCCGTCTTGTCAGAAACGCTAAGTATCGCTCTCGGCACGACTCGTCTCCGGTTCCGTATCAGTCCAGCCCGAACAGCCTACGGATCCCCTGGCGGTCCGGCTCACCGCACTCGACCAGGTTGAAGCACACGCTGTCGGTCACGGGCAGCGGCATGGCTTCCTTCACCGCCGCAGCGCTATCCTCCCCTTCGGCCGCCGCGAGTATGCTGGCCAGCCACTCCACGGCTGTGGGGTACAGCTCGTGCTCGACCCTGAGCACCCGCTGCCCCAGGGTGGCGGGAGTGTCACCGTCCAGGACCGGAACGGGCCACTGGGCCAGGATACGACCTTCGTCGTACCGCTCGTTGACGAAATGGACCGTTGCCCCCGTCACCCGGCACCCCGACTCCAGGACCGCCCGGTGCACATGCTCGCCGTACATGCCCTTGCCGCCGAAGGCGGGCAACAGCGCCGGGTGGATGTTCAGGACCCGGTACGCGAAGCGTCGGACCACGTAGGGAGGCATGAGGCGGAGGTAGCCGGCCAGGGCCACTACGTCGATGTCGGCTGCCTCGAGGGCGTCGATCATGTCCGCCGTCACCGCGGCGATGGGCCGACCCCGGACCTGGATGACGTGCGTGGGGATGTCCGCCTGCCGGGCACGGTCCAGGGCGCCGGCCTCCGGTCGATCGGCCACCACCAGGCCGATCTGGATCGCGTCGCTTGACGCGGATCGGTCGATCAAAGCTTGCAGGTTCGTCCCGCTGCCAGAAGCGAACACAGCGATACGCGCGCTCATGCGTGCCTCCCGGGATGGTCAGGGGCGATGAATGGGTTGGTGGTCCGCTCCCGCTGGACCGTCGTCTCCGGACCGTGTCCCGGGAGCAGGCGGGTCTCATCCGGCAACGTCAACACCTGCTCCCGGATGGACGCCATGAGCTGGTCGAAGCTGCCCCCCGGCAGGTCCGTCCGGCCGATGGACCCTGCGAAGACCACATCGCCCACGAAGGCCACCTCCGCCTCGGGGCCGTAGAGGATCACGTGGCCCGGACTGTGGCCTGGCGCGTGGCGGACCTCCAGGCGACACGACCCGAGCTGGACGACCTGGCCGTGGCTCAGCTCCCCGTCCGGCGGCGGTGGCGCCTGGATACGATGGCCGAACATGGCCGCCTGCTGGGTGGCAGCGTCGTAGAGAGGCAGGTCGGCCGGGTGCAGGTGCACCGGCGCCTGGAAGCGGGCCGTCAGGTCGGCGACCCCTTCAATGTGGTCCATGTGGGCGTGGGTCAGCAGGATGGCATTCAGTTCCGCCCCCTGCTCACCCAGCGCCGCCGCCATCGCTGCCGCGGCGCCGCCCGGGTCGATGGCCACCGTCTCCCCCGTAGCTTCGCAACTGGCCAGGTACGCGTTCTGGCCGAACACGGGGGACGTGAAGGTCCGGATAGTCAGTGGTGAGGCCGTCATATGCTCCATGGGTTTCCGTGGACGAGCACAAGCTATCACCACCGACCCACGGCTGCCACTCCGCCCAGCAATGGTGACCTCGCCGGGGCAGCAGCCGGCTACCAAGGACAAGGCCGGCACCCCCGCGAGGAGGCGCCGGCCGTTGTCCTTCCTATCAGGCCGGCGGAACCGGCCGACAGATCTAATCCTTGTTCCGCATTCGGGACACGGCCCAGACACCCACCGGCACCGCGGCAGCGGCGGCCAGCGTCAGGTTCCGCTGGCTCCGCCACATCCCCTTCAGCTTTCTGGTAGCCAGGTACGCCTTCGTGCCCTTCACGGGGTGCTTGAGCATGAAGGTTGCCTTCGGCGCCTTCCAGTAGCCGTACATCGTCGCGACTCTGCTGATCATCTGCCTTGCCTCCATTCGGTTTCGTTCCGCGTGCCACAACCACAGTCGCGAATGGTGCAAGCTCCGTGCGAGCCGGATGGCCTAAAATCCCCAGCTGCCGCGAGTTATGAGCTCCACGCTGTTGCCTGCCGGATCCCGGAAATAGACCGATTCGCCGCCTGACGGCCAGCCCTGCTCATGCTCGACCTCGACGCCCGCCAGCTCCAGGTGTGCGCGCCAGCGTTGCAGGGACTCGTGGTCCGGGACGTCCAGTGCCACGTGTCCGGGTCCATCGGCCCCGTGCGGCGGGACGCCGCCGGGTTGGAGCGCGGCCCGGGCGTCGAACAGCAGGAGCAGGTCACTGCCGGCGCGGAAGAAGACGTGGCGACCCTCCTGCTTGCCGATCAGCTGCAGGCCCAGCCGGCGCCAGAACCGCTCGGCGACGGCCAGGTCGTCCACGTAGAGCGCCGCTTCATGGATGCCCCCCAGGGGCGGATGGAAATCGGCCACGGCTCTCGGGGTCAGGTCACGGGGGTTAGCAGGGGCTCGCCGCGGACGCCACGGACCACGTTGTCCCATGCCAGGTCGAACATGGCCTGGCGGGTCTCCCTGGTAGCGCTTCCCAGGTGCGGCAGCAGGACCACGTTGTCCAGCTCTCGGAGGGCCTCAGGCACGTGGGGCTCGGCCTCGAAGACGTCCAGCCCGGCCCGGATACGACCGGACTGGAGACGCTCCATCAGGGCCGTCTCGTCGACCACGTCGCCCCTGGCGGTGTTGATCAGGATGGCACCGGGCTTCATTACGTCCAGGAGGGGCCCGTCGATGATGCCGCGGGTGCCGGGGGTGGATGCCAGGTGGATGGAGAGGACGTCGGCTCGGGCCACCAGGTCCTCCAGCTCCGGCACCCGGACCGCGCCCACCTCCCGCTCGAGCTCCGGCCGATCGTCCTGGTCCCAGTAGGCCACACGCATGCCGAAGGCGCCGGCACGACGAGCTGTCTCGTGACCGATCCGACCGGCGCCCGCTATGCCCAGCAGCTTGCTCCGGAGCCCCGTGCCCAGGAGCTGGGTCGGTTCCCAACCGGCCCAGTCACCGGCCCGCACCAGTCGCTCACCTTCCCCCACCCGGCGAGCCACAGCCAGGATCAGAGACCACGTCAGCTCGGCGGTGGCGTCCGTCAGCACGTCGGGCGTGTTCGAGACCAGGACCCCCCGGTCCCGGGCCGCGTCCAGGTCTACGTTGTCGTAGCCTACGGCCATGTTGGCCACCACCCGCAGCCGCGGCAGCCGGTCCAGCTCCGCCGGCCCGATCCGGCGGGTCAGCAAGGCGAGGAACCCTTCGTGCTCACCGGAAGGGATAGGGGCTCCCGGGTCCAGGAGATCCACATGTAGGTCGGGCGGGACTTCCCGAGCCCGCAGGAACGACTCCACCTCGGCGGCGACCAGGATTCTCGTCATCGGCGTGCACGGAAGAAGTCACGGAGTAGCTGCCCCGCCTCGTCGCTCAGGACGCCGGCGGTGATCTCTACATGATGGTTGAGACGTGGGTCCTGCGGGATGCATGCCAGCGACCCGGCCATACCCGCCTTCGGGTCCTGCGCCGCCACCACCAGTCGCTCGATCCGGGCCAGGACCGCCGCACCGGCACACATGGCGCACGGCTCCAGGGTCACGTACAGGGTCGCCCCGTTCAGCCACCAGTGGCCGAGGCTGCGGGCAGCGGCTCGCAGGGCCAGGACCTCCGCGTGGGCCGTGGGGTCCTGGCGGGTGCGGGTCTGGTTGTGCGCTTCGGCAACCAGCTCCCCACCAACCACCACCACCGCGCCCACAGGCACCTCCTCGGCCGCGGCTGCGGCACCAGCCTGCACCAGGGCCCGCCGCATCCAACGCTCGTCGTCCGGTCGCGGCGGGCCTGCCCTCTCAGACATGCGGTGCTCAGGTGGCGAAGGCACCCTCGGGCACCTGCTCCCGCTCCGCCACCCGCGCGGAGGAGTCGGTGCGCAGCCGCCGGACCACCGCCACCACGCGACCCAGGATCTCCTTGGCGGATCGCTCAGCCAGCGACTGCGACGGAATATCCAACCGGCCGGAATCCAGCAGCAGCTCGCTGCCGTTCCGCCGGCACCGCTGGATGCTCGTCTCGCCCGCGAGCCGCACGGCCACCAGGTTGCCCTCCTCCAGCTTGTCTCCCTGGGTCGGCTCGATGACCAGCAGGTCACCATCCCGGATCCCCGAGTCACGCAGGTTGTTGCCCACCATCGAGATCATGAAGCAGGCCGAGGAGCCGACGATGCGCCGGTCCAGCACCAGGCTGTCCAGCGGGTCCTGTAGCGACGGGTCAGTCATGTGGACGTCCACATGGGGCACCGTCACACCCTCGACCTGCAGGTCCAGGCTCAGCAGGCGCACCCCCCGGGAGCGGGACGGGTCCCGCTCGATCCAGCCCTTGTCGGCCAGGGACTGGAGCAGCTCGGAGACACTCTTGGTGCTCTTGATGCGGAAGGTGGCGCCGATCTCGCGGATCGACGGCTGATACGTATGGTCACGAACATACTCGATCAGGTAATCGAGCACGTTACGCTCGAGGTCAGTCAACGGGTCGGGCATAGTTGCCCCTCCTGGGCTCGAACCAGGACTCTTCTGATCCAGAGTCAGACGTGTTGCCAGTTACACCAAGGGGCATCCGGGACCACCCTACCGGGCTGCCCGTGGAAAAAGCAATGGTAGGAGCGAAGGCCGGCCGTGTCAACCAACAGTGACGAATAGTTTCGCCATTTCTTCATGCGGCCGGAGCGACCTGTGGACTCAATCGCAATCACAACCGCGCATTGAAGAATGTCTTCAAAGAGTGCGGCCGCGGCGGCCACGGGCCGCCAAGGGCCCTTCGTGCCACGGTGTTGACGCTCTGACGCCGATCCTCAGCCCTCGGCCGCCAGGTCTTCCAGACGCTCCAGCCCCGCGTCGATCCGGGCCAGGACCCGCTCCCGACCCACCAGGACCAGTACGTCGAATATCCCCGGCGACGCGGCGGTCCCGGTGACGGCCACCCTCAGCGGATGGATGAGCTTGCCGGCGCCCACGCCCAGCTCCCCGGCCAGCGCCCGCAACTCTTCCTCCAGCGGCTCCTCCTCCCAGCGCCCGGCGCCCGCCAGCAGGTCCCGGACCCGGCGCAGGTAGCCCGCCACCTCGACGGGGTTCTTGGCCCAGTGCTTCTTCACGGCCTTCGGGTCCGGCTCGACCTCGTCCACCAGGAACGGCCGGGCCTGCGGGACGAATTCCTGCAACGTGCGGCTCCGGACCTTGAGCAGCTCGATCAGGCGATGGAACCACTCCCGGCGCGCCGCCAGCTCCTCCGGAGTGGCCAGACCCGCCACGACCAGGCGCTCACCGACCAGCGGCTCCAACTCCTCGGCCGACATCCGGTGCAGGTGCTGGCCGTTGAGCCACTCCAGCTTCTCCGGGTCGAACACCGAGCCCTTCTTGTTCACCCCCTCGAGACTGAACCAAGCGATCAGCTCGTCCAGCGTCATCAGCTCCGTATCGTCGCCCGGCGACCAGCCCAGCAGCGCCAGGAAGTTCACCAGCGCCGCCGGCAGGATCCCCTGCTCCCGGTACTGGCCCACGGCCGTGGCGCCGTGCCGCTTGCTCAACCGCTTGCCATCGGAACCCAGGATCATGGGCAGGTGGGCGAAGGACGGCAGATCCCAGCCCAGGGCCCGGTAAAGCATGATCTGCTTCGGCGTGTTGGACATGTGATCGTCGCCCCGGATCACATGGGTGATGCCCATCTCGTGGTCATCGCTCACCACGGCCAGGTTGTAGATCGGGGTGCCGTCGGTCCGGAGGATGATGAAGTCCTCGATCTCCGCGTTGTCGAAGCGGGTGAGTTCGTGCACCACGTCGTCCCATACCGTCTCGCCCTCGGGCACGGTGAACCGGATGGTGAACGGCTCGCCAGCGGCGGCCCGGGCGTCCGCCTCCTCCCGCGGGACGCGGAGCGTGCAGTGCCGGTCATAGCGGTAGCCCTCCTTGCGCTCCTCCGCCATGCGACGCTTCGACTCCAGCTCCTCCGGCGTACAGAAGCAACGGTACGCCCTTCCCTCCTCCAGGAGACGCAGCGCGTCCAGGCGATGGCGCTGCACACCGTCCGCCTGGTGGAATGGTCCCTCCTCCCAGTCCAGCCCGAGCCACTCCATCCCGTCCAGGATGGCCTGGACCATGGCCCCGCTCGACCGCTCTCGGTCCGTGTCCTCGATCCGCAGGATGAAATCGCCGCCGTGATGGCGGGCGAACAGCCAGTTGAACAGCGCCGTACGGGCGCCGCCCACATGCAGGAACCCCGTGGGCGACGGCGCGAACCGTACCCTCACCCTAGCCCCCATCACCACTCCTCGTCCCGACCATGCTCCAGCTCCCTCTCACTGCGACGATCAGCCAGCTCCCGCCGCGACTTCGAACCCTTCACCCTCTCACCCCGCTCCGCCACGACCACCTCGACGCCAGCCATGATGGCCAGCCCGTTCACCTCTATCACCGGTGCCCCCTCGGGCGGGTCCGACACGGTCTCACCCGTCTGCTCGAATCCGCCCATCAGCGGGAAGCCCCGCGTATCTACATGCACGTCCGGCGGGACCCTGATCTCGATGCCGCCCCAGAACGCGAAGCAGTTGATCGTCGTCACCGATCCCGGAGCCAGCACCGCCTCCCGGAAATCCAGCTCGACTCCACCCATGATAGCCAGCGCCAGCATGTTCTCCGGCGGCGCCCAGCGACCCGCCCGCGTGGTACCGCCCATGATGGCAAGGGCCACGCTGCTGGACGTCCGGACCTGTGACCTGGCCCGGGTCGGCACCTCGGGTCGACGGTCAGCGGCCGGCGCAGGACCGCGGGACCGCTGCCCCACAGCCCGGCCCGCCGGCCTGCCGCCAGCCTTCGCGCCAGCCTTCGCGCCAGCC
>SLCC01000056.1 GCA_007126035.1 Gemmatimonadota bacterium
GGGTCATGGGCGACGCGTACCCCGAGCTGCGTGCCCGTCGTGAGCACCTGCTCCGTGCCACCCGCACGGAGGAGGAGCGGTTCCTGGCCACCATCGACGAGGGGATGCGCCGGTTCGAGGAGGTGGCGCCCGAGGGCGGCGCCGGCGGCGTGATCAGCGGCGGGGACGCCTTCCGCCTGTACGACACCTACGGCTTCCCCATCGACCTGACGGAGCTCATGGCGGAGGAGCGGGGCTATGGTGTGGACATGGCCGGCTTCGAGGTGGCGCTGGACGAGCAGCGTCGCCGGTCCCGCGCGGATCGTGAGGCGGCGGGGATCGTGATGGGCGATGAGCTTGCCCAGGGCTGGACGGACCTGGAGGCGGCGGAGCAGGAGTTCGTCGGCTACGACCGGACGGAGGTGGAGACCGCCGTCGTCGCCTACCGCCGCCAGAACGGGCGGTTGGCGGTCATGCTCCGGGAGAACCCGTTCTACGCGGAGGCGGGCGGCCAGGTAAGCGACAACGGCGAGGTGGAGGGCGACGGCTGGCGGATGGTGGTGGACGACGTGCGCCGGGTGGCCGGTCGGGCGGCGCTGCTGGGCCGGGTGGAGGGTGACTTCCCCGACGCCCGTGAGCCGCTGCCCGTCCGGGCCCGTGTGGAGGCGCCGGTCCGTCACGACACGGAGCGGAACCACACGGCCACGCACCTGCTCCACGCGGCGCTGCGCCGGGTCCTGGGCGACCATGTCCTCCAGCGCGGCTCGCTGGTGGCCCCTGATCGGCTCCGGTTCGACTTCTCCCACCCGTCGCCCATGACGGCGGAGGAGATCCGGGAGGTTGAGGACCTGGTGAACAAGGGCATCCTGGATGACCACGATGTCTGCGTGGACTTCCTGGGCTACGACGAGGCGATCCAGCAGGGGGCCATGGCCCTGTTCGGCGAGAAGTACGCCGACACGGTGCGCACGATCAGCGTCCCTGGGGTCAGCATGGAACTGTGCGGTGGTACGCACGTGCATCGCACCGGAGAGATCGGCCTGTTCCGGATAGTGAGCGAGACGGGCACCGGCGCCGGGGTCCGGCGGATCGAAGCGGTGACGGGGCGGGAGGCCTACCGCCTGGTGTCCCGAAACGAAGAGCTGCTGGAGGAGGCCGCGGCGCTGCTGCGGATCCCGCCGGATATGGTCCCCCGCCGGGTGCAGCAGTTGCAGGCCGAGGTCCGGGAGCTGGAGAAGCAACTGGAGCGGGCCCGCCGTCAGGGCGCCGGCGACCTGGTGGGCCAACTGGTGGACGGCGCCGCCGAGGTGGACCGGGCCCGGGTCGTGGCCACCGAGGTGGAGGTGTCCGACCAGGACGAGCTTCGCGCCCTGGGCGACCAGCTCCGGGACCGTCTGGGCACGGGCGTGGTCATCCTGGCCGCTCGCACCGCCCAGCGCACCGCCCTGTTCTCCGTGGTCACCGACGACATGATTGGTCGGGGCGTGCGGGCCGACCAGGTGGTCCGCCGGGTAGCGGAGATCACCGGCGGCTCCGGCGGTGGCCGACCCCACATGGCCCAGGGTGGCGTGGGCGATGCCGCCAAGGTGGCCAAGGCTCTGGCCCAGGCGCCCGAGATCGTGCGGGCTCTCCTCGAGGGACGTTGAGCGACCTGGCCCGCTGGCTGGACGGCCGCCGGCCTGAAGCGCCGCCGTCGCTCCGACAGGCGGTGCGGGAAGCCATCGAGCGAGGCGACCCCGGCGCCGGCCCGCTCCCGGAGCGGCTGGCGGAGGCGGCGCTCCATGCTCTGGGCCGCGTTGTAGCCGAGCCGTCCACGCGCACCCAGGCCCTCGAGTTGCTGGCTGCCGACGCGCTGCTCACCTACGCATGCGAGGCGGCGCTGGAGGAAGCCGCCCAAGGAGCGCCACAGGCGGCGCGCAAGGGGCGGGCCGCGGGACCTGCTGGCCAGGGCGGTGAAGCGGGATCGGAGCACGTCGCGGCCCCTGACGCCGTTGCTCGGTTGACGTCAGTGCTGGGCCTCCATCGTTTTGCCGAGCTCCTGGCCAAGGTGCCCGATCGATGAGAGGATCGACCAGGGATTTCGTCGCTGGGGAGCTGGCGGAGCTGGCGGAGCTGGTGACGGTGGTAGCGCGGGAGCTGGCCGGTGAGATCGCCGCCATCGCCGATCTGACCGTGGGGGTGGTGACCGATGGTGGAAGGCTGTTGTTCTGCGGTAACGGCGGCTCGGCTGCGGATGCCCAGCACCTGGCCACCGAGTACGTGGTCCGCTTCCAGCGCGAGAGGCGGCCCGTGGCCGCTCTTGCCCTCACCACCGACACCTCGTTGCTCACAGCGGCGGGCAACGACTATGGGTTCGAGCACGTTTTCGCCCGACAGGTACAGGCCCTGGGACGAGCCGGTGACATCCTCTTCCTCCACAGCACATCGGGCCGCTCCCGGAACCTGCTGAGGGCGACGGAGGCGGCCCGGGAGCTTGGCGTCACCACTGTCGGCATCCTGGCCGGTGATGGCGGTGACCTGGTCGCCCGGGTCGACCACGCCGTGGTCGTCCCCACCCGGGACACCGCCCGGGCCCAGGAGCTACAGCTGGTGGTCGGCCATATCATCTGCAAATTCGTCGAGGAGCGGCTGGATGCTGACGATTGAGCTGGCGGGCAAGCGGTCACTTGTCACCGGCGGATCCCGGGGCGTGGGCGCCGCCGTGGCCCGGATGCTGGCCGCGGCCGGCGCGGACGTGGCCATCTCCTACAGGAGCCGGTCCGGCGAGGCGGAGGCGGTGGTGGAGGAACTGCGAGGCCTTGGTGCCCGGGCCTTCGCCCAGCAGGGCGACCTGGCGAACCCTCAGGCTGTCGGCCACCTCTTCCAGCGCGTGCGAAGGGAGTTCGGCGGATTGGACATCTTCGTGGGCAATGCCGGCATCTGGCCACCCGATGACGTGTCCATCGCCGGGATGACCGACGAGCAGTGGCGCCGCACCATGGCGGTCAATCTGGACAGCATCTTCTACACGACCCGGGCGGCGGCAGCCCTGTCGTCCGATGGCGGTCGGATCGTCCTGGTGGGCTCGACTGCCGGGCAACGGGGCGAGGCGTATCACGCCGATTATGCTGCGAGCAAGGGCGCCATGATCTCGCTGGTGAAAGGTGTGGCCATCGAGCTGGCCAGCCGCGACATCACCGTCAACTGCGTGGCGCCCGGCTGGATCGACACGGAGATGGCCGCCCTCCCCTATGCCGGTGGCGGTCGTGCCGATATCGAGGCCGTCATCCCCCTGGGCAGGGTGGCCTCGCCGGACGATGTGGCCGGTCCGATAGTGTTCCTCTGTTCGTCGTTGGCGCGTCACATCACGGGCGAGGTGGTGAACGTGAACGGCGGCTCGGTGCTCTGCGGTTGAGTGAGGTCCTGTCGTTGAGTCCGCCGCCGGCGGTCCGTCGGATCGCGACCCGACTCGAGGAGGCGGGCTACGAGACATGGGCGGTGGGCGGCGCTGTCCGCGACCAGGTCCTGGGTCGGCCCGCGGGGGACTGGGACCTGGCCACACGGGCCCGTCCGGAAGAGATCCGGAGGGTCTTCCGCCGCACGGTCCCCCTGGGCATCGAGCACGGTACTGTGGGAGTTCTGGACGGTGGCAAGCTCTATGAGGTGACCACGTTCCGCCGTGACGTGGAGACCTTCGGCCGTCACGCGGTGGTCGAGTTCGCCGACGACATCGAGGAGGACCTGGCCCGCCGGGACTTCACGTTCAACGCCCTTGCCTGGCACCCGCTGTCCGGTCGGCTCCTGGATCCGTTCGGTGGGCGCGGGGACCTGGCGGACCGTCGCCTGCGCACCGTCGGCGAGCCGGCGGAGCGGTTCGCCGAGGACTATCTCCGGGTCCTCCGGGCCCTCCGGTTCGCCGGACAGTTCCACCTGGATATCGAGCCCGCCACGTGGGAGGCGCTCCGGGCAGCCACGCCCCAGCTGGTCCGTCTCTCCGCCGAGCGGGTCCGCGAGGAGCTTGTGAAGGTCCTGACCCAGCTCCGCTCGGCTTCCCGCGCCCTGGACCTGTACCGTGCTGCCGGTGTCCTGGACCACCTGTTCCCGGAGCTGGCCGCCGTGGCGGCGGAGGGAGGCGGGGGCGAGCTGTGGGCCACCACTCTCCGTGCCGTGGATGCCGTCCCGCCGTCGCGACCCACGTTGCGCCTGGCTGCCCTGCTCCACGCCGTGGGGATGCCACCGTCCCGGACCCGGGACCTCAGGGGCGGCTGGCGTTATACCGGTCACGAGGTGGTAGGCTCCCGCACAGCCGGTGATGTCATGGCCCGCCTGAAGTCTTCCAACGCCGAACGTGAGTGGGTCACCAGGCTCGTTCGCCACCAGAACGACCTCTTCCCGCCCGACGCGCCGGACGCGGGCATACGACGCTGGCTCCGGCACGTGGGCGATGACCTGGTCCCGGACCTGTTCCGCCTCCGGTTCGCCCTCTGGCGGGCGGGCCGGAGTTCCGGGGAGCGCCCGGGCGACCTGCTCGCCCGTTGGGCCGCGGCGCGGCGGGTGCTCCGAGCGAGTCCGCCCCTGGCCATCGCGGACCTGGCCATCGGCGGCCATGAGCTGAAGCGTCTCGGTATCGAGCAGGGCCCACGGTTCCGTGAGATCCTGGAAGACCTCCTCGAGCGGGTTGTGGAGGACCCGTCGCTCAACCGGCCCCACGTCCTGGAAGAGATCGTGCGTCGGGAATGGCTGCATGAGTGACCTGGACCTGTTCGGCGGTTCGCCCACCGGCCCGCGTGGCGATGACGAGCCGCACCCCGGCCGGGGTCCGGGTGCTGACGATGTGGCGGACTCCCCGGACCCGGGCGCCCCGCTGGCCGCGCGGATGCGGCCTCGCACGCTGGACGAGTTCGTGGGCCAGGAGAATGTGCTGGGTCCAGGCCGGGCGCTGCGGGAGCTGATCGAGAAGGACGAGGTGGGCAGCCTTATCCTGTGGGGGCCACCTGGCACCGGCAAGACCACTATCGCCCGTGTCATCGCCCGTCGCACCGCCGCCGCCTTCGTCCCGTTCAGCGCCGTGACGGAGGGGGTGCCACGGGTCCGGGAGATCGTCAAGGAGGCCAGTGCCCGGATCAGGGCCACCGGCCGCCGCACCATCCTCTTCTGCGACGAGATCCACCGCTTCAACAAGGCCCAGCAGGACGCCTTCCTCCCACACGTGGAGGCCGGGACCATCTCCCTCATCGGAGCCACCACCGAGAACCCGTCGTTCGAGGTGATAGGCGCGCTCCTGAGCCGTGCCCGCGTCTTCGTCCTGGAGCCCCTGACCGACGGTGACCTGGAGGAGATCATGCGCAGGGCCCTGGCGGACCGGGACCGGGGCTTGGATGGGCTGGAACTGTCCATCGACGATGACGTCCTGTCACTCCTGGCCCGGGAATCAGACGGCGACGCCCGTCGGGCCCTGAACGCGCTGGAGGCCGCGGCCGCCCTCGTCGGGCCCGGCGGGCGCATCGACGGGGCCGTGGCCCGGGAGGCGCTCCAGCGCCGGTACGCCCGCTACGACAAGGCAGGCGAAGAGCATTTCAACCTGATCTCCGCCTTGCACAAGTCCATCCGGGGCAGCGATCCCGACGCGGCCCTGTACTGGCTTGCCAGGATGCTGGAAGGCGGCGAGGACCCCATGTACCTGGCCCGCCGGCTGATCCGGATGGCCATCGAGGACATCGGCCTCGCCGACCCCGCGGCCCTGCGCCTGGCGGTGGCCGCTCGGGACGCCTACCACATGCTCGGTTCCCCCGAGGGTGACCTGGCTCTGGCGGAGGCGGCGGTGTACCTGGCGACGTCGCCCAAATCGAACCGGCTCTACACCGCCTTCAACGAGGCACGCGCTGCGGCCCGGGAGTCCCCCGCCGAGTCGGTACCACTCCACATCCGGAACGCGCCCACGCGCCTGATGGACGAGCTGGGCTATGGCAGGGATTACCGGTACGCCTTCGAGTCGGAGGACCACTTCCTCCCGCAGGAGTACCTACCCGCGACTTTGCGGGGTAGGAAGTTCTACGAGCCCAGTGGATTCGGGCACGAGAAACGCATCGGTGAGCGACTCGAATGGTGGCGCGCGCGGCTGGAGGAGGCGAGTCGGGGCCGACCGGAGCCGGAGGAGCCGGAGGAGCCGAACGTCGGACGTGGCAGCGGGTAGAAGTACGGATGACGAGATCCATTGGACTGACAGCGCTGCTGGCCCTGGTGGTGGGCCTCGGAGCCTGCGTGCCCCGCGTCCAGCAGCCCGAGATAACCCTGGGCGGGGCCCGCCTGGCCTCCGTCGGGTTTACGGGCGGTGTGGTGGACGTGAGGCTGAGCGTGCATAACCCGAACCGGTTCGCCGTCGAAGCCCGTGGGCTGACCTACGACCTGGAGGTCCGTGACGCCCAGCGAGACCGGTGGGTGCCGTTCACCGAGGGTCGTATCGATGACACGATCCGCGTGGATGGGCGTGACACTCGCGAGCTCACCGTCCCTGTCGAGTTCACGTTCCGCGGGTTGAACGAAGCGCTGCGCTCGCTCCTGGACCAGGGCGCGTTCGAGTACCGCATCAGCGGCGTCGTGGAGCTGAGCGGGCCTGTGCGACGCGACCTGCGCTACCAGCACGCCGGCAGGTACGAACCCGCGGGCGCCGGCTGACCCGGATCGGAGGGAGGGAGGTATTCCGGACACGATATCGCTGGAGCCGCTTGAGGAGCGCGCGGTGCTGGTGGGCGCGCCCACACCCGACGTATCGTCGGAGGAGGCGGACGAGCACATCGAGGAGCTGGGACGCCTCGCCGACACGGCGGGCGCCAACGTCGTCGCGGTCCTGGTCCAGCGCCTGGACACCCCGCACCCCCGCTACTTCATCGGGGAAGGAAAGGCTCGCCAGCTCAAGCAGCTGATCGAGGAGCGAGGGGCCACCGTCGCCATCTTCGACGACGAGCTGGCACCTGCCCAGGGCAAGAACCTGGAGGACCTGCTGGGCATACGGGTGCTGGACCGGACGGAGCTGATCCTGGACATATTCGCCACCCGGGCCCGCACCAACGAGGCCCAGCTCCAGGTGGGGCTAGCCCAGCTCGAGTACCTGCTGCCACGCCTCAAGCGCATGTGGACCCACCTCTCCAGGATACGGGGTGGTATCGGTCTCAGGGGGCCTGGTGAGACCCAGATCGAGACCGACCGTCGGATCATCGGTCGACGGATCGCCGACCTGCGCCAGAAGCTCCAGGTCGTGGCCCGCCGCCGCGCCACCCAGCGGAAGGGGCGGTCGCGAGAATTCCAGGTGGCCCTGGTCGGCTACACCAACGCCGGGAAGTCGAGCCTGCTCCGGAAGCTTTCCGGCGCGGAGCTGTTCATCGAGGATCGTCTGTTTGCCACGCTCGATCCCGCCACGCGGCAGGTAGAGCTGCCCATGGGCGCCAGGGTGTTGGTGACGGACACGGTGGGCTTCATCCGGAAGCTTCCCCACGACCTGGTGGCTTCGTTCCGTGCCACCCTGGAGGAGGCGGGCGAGGCGAACCTGTTGCTGCATGTGATCGACGCGTCGCACCCTCGCTGGGCCGAGCAGAAGGCGGTGGTCGAGGAGGTCCTGGAAGAGCTGGACCTCGAGGATGTCCCGGTGGCGCTGGTCTTCAACAAGGTTGACCAGCTCACCCACGAGGAAGAGGAGTCGCTGCGGCGGCACGTCCGTGGCACCTACCCCGAGCCGGCCGCTTTCACCTCGACCATGGAGGAGGGCGGGGCGGCGGAGCTGATCTCGCTGCTCGAGGACCAGGTCCGGCGACAGCGGCCCGAGGTGGAAGTGCTCATCCCGGCAGTCGACGGTGAGACCCTGGCCACCGTCTACAGGGAAGGGGAGGTGATCCGCCGGGAGGACCTGGGCGCCAGCATCAGCTTGACGGCACGGCTCCCACCCCCCACTCTCGGCCGGTTGCGTCAGCGCCAGGGGATCCAGATCAACGGAGCAGCGTGAGCGAGACAATCGGCATAATCGGACCGGGCCGCCTGGGCCTGTCTCTCGGCAGCGCCCTGGCACAGGCCGGGGCCGTGGACTCCCTCGTCTATTTCGGTCGCGCCATGGAGCCGCCGCCCCACCCGCTCTTCGACGGGAGCGTCCCGGCCACATACAGCACGGGTTACGGTCCCGTACCCGCAGGGGTGCGTCTGCTGGTACTGGCAGTGCCCGACGACGCGGTCCACGAGGTGGCCAACGAGGTGGCAGGGGCTGGACCCGCCCCCGGCGGCTGCGTGGCGCTGCACCTGTCCGGCGCCCTCTCCACCGACGTGCTGGCCCCACTGAGCGGCGCCGGTTACGCCGTGGGATCGATGCACCCCCTCCAGACGGTGGCGGATCCCTGGTCTGGCGCGGACAGGCTCCGGGGCTGCGCCTACGCCCTGGCCGGTGACCCGGCAGCGCTCAGGGCTGCCTTTAGCGTGGTGAGCAGTCTGGACGGGCGGCCGCTCGTCATACCGCCCGCCCTCCGGCCCCTATACCACTCGGCGGCCGTATTCGCCTCGAACTACGTGGTCGCCGCGGCCGCGGTCCTGGCCCGGACCCTGGCCGAGGCCGGCGTCGCCGAGGACGAGGCCATCGCCGCCGTCGTCCCGCTGATGCGGGGGACCATGGACAACGTACAGCAGCTCGGCCTGGGCGCCGCCCTCACCGGACCCGTGGCCCGGGGGGACGTGGACACCGTGCGCCTGCACCTGTCGCGGTTGTCGAGTCGCGAGCGCCACCTATATTCCGCCCTCGGGCTGGAGACGGTGAACCTCGCCCGTGCCGCCGGCCTCGATCCCGAGCGGGCGGAAGAACTGGAAGAGCTGCTGGCTGACAGATGAGACTCCACGTCAACATAGATCACGTGGCCACGGTACGGCAGGCCCGGCGCACGGACGAGCCGGACCCGGTACGCGCGGCCGTCCTGGCCGAGTTGGGCGGGGCGGACGGCATCACGGTGCACCTCCGGGAGGACCGGCGGCACATACAGGACCGGGACGTCCGGCTCCTGATGGCAACGGTACGCACCGGTGTCAACTTCGAGATGGCCGCCACCCAGGCCATGGTGGACATCGCCCTCGAGATCCGACCCATGACCATCACGCTGGTACCGGAGCGGCGGGAGGAGATCACCACCGAGGGCGGGCTCGCGGTCCCTGGACCGGACGACAACCTGCAGGAGACCATGCGCCAGCTCAGCGCGGCGGGCCTCCGTACAGCCCTCTTCGTCGGGTCGGACCCGGAGACGATTCGGTCGTCCGCCGAGATGGGCGCGGATGCCATCGAGCTGCACACGGGCGAGTACGCCCACGAGTGGCGACCCGGGCGCGGCGCCCCCGTGGCCCTGGACCGGCTCCGGCGGGCGGCGGCCCTGGGCCGCTCCCTGGGCCTGGACGTGCACGCGGGTCACGGGCTCACCTATGAGAACGTTCGGCCTGTGGCGGCCCTCGATGACATCGAGGAGCTGAACATAGGCCACAGCATCGTCAGCCGGGCCGTCTTCACCGGCATGGAGAGCGCCGTCCGCGAGATGAAGGCACTGATGCTGGGCGCGAGGCGGCCAGTGCCGGAGTGAGGCTGGTCAGGGAATGGCATGACAACCGAGGAGCAGGCGCCTGAGGTGACGGCGAAGGGACAGCTTGGCGCCGGCCGCCGGCCCGGCCTCCCCTGGAAGGGGCTGGCCGGAATAGCGCTGAGCGTGCTGCTCCTGTGGTTCGTCTTCCGCGACGTCCACGTGGCGGAGGTCGTGGGCCAGATCCGCGGGGCCCACATGCCCTTGCTGGCCCTGTCGGCGTTCCTGATCACCGTACCCTTCGCGCTCCGAGCCCTCCGCTGGGGCGCCATACTCCGCCCGGTCTACGCAGGGACCCGGTTCCGCCCGCGGTTCGCGTGCACCTGCATCGGGTTCATGGCCAACAACCTGCTCCCGGCCAGGGTGGGCGAGTTCGCCCGGGCATACGCGCTCACGCGCCTCGAGCCGGTCCGCCTCTCCGAGTCCTTCGGCTCGCTGGTGGTGGAGAGGATGTTCGACGCCATCATGGTCATCGGATTGCTCCTGGTCGCCCTGGCATGGCCAGGCTTTCCCGATGCGGGCGGACGGGGATATGCCAGCATCGCCCTCTTCCTGGCCATGATCCTGGCCGTGGGCTTCGCCCTGTTGCTGTTCCTGGTCTCCAGGCCCGAGCGCGCCACCCGGATCATCGAGCGCATCGCCGCCCGCACATTGCCCAAGCGCCTCCGGCGCCGTGTCGCCGACGCAGCGGTCGCCTTCCTCATGGGGGCCGCCGTCATCCGCGACGCCCGCCTGGTGGTCCAGACACTACTCTGGTCCGCCACGGTCTGGCTGACCGCCGGACTGGCCACCTGGGTCGGGTTCTTCGCCTTCGACATCGACGCGCCGTTCATCGCCGCCGTCTTCCTCCAGTCCATAATCGCGCTGGCCGTGTCCCTGCCCTCCGCCCCCGGCTTCTTCGGCCTGTTCGAGGCCGCGGCACGGGTCGGACTCGTGGACGTCTGGGGGATCGAGGCCTCCCAGGCGGTGGCCTTCGCCCTGGGCTTCCACCTGGCGGGGTACTTCCCCGTCACCTTCATCGGTCTCTACTACGTCTGGCGTCTCGACTTCTCCTGGCGCGAGGTGGAGCAGAGCGAGGAGATCGTGGAGACCGCCGTCGAGGTGGGTGGCGACGCGGATCGACCCGCAGCCGAGCCGCCGTCGCCGTGACCCTCACCCTGGACGCGCCCGCCAAGGTCAACCTCTGGCTCCTGGTTGGGCCGCTCCGGGACGACGGGTTCCACGACGTGGACACCCTGTTCTGCGCCCTCGAGCTGGCGGATACGGTGTCCGTGGACACCACTGCGGGCGGTGGCGCCGGTATCCGGCTCGAGGTGGACCACGCACCGCCGCTCCAGTCCATGCCCGAACTGGGATCCGACCACCGGAACCTGGCCGTACAGGCCGCCACCGCCATGCTGGACGCCATGCGTCGGCCCCGGGGGCTGGGCATCGATCTCGTGAAACGGATCCCCCCCGGTGGTGGGCTCGGTGGCGGGTCCAGCGACGCGGGCGCCGTCCTCCGGGCCCTGGACCAGGCCTGCCCCGGCGAACTCGACGCTGACCGGCGCCAGGAGCTGGCGGCAGGCCTGGGGAGCGACGTGCCCTTCTTCGCCAGTGGACAGGCCCTGGCCCGCGGGCTCGGCCGTGGCGAGCTGCTCGATCCACTCCCGACGCTGTCGCCCCGGACCGTGGTCCTGGCACTTCCCCACGTCCACATCGCCACCGCGGAAGCCTACCGCTGGCTCGACCAGGACCGGAGCAACGGAGACGCGCCGCCCCCGCCAGAGCTGGGGAAGCCCGTCCCGGCAGCACTGGGTTGGGACGACATCGCCGCGACAGCCCGCAACGACTTCGAAGCAGTCGTCTTCCGCCGCTACCCGGAGCTGGGCCGCCTCCGCGACCGCCTGGCCCACCACGGCGCCAGCCCCGCGCTCCTGGCCGGCAGCGGGTCCACCGTGTTCGGCGTCTTCGATGACGAAGCAGCCGCCGCCACCGCCGCGGAGGACCTTCGAAGCCGGTTCGCCGACCTCTTTGTTGTCACCTCCCGGACCCGCCCGCGTTGATCCGGTACGCCCGGTCGTATTACCTTCCTCCTGACCACTCCCCGGTCGTCTAATGGCAGGACGGAGGACTTTGGATCCTCTAGTGGTGGTTCGAATCCACCCCGGGGAATTGCCAGCAGGGATGCCAACGAGGGCGGTCGAAACGCCGGAACTCAAGGAGGACAACGGGTTCAGGGCATGAGCGGAGGCGCTTCATCGGGCCAGGAAGATCCAGTCGGTGACAGTCTCGTCGACGAGGTCGTTGTGAAACGTGACGCGTTCGACCCGCACCTCGTCGAAGCTCTGCTCGAGGGCGCTCCTGAACCCTGCGCTGTCCGCGGACGACCAGACGGCGAGTACGCCCCGCGGCGCCATGTGGTCCCGGACCGACGCGAGCCCCTCGGGACTGTAGAACGGCAGGTTCGCGTGGTCCAGGTGGTTGTCCGGCGCGTGGTCGATGTCGACGAGGATCAGGTCGAACCGTCGTGCCGGCGGCGCTGCCACGCGGGCGAAGAAGTCGCCCACCTCGACTCCGAACCTGGGGTCCGCTTTCAGCTCAGCGGACAGGGGCAGGAGATCCTGCTCGAGCCACCCCGCCACCTGGGGCAGGAGCTCCATCACCACCACCTCCTCCACCCTGGGCGACTCGATGGCGGCGGCCGCGGTGTGGCCCAGGCCGAGGCCGCCGATCAGGACGCGGAGGTCAACGCCCGGGTGCATCTCGAGGGCGAGGCGTGCGAGGGCAGTCTCCGACTCGGTGTAGAGGCTGCTCATGAGGAACTCGTGGTTCAGCGTGACCTCGGTGACCACGGTCCCGGGCATGGAAAGAAGCTCGCGGCGGCGGAGGCAGAGCGGGCCGAGGGGGCTCTGCTCATACGCCAGGATCTCGAGATTCGATGAGCTCATCTGACCTGTCCGGTATCTCCTGTCACTGCCCCCTCTCCTTGTGAGGAGGCCGGCGTCGCTCCTACCCGCTTGCTCCGCCTGTGTGCCTGTGGCGGCCATGGCGACCACAACCCCGACTCGGATCGTACTGCGCGCGATCGGCCGCTACACCGGCTCGATGATGGCACAGGGTGGGCGGAAAAGCACGCCGGGTTGTCGCGAAATCGACGCGGAAGTAGCTTGCAGCATCGCACGCTTCCAAGACTCTGGATCGTGACTCCTCATCGTCCTGGCCAACAGCAAATTCCGGCCGGTACGCGGCGGTCCGTGGGCCGCGGCAGGGTGGAGTGATGCGCTCCACTGGCAAGCGTCTCGCCGTGCACCTGCATCCCCGGGCCGAGCGGGCGGTGAAGCGAGGGCACCCGTGGGTGTATGCCGAAGGCATCCGCCGGCTCCGGCACGGCGGGCAACCAGGCGACCTCGCCGTGATGTTCGACCGGGAGAACCGCTTCCTCGCCATCGGCCTCTACGATCCAGCGTCGCCGATCCGGATCCGCGTGCTGCACCGGGGCTCCCCCCGGAAGATCGATGAGGAGTGGCTGCTCGGCCGTCTCGGTGCGTCCCTGGATAGGAGGCAGGAACTGCGGGGCCAGGATACCACGGGGTTCCGCGTTGTCCACGGTGAGAACGACGGCCTACCGGGTTTCGTCGTGGATCGCTACGACTCCAGCCTGGTGGTGAAACTCTACACCTCGGCCTGGCTCCCCCACCTTCAAGCGGTCCTGTCCTGCCTCAAGGACCTCATAGGTCCGGAGCGGGTGATGCTCCGCCTGAGCCGTACGGTGCAGGCCGTGGCGGATCCGTCCGCTTTCGCCGACGGTCAGACCCTCCACGGAGAGGAGCCGTCTGGGCCCGTCATCTTCCGCGAGAACGGATTGCGCTTCGAGGCCGATCTGGTCAGCGGCCAGAAGACCGGCTTCTTCCTCGATCAGCGGGACAATCGCGCTCTCGTTGAGGGGCACGCCTCCGGCGGCGCGATCCTGGACGCCTTCTCCTATACGGGTGGCTTCTCCGTCTATGCCGCTCGCGGCGGCGCCAGGTCCGTTACCAGCCTGGACGCGAGCCGGCCGGCCCTGGCCGCGGCGGAGCGGAACTTCGCCCACAACAGGGATGACCGTAACGTGTCCGCCGCGAGCCACCGCGCGCTCGAAGGGGATGCGTTCGAGCTCCTGCCTCGCCTCCGCGACGAAGGCAGGCGGTTCGATATGGTGGTACTGGATCCGCCCGCCTTCGCGAAAGCGGCACGGGAGGTGCCCCGGGCGCTGCGGAGCTACCGGACGATCCTGCGGCAGGGACTGGAGCTGCTGCGGGCCCGTGGCGTGCTCGTGGCCGCCTCCTGCTCGACCCGCATCTCGGCCACGGTGTTCGTGGAGCTGGTGCAGGAGACGGCAGCCGCGGCCGGGCGGGCTCTCCACGTTCATCACGTGACCGGGCATCCGGCCGATCACCCCGTCGGATTCCCGGAAGGTGCCTACCTGAAGTGCGTCTTTGCCCGGGTCGATGCCGGTTGAGGGGCCGGGTGTCTCCAGTGTCTGACAAGGCTCGGTCCAGGCGGTGGGCGAGGAGGTCCGGGTAAGGTGGAACGCGAATCTGTCGATGGTCGAGACGGTGACGTGCCTGCTTGACGGTACGCCCCGGACCCTGGTATCCTCCGTATACAGAGGTGTATATGGAGCTATCTCGGAAGACGACCATCCTGTTGAGTGACGAGCTCTATGACCGGCTCACGGGCCTGGCCCGGCGCCGGGGCGTGAGCCTGGGCCACCTGGTCAGGGAGGCGTGCGAGCGGCAGTACGGTCTCGGCGGGAGCGAGGAGCGGCTGAGCGCCGTCCGTGAACTCGCATCCCTCGACCTTCCAGTGGGCGACGTGGCGGCGATGAAGCGCGAGTCGGTGCCCGACCCGGACGACCTCCTGCCGTGATCCTGGTCGACGCGAACGTCCTCATGTACGCCGCGGGCGCGGCCCATCCCCACAAGGGTCCGAGCGTGGCGTTCCTCGAGCGGGTCGCCGGGGGCGAGGAGGAGGCGGCCATCGACGCCGAGGTGCTCCAGGAGATCCTGCATCGCTACCGGGCGTTGGGGCGGTGGGAGACGGGACGTCTGGTCTACGACCTGGCCCGGTGCGTCTTTCCTCTGGTCATCCCCATCACGGCCGCGGTGGTCGACCGCGCGCGGTCACTGCTCGACGACCACCGCCACCTCGCCGCCCGGGACGCGCTCCACGCGGCGGTGGTCCTCACCGGCGGCCTGGAGGGCATCTGCTCATGGGACCGGGACTTCGACGCGATCCCGGGTCTGGCCCGGCGGGAGCCAGGGTAGGCGCCGGGTGGCTCATGCTCTGTGACTCTGCCGGTCAGAAGCAGGACCTTGCACCCGAACACGCTGCGCGAGCGGCGTCGAATCCCGCCACGGATCCCGTTGCCTCCGGCGCGGACCTTGCCACATAGCGCCGACCGTCGGTGAACCTGCACGGAAAGGAGTCAATGACACCCATCGGGCCGCTGAAGCTCAAGCGCATGCCGGAGCAGGTACGGCGCCGGCTCGAGATGGCCACGGCCGCCGCCTGGCAGGACGTGGTGGACGCCCATGCCGAGCATGCCACGCGGTTCGTCGCCCTGGTCCAGGACCGGCTGCCCTTCGACCAGGCCGTCGAACGTTACCTGACGGACACCGACCTCCGGGATCCGGCCGCCGCCGCCGTGCGAGCCCGCGTCTTCATCAGACTCGAGCAGGCTCCGGGCTTTCCGGCTGCGGGAGATGCACAGCCGAGCCCGGGCGGTGAGGGGACCGAAGGTGGTCCGGAAGGGGCGGTAGGACTGAAGCGCTTCCGACCGGATGTCCTGGCTCGAGGGATCGCCCGTAGGGTCCGCGAGCACGAGGCGTTCGAAGGGTCTGTGCGCCTGGCCATAGCACGCGCCGAAGAGGCGGTCCTCCAGGCTCACATAGACAACGCCGTCCAGTTCACCGACATCCTGTCGGGAAACCTGGCCCTGGACGAGGCCGTCGAGGACTACATCGACGTCATGAGACTCACAGGTGGACGGGCACAATCGGTCTTCCAGCGCACCATGGCTCGCCTGGCAGACCTGCACCTCCCCGCCCAGGAGGTCCCGCCGGCCGGCCCCGTCTGACGCAGGCGTCGGAGGTTTGTGAGGCATCGGAGGACTCCACGACGCAGGCCGTTGACCGGGCCCGGCACCTGCGATACCTTCCAAGGCTGTTGCAGCCCGGCCTGGTATTGACCCGGAGAACCATGCCCGAAGACAGTTTTCACGGCCCGATGATGCTACTCTCGGGGACGGCCAATCGGCCGTTGGCCGAGGAGATAGTGAAGGCGCTCGACTTGTCCCTGACCGACGCCACAGTCTCGCGGTTCGCTGATGGTGAGATCTTCTGTCGGCTGAACGAAAACGCCCGGGGACGGGACGTCTTCATCATCCAGCCCACGCCTCCGCCTGGCGACAACATCATGGAGTTGTTGCTTTTGATCGATGCGGCCAAGCGGGCATCGGCGGCCCGTGTTACTGCGGTGATGCCTTACTACGGGTACGCGCGGCAGGACCGGAAGGACCAGCCCCGGGTGGCCATCGGCGCCAAGCTGCTGGCGAACCTGATGGTGGCGGCGGGCGCCGAGCGGGTGCTGGGCATCGATTTCCATACGCACCAGCTCCAGGGCTTCTTCGATATCCCGGTGGACCATCTCTACGCCGCGCCGGTGCTGACGCGCTACTTCAAGGCGAAGGCTCTGTCGAACGTGGTGGTGGTTGCTCCCGACGTGGGAGCGGCCAAGATGGCCCGCGGCTTTGCGCGGCGCCTGGATGCGGCGTTCGCCATCATCGACAAGCGGCGGCCCACGCCCAACGAGACCGAGGTGCTGAACCTGGTCGGTGAGGTGGAGGGGAAGTCCTGTGTGATCGTGGACGACATGATCGACACGGCGGGCACGATGGCGAGCGTGGTGGAGGCGCTGATGGAACGGGGCGCGGTGGAGGTCTACGTGGCCGCCACCCATCCGCTGCTCTCTGGTCCGGCGGTGAGCAGGCTGACGGAGGCGCCGGTTGCCGAGGTGGTGGTGACGAACACGTTGCACGTGCCGGAGGAGCGGCGGTTCGAGAAGCTGACGATATTGTCGGTGGCACAGCTGCTGGCCACAGCGGTGGCGAACACCCACTCGAACGAGTCGGTGAGCCAGCTGTTCGATTGAGGAGAAGGTAAGCATGGCGGAGAATGCCACACTGAAGGCGGCGGTCAGGACAGAGACTGGGAAGAGCGCCGCGCGGCGTATGCGTCGAGCGGGGCGGATCCCGGCGGTCGTGTACGGAAGCGGCGAGGAGACGCGCTCGCTGTCCCTGGACGCCCATGAGTTCGAGTTGCTCGTCAAGCGGTACTCGCTGGACACCACGCTGGTCGACCTCACCATTGAGGGAGCGGACAGCAAGGGCGGGCCTCTGCGCACACTGATCGCCGAGGTCCAGGCCCATCCATACAAGCCGCAGGTCCTGCACGTGGACTTCCAGCAGATCCGTGCAGGCGAGCAGGTAAGCATCCAGGTGCCGGTCCGGCTGCTGGGCACGCCGGCGGGCGTCCGTGCCGGCGGAGTCCTCCAGCAGGTCCTGCACGATGTGGAGGTGGAGTGCGCCGTCGAGGAGATTCCGGAGGCTTTCGAGATCGACATTGACGCTCTGGAGATAGGCGACAGCGTCCACGTCTCGGATCTCGTGGTGCCCGAAGGTGCCGAGATCCTGATCGATCAGACCCGGACCGTCTGCACGGTGGCGCCGCCCACCATCCTCGAGGTGCCGGAGGAGGCCGAGGAAGAGGCTGTGGAGCCTGAGCTGGTGGGTGATGAGGAGGCGGAAGCTGCAGCCGAAGCAGCCGAGGGCGAAGCCGCCGAAGAAGAGTAGGTGAAGGTGATCTGCGGGCTGGGCAATCCCGGCCCCGCCTACGATACTACTCGCCACAACGTGGGCTGGTGGCTGGTCGACCGGCTGAGCGGTGACTGGGGGCTGGGCCCGTTCCATCAGAGCGGCCCGGCCCTGGCCGCGTTCGGTAGGGTGGGTGACCATGAAGTGCTCCTGCTCAAGCCCGTCACCTACATGAACAGGAGCGGCGCGGCCGTGGCTCCCGCCCGGACGGACCCGGATGTGGACATCAGTCGGGACCTCCTGGTGGTGGTGGACGACGCGGCGCTTGACGTGGGACGGGTCCGGCTCCGGCCGTCCGGGAGCGATGGTGGCCACAACGGCCTGCGCTCGGTGGAGGCGGCGCTGGGAACGCGCAACTACGCCCGGCTCCGCATCGGCGTCGGCGCTCCGCCCGAAGATGTGGAGCTGAGTGACTGGGTGCTCTCACCCTTCGATGCTGATGATGAGGCGGCTGTCCTGGATCTCATGCCGGAGCTGGTAGACGCAGTGCGCACGTGGATGGAAGACGGAGTGGAGGCGGCCATGAGCCGCTATAACCGCTAAACGACGGAGGGGCAGGTGACGGAACTGGTTGGTTGGACCCAGTGGTCCCCACTGCTGGGGATCGTGGGCCTCCTGGTGGCGCTGGGGTTGTACTACTATGTCCGGGGTCAATCCTCGGGTTCGGAGCTCATGAAGGACCTGAGCGACCGGATCCACGAGGGCGCTATGGCGTTCCTCAGGCGCGAGTACACGGTGCTCGCCGTGTTCGTGGTCATCGTGGCCGTGCTCCTATCCCTGGCCATCGGGCTCTATACGTCCCTGGCCTACGTCAGCGGTGCCCTCAGCTCGGTGCTGGCCGGGTTCTTCGGCATGAAGGCGGCGACCCGGGCCAATGTGCGCACCACCGCAGCCGCTCTCGAGTCGGGCCAGGGCAAGGCGCTGCGCGTGGCGTTCTTCGGTGGGTCGGTCATGGGTCTCTCCGTTGGTGCCCTGGGCCTGGTGGGTATAGGGACCTGGTACTGGTTCTTCGGAGCGGGGGCCGTCACCGGGGTCGAGTTCCGCAACTTCGCCGAGATCATCAGCGGGTACGCCATGGGCGCCAGCACCATCGCCCTCTTCGCCCGTGTGGGTGGCGGCATCTTCACCAAGGCCGCCGATGTAGGCGCCGACCTGGTGGGCAAGGTGGAGGCCGGCATTCCCGAGGATGATCCGCGCAACCCCGCCACCATCGCCGACAACGTGGGCGACAACGTGGGCGACGTGGCGGGCATGGGCGCCGACATCTTCGAGAGCTATGTGGGCAGCATCATCGCCACCATCGCCATTGGCGCTTCCAGCGCCATGTACGCCGCGAACCGCGCCGAAGCGGTGGCGCTGCCCATCATCGCGGTGATGGTGGGTCTGATCGCCTCGGTGGTCGGGATCATGCTCATGAAGGTGCTGGAACGGGCGAACCCGGCCGCGGCGCTCCGGAACGTCACCTTCATCGCCGCGGGGCTGTTCCTGCTGGCCATGTACTTCATTGTCCGGGCCCTGGGCTTCGAGATCTTCGACCCGGTGACCGCACAGGCCTATCCTGAGACCGGCCCCTTCTGGGCGCTCCTGGCGGGTACCCTGGTGGGGATCCTGATCGGTCTGGTCACCGAGTACTACACCGCGGCCGGCCCGGTCCGGAAGATCGCGGAGGCGAGTCAGACGGGTGCCGCCACGAACATCATCAGCGGCCTGGCCGTGGGCAAGGAGTCGGTGGTGCTGCCCGTGCTGCTGATCGCCACCGCAATCGGTATCTCGTTCCACTTCGCGGGGCTGTACGGCATCGGCATCGCGGCGGTCGGCATGCTGGCGACGGTGGGCGTGACCATGTCCGTCGACGCCTACGGCCCCATCGCCGACAACGCCGGGGGCATCTCCGAGATGAGCGGCCTCGGCCCCGAGGTCCGCTCCATCACCGACGGGCTCGACGCCATCGGCAACACCACCGCCGCCATCGGCAAGGGCTTCGCCATCGGGTCCGCGGCCCTCACCGCCCTGGCCCTGTTCAGCGCCTATTCCACCGCCGTGGGGATCCAGCTGGTGGGCCTCAACATCCTGGACCCGCAGGTGACCATCGGGCTCCTGATCGGAGGCACGCTCCCCTTCTTCATCGCCGCGCTCACCATGACCGCCGTCGGCCGCGCGGCCGCGGGGATGGTGGAAGAGGTCCGGCGCCAGTTCCGGGAGACCCCGGGCATCATGGAGGGCACGGTCAAGCCGGACAGCGCCCGCTGCGTCGACATCTCGACCCGCGCGGCGCTGCGGGAGATGATCCTGCCCGGGACCGTGGCCGTTTTGGCGCCCGTGGTCGTCGGCTACTTCAGCGTACTGACCCTGGGCGGCATGCTGGCGGGCGCCACCGTGACCGGCGTGCTGCTGGCCCTGTTCATGGCCAACGCCGGCGGCGCGTGGGACAACGCCAAGAAGCACATCGAGGCCGGGGCCTACGGTGGCAAGGGCTCCGAGCCCCACAAGGCGGCGGTGGTGGGCGACACTGTGGGCGATCCGTTCAAGGACACCTCGGGACCGTCGCTCAACATCCTCATCAAGCTCATGAGCGTGGTGGCCCTGGTGCTGGCCCCGTGGTTCGTCCAGATCCACGGCCTGGCGCCCGAGGCGGAGCCGGTCTCCTGGTTCGAGGGGATCCGCCAGCTCCTGGCAGGCATACTGGGCTGATAGCCGCCTGATCGGACCCGTACGACGGCCCCGCTCCCCCGGGGCCGTCGTCGCATCGGGACCGGCCTGGCTCCTTCAGCCCGATCTGATCAGACTCGTCAGCGCGGGCTCCTGGCCCATGAGCCGGGCATACAGCGCCAGCTGACCCCGGTGGTAGGACTCATGGTCCACGGCATGATAGAGCCACGCCAGCCGGCTGCCGCGCTTACCATCGAAGCGCATGATGAGCTGGAGCATGGCCAGCTCCCCGGCCTCGGCGATCCGGTCACGGCAATCTTTGCCGGAACGACGCAACAGCTCCAGCAGCTCCTCCTTCGGCAGGTCCGCGGCCAGGTGGCTCGCGTACTCCCGCAGGTGCTCCTCGTAGGACTGCCTGGCGAAGTCCCCGTCCGGGCGCGACAGCTCGCCCGCCGCCATGAGCCCCACGGCGACCACGTGGGTTGCCAGCTCCGCTACGGTCCGGCTCTCCGGCGTCGGCCGGAACCCGTACGACTCGGCGGGGATGGATTCCGCCTCCGCGACCAGCCCTTGCCGCGTGTGCTCCCAGGCCTCGAGGGCCTCAGCGAGTAGCGTGGCCGGCTTAGTCATGACCACCTCCAGAGTAGTGGGTGTACACCTCCCGCGCTACGCCCGCGGCCAGGAGGTACGCCGGGTGGTCCGGTCGATACGACGTGTCTTCGTTCTCCCGCGTCATCACGCACACGGCCACCGGCGCAACGGGCGAGTAGATGATACCGCAGTCGTTCCTGGCCCGGGCAACGGCTCCGCTCTTGTTGGCCACCGCAGTGCCCGCAGGGAGCCAGCGCCGCAGCAGCTGATCGTCCTGGTTCGCCAGGAGCATGCGCAACGCCAGCGAATCCATCTCAGGCGACACCGCCCGCCCGTCGTGGAGCATGGCAAGGAGCTCCACCGTCTCGTCGGGCGTGGTTACGCCCAGCCCGTACACCATCGACGAGTCCATGGCTATGGACGTGCCCCGCCGGAACGTCTTCGAGTGAACCTTCGTGTGCGGGAGGCCCAGGCCTTCCATCTTATCCCACACCGTGTGGATGTCGATCTTGTCCAGGATCAGGTTCGTTGCCGTGTTGTCCGAGATGGTGATCATCAGCCATGCCAGGTCTTCCATGCTGGGCGCCAGACCCGAGCCCATGTGCTTCAGGATTCCGGCACCACCGACCCGGTCCCGGGCAATCAGGCCGGAGCGCTCCGCCAGGTCCACCCGCCCGGCAGCCACCTCGTCCAGCAGCGTCACCAGGATGGCCACCTTTACCAGCGAGGCCGAAGGGAAGGTCTCGTGACCCCGGATCGACACGGACTCCCCGGTCGCCAGGTTCCGGACGCTCATGCCCACCACGCCGGCATGGTCCGCCGCCAGCCGCTCCAGCGCCTGCCGGAGTGGCTCCGGGTCAGGTCGATCGGATACCGACATGGGGCAGGCGGCCATGGCAACAGGAGTGACCAGATGAGCCATGACGCCAGCCATGACGCCAGCCATGAC
>SLCC01000077.1 GCA_007126035.1 Gemmatimonadota bacterium
CGTGGTCGGGGCCGTGGTCGGGGCCGTGATCATGGTCGTGGCAGCGGGACCCCCGCAGGGTGATGCGGTCGGTGAGGACCAGGTGGTCTGCCCGACCGCGGTCGCCGAGCCAGTCATCCAGCACGCCCACGCGCACGACCAGGTCGGCGCCCGACAGTGCCTCGGCCATCCTGGGCGAGGCGTCGTAGGAGTGGGCGTCGGCGCCGGGCGGGAGCAGCGTGCGGACGGCGACCAGGTCGCCTCCCACCTCCTGGACCAGGCTGGCGATGGGGTGGAGCGAGGCGACGACGCTGAGTCGACCGGCCTCGGCCGGCGTCTCGCGGGTCGCGTCGCAGCCGACCATGATGGCCAGCAGGATCGGGATCGGGCAGAGTCTACGCATCGATGGCTGATGATAGGCGGACCGGCCTTTGTGGGGAAGGCCTTGCCGGAGCGGGAGCCGGGTGCAACCTTAGGGCGGATTCCGATATCTACCATTTACCCCACAGCGAGGAGGCTCCTTATGGGTCGAACACTCCTGCGGCCCTTCGGGGTGGCGGTGGCGCTAGCCGCCATGGCCGCGCCCGTAGTCGGCCAGGGCTCTTCCGTCTACACCCAGAGCGCGTGCGTCAGCGCCCGCGGCCACGCGTCCGTGGCGGCCACGTGCGGCGACGCGTCCGGTGTCTATTACAATCCCGCGGCTTTGGCGCTGATGCCATCGGCGCTGTCGGCGGGGTTCTCGGCGATCCACAACCTGGGCAGCTTCACGTACGATGAGGGCCAGCGTGCGGGGACTACGGTGGACCGAGAGACGACCACGCCCATCGTGCCCCACGGCTACACCTCGATCCGGATGGGCGGCGACCAGCGGTTCGCCGTGGGGTTTGGTGTCTGGGCGCCCTACGGCCTGGGGATCGAGTGGCCGGAGACATTCGAAGGACGCTACATCTCCTGGAAGACGCAGCTGCAGGGGCTGTATCTCCAGCCCACTATCGCCTACCAGCTCATCCCGGGCCGCCTCTCCATCGGCGGTGGGCCGCAGATAGTGCTGGGCGGGCTCGAGCTGAACCAGTACGTGGAAGCGCGCACGGCCCATCCAGACCTCGGGTTGCTGCCCCCGGAGGTGGACCTGGCCGCGGGGACCATCGAAGGCACCGGCACCGGGATCGGCGCCCACGTCGCCCTGTTGTACGTGGTGAACGAGCGGCTGACGCTGGGCGCGCGCTACATGCACTCGGTGAAGGTGGACCTCACTGGTGACGCCACGTTCCAGCAGCAGACGATCCCGGGCATCCCCGATGAGATGCTGGCGGGCCTCTTCCAGGCGCCGGGACCTCTCGCTGCCCAGAACGTCGAGGCGGACCTGACCTTCCCGCCCCAGGCCGTGCTGGGTCTGAACTATGTCTTCACGCCGCAGCTGTCGCTGGCTTTCGACTACCAGTGGACGGGCTGGAGCACGTTCGACGTGATCGACCCGGACTTCGATTACCTGGAGATGCCGCCGCTGGTGCTCAACTACCGGGACGCCCACACGTTCCGCGGTGGCTGGTCGTACCTGGCCACACCGGAGCTGGCGCTACGGGCGGGCCTGTTGTACAACACCGCGGCCACGCCTGACGAGACGGTGACGCCGATCCTGCCGGAGGCCGAGCGCTGGCTCACCACGCTGGGCCTCGGCTACGACTTCGGCACCATCCGGGTGGACGCGTTCTACAACTTCGTGAACCAGGCGGACCGGGAGGGCCGGGTACGGAACCCACCGCCAGGGCAGCCGGGGACGGTGATGAACGTGGGCGTGTACGAGTCCACGGCGCACCTGTTCGGCCTGACGCTGTCGTACGGCATCGGCCCGATCCGCTGATGGGTCGGTCGCTGTAGCAGGGATTCCGCAGGAAGGTGAGCATGCATGACGGGCGCGTGGGCCGTCGGGTCCCCGTCATCGTCGTGCTGATGATCGGCGTGGTCGTGGCGTCCTGCCTCGATCACGCCGATCTGCCCGTGGAGCCCGGGCCGGGTGAGCTGATGGATCGGTACGTTGCCCTGGGCAATTCCATCACGGCGGGCTTCCAGTCCGGCGGGATTCATCTCGAGATGCAGCACCAAGCTTATCCGGTGCTGCTGGCGGGCATGGCGGGCGCCCAGTTCGGCGTGCCGGAGCTGGCGTACCCCGGCTGCCCGCCCCCGCTGGCGGCGCCGCTGAGCGCCGAACGGGTGGGACCCGGTGTCTGCGCCGGTCGTGTGAGCCCCCCGCCTCCGCTGGTGCAGAACATGGCGGTGCCCGGCGCCACTACGGAAGACGCCCTGTCCGTAACGGGCACGGGGACGGGCCTGGACCTCATGATCCTGGGCGCCCGTTCACAGGTGGAGGCGATGCTGGACGCCCGGCCCACCCTGGTGTCGGTATGGCTCGGCAACAACGACGCGCTGCGGGCGGCGCTCGCGGGTGACTCGACGCTCCTGACACCGCTGGACCGGTTCCAGTCCGCCTACGACCAGGTGGTCTCGGCCATCCGGTCCACACCGGCCCAGGACGCCATACTGGTGGGCGTGGCCGACGCCACGACGACGGCCCCCGCGCTTCAACCCGGGGCTTACTTCTGGGGCCTGTCCCGGCTGCCGGACCCGCCCATCGCCGTCCAGGTCAGCGAGCGGTGCGCCCCCTTCTCGGCGGACGGCACGCCCAACCCGGGCGGGCTGGACCGGCTGGTCTCGTTCCAGGCCGTGTTCGAGCACCTGGCCGGTGGTGGCACGGGGCCCGTGACCATCGACTGCGACGTCGGCGCCCCGTTCACCCTCGACGCGGCGGAACAGCAGGCCATCAGCCGGCGGGTACAGGAGTTCAACGCCCACATCCGGCAACGGGCGGAGGAGAACGGCTGGATATACGTGGACCCCGGCACAGCGTTGCTCGAACCGGCGCTGGCCGACCCGGACCTGGTGCGCCGGTGCCAGCACCTGCCCGCCGCCCACGACGAGGAATCATTCTTCCAGGCCCTCCTCACGTCCTGCCCGGTCCCCGACGCGCCCGGCTTCTTCGGCGCCCTCTTCTCCTATGACGGCGTCCACCCCTCCGCCGCCGGCCACACCGTCATCGCCGACACGTTGGCGGGCAGATTGAACGCCAGGCACGGGCTGTCCATACGTTAGTGGCGGCGGCTCATTGCATCACGCTCGCCACCCGGGTCCACTCACTCAGGCAGGCGGCTTCCAGGTCTTCCGGTGGGGACGCGTCGGGCTCATCCCTGTGATAGCCGTGGAGCGCGGCCGCCTCGGCCAGGCCCATGGCCAGCTCGAGATGGGCGACGACGCTGGTGAGCAGCGCGGGCTGACCGGCCAGCTCGGCGACTATGGGGCGCAGGGCTCGCCGGAGCAGGAGGTACTCGCCCGGGATCGTCACGTCGTCCAGGCCCTCGTCCCGCCGGGTGCTCCCGTGCTGGCGCGCTGCCCGCACCAGCCCGCGGCCCGCGTCCTGGCTCCCGGACCGGAGCAGGGCGGCGGTTGCCAGGGCACGGATCATCTCGGGCAGGTGGTCCTGGGTCAGGGCGGTGTAGCGGTCGAGCCACGGCTCGTCCCGGGCCAGGCCACTCCACAGTACGGTGATCCGGCGCGCGATGTCGTCGGCCTCGGCAATCAGGCGGTGCCCGAACTCCTCGGACCCTTCCATTACGGTCCTCCTCGAAGCGGTGGACATGGCGACCCGTGCAACGCCCGTGCCCCCGCTCGGCTGCGTCGCCCGCGGCTGCCGAGGCCGGACCCGGGCGCTGGTGCTCCTGGCTGTGCCGCTACTGGTACTGGATGTAGAAGGGCACCGGCCGCAGTCGCAGGACCTCCTCGGGCGTCATGAGCCGCGAGTTGTTCCGCAGGTCGTTGTGGTAGAAGATCTTGAACCCGGTGAACTGGGTCGCTTCCGGCACGATGAAGTCCCTGTAGGTCCTGATCTTCTGGGCGGGCGGGCCCCAGCCGTCCATGTGGATCACCACCTGGACGCGCGGGTCGAGGCGGATGTCACGGGCGTTGCGGAGCATGCCCTGGGTGAAGCGGTGCACCACCAGCACCTTGGGCGGGAGCTGGTGCTCGTCGACGATGCGCGCCAGGAACTCGATGGCGTGGTTCACCTCGTCGGCGGTCATGGAGCCGATGCGCCGTGCCGGGATCCCGTCGGGCCCCATGGCCCACTCCGGATCCAGGGCCAGGTGAACGTGCGGCTCGATGAGCCAGCGCTCCAGGCGGGGCAGCTCCGCCTGGACCGTGCTCCGGCCGGGCTGGATGTCCAGGAAGACCAGGGCATTCCGGGTATCGGCCCACTCCTTGACCTGCTCGATCCGCCACGACGGCATCCGGATCCGGTACATCTCATCCTCGCCCGGGTCGCTCGCCGCCATCACGGCGATGAGGTGGAGCGCCGGCCGCACCGGCGTGAACGGGTCGGCCCGCTCCCACGCGGCCACCTGCCCGTCGAGACGCGCCAGCATCTGGTCCGGCGGGAGCTCGCCCAGTATGCCCATACGCGTGGAGGCCGGATTGCCATAGTAGGCCAGGATCCGCTCCCGTGGCATGACGGCACCGTCCAGCACCGGGACCTCTGGCACAGGCGCCGGCGAGGTGAGGGGCCCGGCAGTGGCCGGTGCCGGCTCCCTGGTCGGTGGCGGTGGCGGCGGGACGACGGGCTCAGGCTCGGGCGGCGGCGGCGGCGGCGGCGGGATCGGATCCGGGTCGGGCGGCGGAGTGCCCAGCGGAGGGGAGGGTTCGGGGTCGGGCGCCGTCACGGTATCCGGCGCGGCGGGTACCGGTCCGGCCGTCTCCCCCACGGGCGCTGCGGCACAGCCCGCCGCCAGCAGCACCACACCAGCCAAGGTCGTCTTCGAGAATCCTCTGATCATCCGCCTCTACAACATGTTAGCGGTCCACGTCCCCGGGGCGGTACTACCTGCGAATCCCGCAGAGGGTCCCCCCGTGACCGTCCCGGCCGAGAACCCCGATCCAGCAGGCCACCCCCGGGCTACCCAGGACCGATAAAGATAGCATCGGGAGCAGTTTCCTGCCGATATGCTTGGCCGGGCCGATCTCGGTTGCCGGGCTTCGGGCCCGCGTGCTCCGTGCGCGTGCTTCGTGCGTGACCCGTGACCCCGCAATGGCCGCACGCGGATATCGCACGGGCACGAGGCAGGCGCACGCGGGGGGGCGGGCTTTCGGGGGGTATCGAGCTCCGAGCTCCGAGCTCCGACCGCCCAGCAAGCCACCCGGCCACCGGTTGCCGGGCTTGGGCCCGCGTGCTCCGTGCGCGTGCTTCGTGCGTGGACCGTGACCCGAAACGGCCGCACACGGATATCGCAGGGGCACGAGGCACGCGCACGCGGGGGGGCGGGCACTTGGGGGGTATCGAACTCCGAGCTCCGACCGCCCGCCAGCCACCCGGCCGCCGGTTGCCGGGCTTGGCCCCGCGTGCTTCGTGCGCGTGCTTCGTGCGCGTGCTTCGTGCGCGTGCTTCGTGCGTGAACCGTGACCCGATAACCGCCGCACGCGGATATCGCACGGGCACGAGGCACGTGCACGCGGGGGGATGCGGAGCGGGCCGCCGGGCACCGGACCGAGCTGCCCGGGCCTCGGGAGGACCCGTCGAGCCAGGATCGATGAAGAGTGTTATCTTGCCGGCGACGTCGCCTACATCCACGGTGTCGGGGGCGGTAGTTGCAGGTGTTGGAACGAACATTATTGCTTTGCGAGGAGCCATGGAGACGGAACGGTATCTGGAGGAGGCGGAGCGTTACAGCGCGAGGAACTACCACCCGCTTCCAGTGGTTTTGACCCGGGGCGAAGGGATCTGGGTCTGGGACGTCGAGGGCCGCAAGTACCTGGACATGCTGGCCGCGTACTCGGCGGTGAACCAGGGCCACGCCCATCCCCGCATCGTGAAGGCCCTGATCGAGCAGGCCCAGCGCCTGCCGCTCACGTCCAGGGCCTTCCACAACGATCGTATGGGGCCGTTCCTGAAGCGGCTGTGTGAGCTGTCGGGCTACGACAAGGCGTTGCCCATGAACACGGGGGCCGAGGCGGTGGAGACGGCCATCAAGGCCGCGCGGAAGTGGGGCTACGAGGTCAAGGGCATCCCGGAGAACCAGGCCGAGATCATCGTCTTCCAGGACAACTTCCATGGCCGCACCACCACGGTGATCAGCTTCTCCTCGGACGAGCTGTACAAGAAGAACTTCGGCCCGCTGACGCCGGGCTTCCGGATCCTGCCATACGGCGACCTGGACGTGCTGCGTGACGCCATGTCGGAGCGGACGGTAGCGGTGCTGGTGGAGCCGATCCAGGGCGAGGCCGGCGTGGTGGTCCCGCCGGAGGGCTTCCTGAAGGGCGCCAAGCGGCTCTGCGAGGAGCATGGCGCGCTCCTGATAGCCGACGAGATCCAGACGGGTCTGGGCCGGACGGGCCGCATGTTCGCCAGCGAGTGGGATGACGTGCGGGCGGACATGGTCATCGTGGGCAAGGCCCTGGGCGGCGGCGTCTATCCCGTTTCCGCGGTCCTGGCCAACTCGGAGGTGCTGGACGTCTTCACCCCGGGCACCCACGGCTCCACCTTCGGCGGGAACCCGCTGGGCGCCGCCGTCGGACTCGCCGCGTTGGACGTGCTGGTCGACGAGAAGCTGGCGGAGCGGGCCGATGAGCTGGGCGCCTGGTTCATGGATGAGCTCAAGGCCATCCACGCGCCGGTGGTGGAGCAGGTGCGGGGCCGCGGCCTGATGATCGGCGTCGTGATCCGCAAGGACGCGGGCCTGGCCCGGCCGTACTGCGAGGCGCTCAAGGACCGGGGTATCCTGGCCAAGGAGACCCACGACCAGGTCATCCGCTTCGCCCCGCCGCTGGTCATCACGAAGGACGAGCTGGCGGCGACGCTGCCGGACATCAAGGACGTGCTGCTGGGCGTCGGCGCCAAGCTGATGCAG
>SLCC01000007.1 GCA_007126035.1 Gemmatimonadota bacterium
CGTCGTCGCCGCCCGCGACGATCATCCCGCGGGCGCCCAGCTCGGATGCCACGCGCTGGGCCCGCGCGGCGGTGCGGCAGATCACGGCCACCTCGGCCGCCTCCGTGGCGGCGATGAGCTCGGCCGAGGCCGCGACCTTGTCGCCTTCGGGCGCCAGGACGTATTCGACGGTGACAAATGGCTCGGGCTGGTCCTCTTGCACCTCCACGGGCCGCGACGGGATGTTCATGGCCTTCCGGACGTGGCGCTCGATGAAGCTCTCCGTGGCCGCGTCGAGCCGGGCCGTCAGCAGGACCCGCTGCGCGCCGGAGGGCGACGCCTCGAGCAGGACCTCCAGGGTATCCCACTGGTCGGTGGCGGCGAGCTGGTCGGCGGCGTGCACCACCAGCGCCTCGAGCCCGTCGACCTTGAGCGTCGAGTCCCGCACGGCCGCGACTGCCACCTCCGCGGAGGCCACCAGCAGGTGGGCCTCGCGGCCCACCCAGCCCGGGGCCAGGGCCCGCACCTGGAGATCGGTGGCGGCGGCGAGCCGTGCCATGCACGTGGCCACTCCGGAAGCGACGTGCGTGTCAGGCGTGATCACGAGGGCCCTGGGCGCTGCGCCCACCGCGACGTCGACCCCGACGTCCACGGCGGCGTCGGCTTCGTTCGCCGGTTCCGTCGAGGCCAGGCGGTCCAGGATCCCGAGGGCGTAGGCGCCGGTAGCGCCAGCGCCGGCCGACGCGTGCAGCACCGCGTTGTTCCCTCGCCTGATGATGGGCAGCGCGTCTCGCTGGAGCCCCCCAGGCCGCACCCACCCGATCGATTCTGCGCCCCGGGCCAACTCCGGCGCGATCCCAAGTTGCTCGAACGTGTCCGCCATTCAATCACACCTATTGTCAACAGGCCAGGGCCCTGGTCGGCCCGCGCTGAGCCGTATGGTACCACCGCGTGGGGTACTGCACAAATCGCACGAGCCCCGCGATGCGCTGGGCGCGCCAGCCCCGGCTACTTGCCGGGCAACCAGAATCCCGCCATCGTCACAGTAGGTGGTCAGGCAAGGACAGATCCCGGCGCACGGCCAACGAGTGACCACCGGTCGGCTCAGCTACCGTTCCCCCTGACAAAGCGAGGACCTGTGACGGTTGCAAAGACGCTCCTTCCAAGCGCTGCGGCGCTCCTGGCTCTGGGTATCGGCGCCGGCGCCGTCGTCGCCCAGGAAGAGCCCATTCCGGCAGGGACCTGGCACTTCGTGCCCGAGGAAAGCGAGGATATCGGCCCCGCGGTGAACGAGGCGGTGTCGCACCTGAACTTCCTGATCCGCCGCGTGGCCAGGAACCGGCTTGCCGGGGCCAACGAGCCCATCGACCGGATCGTCGTCGACTATCCGGGCGACGATGTCTACATCCTGTTCCGGAGCGACGAACCGCCCACCATCTCGCCCCGGACCGGCGAGTTCGTCCCCTACACCCGGCCCGACGGCGAGGTGGTCCGGGTGAAGACCGAGCTGGGCGACGGGGTCATCACCCAGTTCTTCGATTCGGACGACGGCCAGAAGCGGCACGTGCTGCGGCTCCGCCCGGATGGCAAGATGGACTTCGAGGTGACGGTCTACAGCGAGCGGCTGCGCGAGCCGTTCACCTACACCTGGGTCTTCCGCCGTTGAGGCGCTGACGGACGGATTGACGGACGGATTGAGTAGTTGCCGGGAGCGATAGCCTTGCGCGCGTGAAGGCACTACCTTGGTGGTACGTCGGGCCTGGATGGGTCTGGCGAGAAAGACAATGGACTCCGAGCTCGCAGCCCCTAAAGGTGACGAGGCCCACGGGACGCGAGCCGCCAGGTCTGCCGGGAAACCTGCAGGCCTCCCGATCGGGGACATCCCCGTGACTTGGAAAGGAGGCTCTATGACAGGGATCAATGGCCCCCATTCCCAGCCCGGGAGTGGGGGCTTTGTCGAGGAGGCGGATCCGTATGCAGAACCAGGCGCCCATGAGGCTGAGCCGCGACACCCTCTACATAGCGGTGTTCGGCACGCTCTGGGGACTGCTGGAGATCACCCTGGGCACGGCGCTGAAGAGTTTGCGGATACCGTTCACCGGCTTCGTAATGGTGGCCCTGGCGCTGATCATCCTGCTGGCCGGGCGCTACCTCGTGCCCCGGCGGGGCTCGATCCTGATGATGGGCGGCGTGGCGGCGCTCCTGAAGATCTTCTCCATGGGCGGGTTCATCCTGGGTCCGATCTGGGCCATCCTGATCGAGGCGCTGCTGGCGGAGATCATCATCTCCACGCTGGGGCTGCGTCGGGTGTCGTGCGCCCTGGCTGGCGTGGTACTCCTCGCCTACACCACAGTGCACCCGCTCATCGCCCACCGAATCCTCTACGGCTCGGGGATCATCCAGATATACCTGGAGATGTTCGAGCGGGGACGGGCCTTTTTGGGCCTGGAGCACCCCAGCCTGATGGTGCTGCTGGGCGCCTGGCTGGTCTTCATAGTGACGGTGGGCACAGCGGCGGGCCTGGCGGGGCATCGTCTGGGCCGGGAGGTGGAGGCCAGGGTGCGGCGGCTCAGGGCGGAGCGGGGGGTGGCATGAGCAGGTGGTTGACGCTCCTGTGCGTCCAGCTCCTGCTGGCCATATCCGTGACGTTCGAGAACCAGTTGATCCTGGTCCCCCTGGCGCTTGCCCCCGTGGCCATCCTGGAGCCACGAGCGTTCCGGATGCTGCTCCGCTGGCGGCTGCTGCTGTTCATCGCCCTCATGGTGGGCGGCGTGCCCGTTTTGCTGGGCGACCGCAGCGCCGTGTTCATGGGCATCCCGTACGCCCCCGAGTACGTACAGGCTACCGTGGTGATGGTGGAGCGAGGCTTGATCATTCTCATGGCATTGAAGCTCTTCACCACCCGGCTATCCCTCGAGGAGATCACCCGGCAACTGGGCCGGACCCGATTCCGCCAGTTCGGTGAAGCGTTCGGCCTGGCCATGGAGCTGTTGCCCCAGATGCGAGCCATGGCCACGGAGTCGTACCACGAGTACCGCTCCCAGCGCCGTGGTCGGAACCCCATCAGGCACATACTGTCGTGGACGGCCGAGCTGATTGCCCGGGCGGTGGTGCGGGCGGAGTCGTATTCATACAAGAAGGGCAGGACAGGATGAGGTGGTCGAGGGTACCGATGGTGATCCTGGTCGCGGCGCTGGTCCTCCCTCACGGGGCAGGCGCCCAGCACGACCCCCCGCCGGACGCGGTGGCCGCCCCGGCCCAGGACACCATCCCCGCCGTGCCCGCCTACAGGCTGGCGGAGATCGTGGTGCTGGAGACGCGTAACGCCGTTACCCGAGCGGCCACGGTCCACGAGGTGGGCCGGGAGCGGATCGAGGAGCTGGACATCCGCAGCCCCGTGGAGGCGATGGAGCATGTGCCGGGCGTTTACTTCTCCCAGAGCAGCCGTAGCGGGCATACGTTCCGACTGCGTGGCTTCGACCAGCGGCAGGTGTCCGTGTTCGTGGACGGGGTGCCGGTGTCCCTGCCCTACGACGGGCTGGTCGACATATCCCAGTTCGTGGGCTCGGACCTGGAGAGCGTGCGCGTCTCCCACGGCTTCTCCTCGCTCCTCCATGGCGCCAATTCTCTGGGCGGCGTGGTGAACCTCAGGACCCGGCCGCCAGCGGCCACGCCGTCGCTCCACGCCCGGCTCGAAGGTTCCGACCACGGTCGCTCCTTCGCCAGCGCGGAGGTGGCTGGCGGCACCGGTCGGCTCCGGTTCAGCGGGTCGGCGGCGTGGGAGCGGGCGAGCTCGTTCCACCTGTCCGACCGGTTCCTGCCCACGGCCAACGAGGAAGGCGGCGCCCGCGCCAACAGCTCGTACGAGCGGAAACGGTTCACGGGCAGGGGCCACTACCTGATCAACGAGTCCCACGGCGTGAGCCTGGCGGCGAGCGCCATCGACAACCGGTTCGACGTCCCGCCGAATGCCCTCTCGAGCCACCCCCGGTTCTGGCGGTTCCCCGTCTGGCGGAAAGGCGTCATCAGTCTGAGCACCGACCACGACCTCACGTCCTGGCTGGGTCTGCGGACGGTCTGGTTCCACGACCGCCACCGGAACATGCTCCGCTCCTTCGACGACGCCACCTTCACCACCCAGGAGCGGCGCTACGCCTTCGACTCCGAGTACGACGACCACAGCAGCGGGTTCAACCTCTATCCGTCCTTCTCGGTCCTCAGCGTCGGGGCCACGGACGCCGTGGTCTCCTACCGACGTGACGTCCACCGGGGGCGGGACTGGGACGACCCGTTCGACCGGCAGGCCACCGACCTCGTCACGGTGGGGCTCGAGCAGGACCTGGACTGGTCCGACGCCGTGAGCTTCATGGTGGGCGGGAACGTGAGCGAGCTGCGTCCCACTGGAGACGGCGACGATGCCTTGCCGGTGCGGCAGCTCAACGCCCAGGCGGCGGTGCGGCACCAGCATGGCGAAGCCCTGGCCAGCCGCGTGGCCGTGGCCCGCAAGAGCAGGTTCCCCACCATGAAGGAGCTGTACTCCGCCCGCCACGGTCGGAACCTGCCCAACCCCGACCTGCGGGCGGAGACCGCCATCCACACCGAGGTGTGGCTGGACATGGCGACGGGGGCCTGGCAGGGCAGCGCAGCGCTGTTCCGGAGCCAGCTCACCGACGCCATCACCGACGTGGTGATAGAACCCGGGCTCCGTCAACTACAGAACCTGTCCAGGGCCCGGATGGAAGGCATCGAACTGGATGCCCGGCGCAGTGTCCAGAACGGGACCATTGGCGTCGCCTACACGCTGCTACGGGCACTCAACCGCTCACCGGACCGGGAGTCGGACCGCCTCGAGTATCGCCCCGCCCATCGCCTCAGCGCCATGGGCAGCCTCCGGCTCGGGGAACGGAGCCGGATCGGCGGCGATATGAGCTACACCGCCAGCCAGCACTACCAGAACCTGGACACCGGGGCCTGGGAACCCTTGAATGACATGCTCATGATCAACCTCAGGGCAGAGCATCGGCTCCTCGACCGCCTCAGCGTTTATGCCAGGGTCGGAAACCTGCTGGACGGCGCGTACTTCAGCCGATTCGGCCTGCCGTCGCCGGGCCGGGAGCTCAGCATCGGATTGAAGGCCCGGTGACAGGACCATGTGGTCGCACGTGGTCCTGGTGGTGGGCGAGCGGAACAGCGGGAAGACCGCCTACATCCAGAACGCACTGGCACGAGCCCGCCGCCGCGGTCTCACCGCCGCCGGCTTCTACAGCGAGGCGGAGTGGCTCGACGGGGTGAAGGCCCGATTCCACCTGCGGGACGTGGCTCAGCCGGGGCACCGTCGCCTGCTGGCTTCCGTCGACCCTGAGCCGGGCCTGGACCTGCGCGCCGGGCTCTACTACCTGAGCAGCGCCGCGTTCCAGACGGCGGAGCGTGTCCTGAAAGAAACTGGCGACGTGGACCTGATCGTCCTGGACGAGGTGGGGCCCCTGGAGATGCGCGGCGGCGGGTTCCGTCCCGCCCTCCGCTACCTGCTCCGCCACCATGACGGCCTCCTGCTGCTGACTGCCCGCCCCAAGGTGGCCACCGAGCTGCGACGGCTGATCGAAGAGGGGAGCCTCTGAGCTGCGTGTCTCCAGAACCACCAGCCACCGGCCCCCGCCGGTCGCTGAGCGGCTGGTCGTGTGGGGTTCTGGCTTACAGCGTTTTCAGCCATGCCCCTACAGCGATGCCCCGGCGGCGGATGCCATTTTCAGTTTGGAATGGGGGTCCGCGGCGCGCGGGTAGGGGCTTCGCCGGAGAGTCGCTGTCGGGCCCCGTTCCATCTTCAGCAAGCGAGGTGACCCATACCTACATCGGTCCTCGTTCCTGTCGACGGTTCTCACTTTGCCGAGCACGCCATCCCGTACGCCCTTGCGATCGCGCGTAGTGCCGGTGCCACTTTTCATGTTGCCCTGGTGCACGTCCCTTCCGAGGCAGCGCTCCCCACGTATCCACTGGTGGAGGGCATGGAAGGTGGCGTGCTGGACGATGTGGATCGGGAGTCGGCGTACGTGGACGGGCTGGCGGAGCGGCTGGCGGCTACGGGCGTGGAGATCCGGCCGGCCCTTCTACGTGGGCGGGTTGCGGAGGCGCTGTCGCAGCATGTGGAGGAGCAGGGGGTTGAGGTGGTGGTGATGTCCACGCATGGTCGTGGCGGCATCCAGCGGGCGTGGCTGGGCAGCACCACGGACGACATGGTCCGGCAGTGCCATGTCCCCGTCCTGCTGGTCAGGCCGTGCGCCGCGACCCATGATCTGGACCCGTCGGCTGAGCGAGTCTTCCACCGTGTTCTGGCGGCGCTGGACGGCGGCGAGATAGCGGAGCGTGCGTTGATGGACGCGGTCCGGCTGGGCACGACGTCGGACGCGTCAGTGGTCCTGCTGCACGTCATGTCTCCGTCCATGGCGGGGTCGGCCCCGTATCTTCCCAACGCCATTCCTCAGAGCAATGACGAGTTGGCGGCCCGGGAAGCGTATTACAAGGGCTATATGGAGGGGGTGTCCCGCTGCGAGCTGCTGGCTGGGCGAGAGGTGGAGACGCGGGTGGTGGTGGATTACGACCCGGCGCCGGCAATCCTGGAGGTGGCTGAGGAGGTGGGGGCTGACCTGTTGGTAGTGGGCACCCACGGCCGGGGCGGTCTGAGTCGGGTGCTGCTGGGGAGCGTTGCCGACAAGGTGATCCGTGGCACGACCCGGGCGGTGCTGGTCCATCGTGGTAGTGGCGGCTTCCGGCGGTGGGTCGACCTTCTGGGTCGCTCCCGGCGGGCAACGGAGCGTGCGGGCACCATCGCCGGCGGCTGACGCGGTGCCCGTCGGCGTGAGCGGGAACGGCATCCCGGCTGCGGTGCTGTTCGACCTGGACGGCACGCTCGTATCCACCAGGGCGCTCTACGTGGAGGCGTACCGTGCGGCGGTGGAGCCGTACGTCATGGAGGGCCTGACCCAGGAAGACATCCTGGCTCTCAGGCCGACATCGGAGCTGGCGTTCATCCGGGCGGTGGTGGCGGAAGCGGATCTGGAGGTCTGTCTCGCAGGTTTCTACCAGGCGTACCGCGACCTTCACGCCAGGCTGTTCCAGGGTGTCTACGAAGGTGTGCCGGAGCTGTTGGCCTCGTTGCGCCAAGCGGCGGTACCGCTGGGCATCGTCACGGGCAAGAGTCGTCGTTCCTGGCAGGTCACCAGCGTGGCGGCGCCGCTCGGCCCCTTCGACGTGCTGGTCTTCGACGACGATGTGAGGGCGCCGAAGCCTGATCCCCACGGCCTCGAGCTGGCGCTGGATGTTCTTGGGGTGCCGGCCGACCGCGTCCCGTACGTGGGCGACACGGTGAGTGACATGCAGGCGGCGCGGGCGGCAGGGTTGCGGCCCGTAATGGCACTCTGGTCCCGAGACGCGGAGGACCGGGCGCAACTTGCTCGGGACGCCCTGGCGGAGGGGGCCGAGGCGACGGTGGAGTGGCCCTGGGAGCTGGAGGAGTTATTCGGCCTGGTCTGATGGTGAGGCGCCGATCCGCCGGACCGGCGCCTCACGGTAGTCTCGTCTGTAGGATCAGACCTTCGAGACGTGCTGGTTCACCAGCTTGGTCATCTCGAACATCGAGACCTGGCTCTGGCCGTTGAAGATGGGCCGCATCGTGTCATCGGCGTTGATCATGCGCCGGTTCTGCTTGTCCTGGAGATCGTGCTTCTTGACGTAGTCCCAGACCTTCTTCGTGATCTCGCTGCGGGTCATCGGCTTGTCCCCGACGATCTTCGCGAGCTGCGGATCCGGCTGGACCTTCTGCGCGAGCCCACCCCGTGCCTTTGCCATTCCTTCCTCCTGTTGTGTGTAGGGGCTACTTCCCGCCTCCAAGCTAAGCCGGAAACGTGGCGGCGCAATGCCGTTCGATGCGTGATGCAAGAGATCCCCGCGGGCCGAGCCCGCGGGGATCTCTTGGCGGTTGTGGTCAGGGGGTTGCCTGGCCGGTCCGTCAGGGAGTGCCAACCTCCTGCTCGACCAGGTCGAGTCCCAGCGTCCTGCCCTTCTCGGTGGCAGGCACGCCGTGGGTCATCCAGGCCGGTGCCGGTGCGTCCATCAGGTAGTGATCGAAGAACTGCTGCATCCGGATGTTCCAGTCCCGGATGTTCGCCGCCGTGGTGGGCCAGTGCGGCTCATCGTTGTAGTTGATCATCCATGCCGGCTTGCCCAGGCGCCGCAGTCCCATGAACAGCTCGATACCCTGTTCGAAGGGCACGGCACCATCCTCGTCGTTGTGCATGATGAGGAGCGGCGTCTCGACCCGGTCCAGGTGGAAGAGCGGGCTATTCTCGATGTAGTGGAGCGGCCGCTCCCAGATCGAGCCGCCGATCCGGCTCTGGGTTCGCTCGTACTGGAAGATACGGCTCATGCCGGTGGCCCAGCGGATGCCGCCGTAGGCGCTGGTCATGTTGGCCACGGGGGCGCCGGCCCCGGCGGCCCGGAACACGTCGGTCCGGGTGATCATGTGGGCTATCTGGTAGCCGCCCCAGCTATGGCCCTGCACGCCGAGCCGCGTCTCGTCGACCCAGGGCTCCGCCGCCAGCGTGAGGACGCCGGGCATGACCGCGTCCATGGCGCTCTTCCCCGGGAAGCCCTCCTGGTACACGATGTCCGGCACGAAGACCAGGTAGCCGCGGCTGGCGTAGAAGGTGGGCTGGATGACGGACCGGTGCGGCAGCGGCGGCGAGTGGCGGTGCAGGTTGTTGCTGCTCCGCTCGTAGAAGTAGACCATCATGGGGTACGACCTGGACGGATCGAATTCCTCCGGCCGGTACAGGAGCCCCTGGAGCGGCGCGCCATGGGTGCTGACCCACTCCACCAGCTCTACCGTGGTCCAGTTGTAGTCACTCTGCTGCGGGTTGGCGTCGCTCACCCTGACGCCGCCCTCGAGCCACGGGTCCGAGACCCAGAGGTCCGGGAACTCCGCCACGTCCTCCCGGGTGTAGAGCAGTGCGCCGCCGTCCTCGGCCGGGCTGGGCCGGCCGTAGCTCTTGGGCCCGAAGAGGAGTTGCTGGGGGCGTGAGCCCCGGATGTCGCCACGGAAGAAGCCGGCGTCCTTGGTCCGGGTCTGGAACGCGCTCAGGAGTAGCGGCGCGTCCCGTGCGATGGCCGGCTCCCGCGGGTCCAGGTCGATGTGACGGAACCGGATCCCCTGCTCGCGGCCCAGTCCGTCGGTGACCAGGCGGGGCTCGGACCGGCCCGTTGGATCAACGGCCCAGATGTCGTAGCGGTCGTAGATGAGCAGCTCACGGTCTCCCTCGGTCCAGCCGGCGCGCCCGTACGGTGACGGGTGCATGGGCCGGTCGTCGTCCTCGTTCCAGACCGGGAAGGGGATCTGGTCGCTCAGGACCGTCCGCTGGTCGCGCCTGGTGTCCAGGGCGTGCCACTGGCGGTCGGCGAAGTCGTACCAGGCCAGCCACCGTCCTTCCGGGGAGAGGGAGGCGGCGCCGATCTGCCGGTTCTCCAGTAACACGCGGCGCTGGCCGTCCCTGACGTCCACGAGCCAGAGGTCGCTGAAGCCCGGCGACTCGATGCCGATCAGTGTCTGGTACGGCACGCTGGTCTCCGCCACGCCCAGGTCGCCATCGCCCCGGCCGCCGACCTGTACGGACGGCTTGGCCTCGGTGGCGAGCTGGACCACCCGGTCTCGCCGGTCCAGGTGGACCACCGCCTGGAAGTTGCGCCGGCGCTCGGCGTTCGCCCTCAGCAGCTGCATGGGCTGGATCTGGTCGTCCTGCCAGTGCCAGACGTCGATGGTGACCCGTTCGTTCGGCAGCAAGGAGTCCTGCGGCGGCTCGGGTGCGGGTCGGGGCGAGGTGCCGAAGAACAGGCGCCGGCCGGAATCCGAGAACCTCAGGCTGCCGTGCTCGCTGACCCACCAGCCGGCGGGGATGCCGGGCGTGCCGCTGGTAGCCACCTGCCGGGCGGCGTCCCGGCCGTCCCGCCAGACGTAGAGCTCGTACTCGGGCTCGTCGTCATGGTGGTACTCCCGGTCCGAGAGGAAGGCCATCTGGCTGCCGTCATCGAAGACCGTGAGGCGCGTGTAGAGGCCCTCTCCCGTGAGCAGCGACCGGACTGCCCCGGTGCTCGGGTCCACCAGGTACACTCCGTCCGCGGCGCCGTCGCCGCTCGACGCCGTGTACGCCAGCGCTTCGCCATCGGCGCTGAAAGCGTAATCCACCACGTCCCGGTACCGGTGCTCCGCGCCCGTCTCCAGGTCCCGCACCACCAGCGTCCGGCCTTCCGGCTTCCGCCGGTCCGACCTGGCGCGCGGCTGCGCCCGGGCGGCCTCGCCCAGTGGAGCCGCCTCGGCGGGAGCCTCCGCCGTCGCTTCCGGCTCCGCAAGCGCCTCTTCCTCCGCCGGTGTGTCCATGAGATAGGCAACCACGCTCCCGCCGCGATCGGGCAGGCGCCACGAACGGACAGCGGCTACTCGCTGGACGTCACCCGTGCCCGGGGTCAGCACGCCCAGCGTGTCAGGCGGCATATCCTCCCGTCGCGTCCGGTTCAGCCTCAACGTCCGCACCGAATCGTGGGCGGGGACGATGGTGAACACGGCGAAGCTGGGGTCAGGCGCGAAGCGGGCCTGGCCGACCCGGTCGACCCGGTGCTCGACGCGGCCGGATCGATCGGTCACCACCAGCTCCGAGTCGCCCACCCGCGGGGCCAACTGGTAAAGGACCCAGGCGCCGTCGCTGGAGATCCGCTCGCCACGGATGGTGAGCCAGCTGTCGTACGCGTCGTGATCCAGGCCCTGCTTCTGAGCGGCGATCGGGAGCGGCTGCAACAGCGCGGCGACCGCCAGGAGGAAAAGGGCAATTGGCGTCGCGCCGACTCGGCGCCTCGCCCGCAGTAGATCCGTCATCGGTTACTTCCCCGTTCAGTCATGATTGGGATTGCAGGCACCGCCCCAACGCGCGGCACCGGTAGGAAAGAGAGCCGGTTGGGGCCGGCAGGTCAACATGAGCCCCTCATGCTTCCGGGCGAGCCGGCGGTGCTCATGCTGCCGGGCGAGCCAAACATTCCAACAGCGTGACACGCTGTTCGAAGGTTGCCACCGCCCCGAGGCATGAGAAGAGCCTTGATCTGGAACAGCCGGCCGGTTGCGGGACAGCCTCTCGGAGCAAGCAATCTCGAGGTTCAGGGTATCGGCGACGAGCGCCCGGCGCTCGACCGTACCCGGCGCTCCGTCGAAGCCCGTCAACCGGCGGCGGGGAGGTGGCGGAGCGGTCGGAGTTCGGAGTTCGGAGATCGGAGTTCGGAGTCCGATGCTCGAAGCCGATGCCACTTCCGCGCGTTCGTTACCTGCCGGTGCCGCTGCTGGTGGCGGTCTTCCCGCTCCGGCGCAGCAGCAGGGCCAGCCAGCCGACCAGGAAGATGGTGGCGAAGCTGAACCACTGTACCGCGTACGACAGGTGGGACCCGGCGTCCAGCTCGGGCGGCCCCAGGGGGAGCGGGTCCACGGAGCCGGTGGAGCCGTCGTTGCTGGCGCCTTCCGGGCCGGTGTCCAGCAGGTAGAGGGTTGCCAGGTCGTAGGGGTACTGGGCCCTGATGGACTGGCCGTCCAGCCGGAACCAGCGGGTCTGGAACGGCTCGGTGGCCGGGGTGATGGGCACGTCTGGGAAAGCGAGCAGCATGCCGGTGACCGACGCCTCGGGCGGCCGGCTCAGCGCTTCCATCTCCACCGTGGCCGCGTCCGGTGACGGCACGAAGCCACGGTTCACCAGGATCGCTCCGTCATGGAGGCGCATGGGGGTGAAGACGTAGACACCCGGCACGCCACGATGACTGCGGGCGCCCAGGACGAAGGACCGGTCATGGTCGTAGCGCCCACGAACGGTGACCCGGCGATGGGTAATACCCACGGTGTCGGCTGGTATCGCGGCCAGCGCCATGGGCTCCTCGGCCATGCGCTCGGCGACGGCGGTGTTGCGCTCGAGGCGCTGGTCCCGGCGGTCGAGCTGCCACAAGCCCAGGCGCACGCATACCACCACCACTATGAGCACCACCACGGTGCCAGCGATCCCCGACTTTGTAATCTCCACGCTCCGCTCCTGCTCCAGCGGCTTCCGCCCTGAGGAAACTACGTGCAACGGCCAGGCCGGTGAAGGTGGGTCGGTCCGGCTATTCCACCGCCCCGGGGTGAGCAGAACAATCCAACAGCGTGACACGGTGGGCTCGGAGGCGGCAATCCAGTCCGCACCGAGTATTGCCATACCCTTACCCATACCCATTCCGCGTCCTCCGACTCGTCCGCGCCCTTCGTGTCACGCTGTTCGAAGATTGTGCTGCCCTCGAAGCCGGCGGGTTTGCCAGACAGCCTCTCGGAGTTCGGGGTTCGATGCTCGAAGCCCATGCCATTTGAAACCCGGTCGCGGTTGGTCTCGTACGGCTGGATGACGATGGGACTATGCCGCGGAGCCGCGAGTCTACGGGCCCGCTCGAGATAGGAGAAACGATGAAGAGCATCACTTGCGCCCTCTGCTTCTGCCTGTTCTTGGCGGCGCCTGGTGTACGCGCCCAGACCAGCGCCGACAGCGCGCCCGCTGCCAGTAGCGCCAACCCGGCCACCCTGGAGTTCCGGCCCCAGATCCAGCCCACACTGGAGATCCAGCCGACGTCCGCGGCCATCGTGATCGATGGCAAGCTGGACGACGCTGGCTGGGAGCACGCCGACCCGGTCACCGGCTTTGCCGAGTTCCAGCCCCGGGAAGGCATCCCGGCCGCGGTGCCCATCGAGGCGTGGGTGACCTACGATGAGCGTAACCTGTACGTGGCCTTCAGGGTCACCGACGACCCGTCGGCGATCCGGGCGTCACTGCGGAACCGTGACGACGTGATGGGCGACGACTTGGTCGGTATCCTGATCGACCCGTTCGGCAACAACGCCACCGGCTACCTGATCGGGTCCAACCCACTGGGTGTCCAGATCGACATGCGGATCTCGGACAACTCGGACGACATCGGCTTCGACATGATCTACGAGTCGGCGGGCAGGATCACCGAGACCGGGTACCAGGTGGAGATGGCCATCCCCTTCAGCAGTCTGCAGTTCCCCAACGGCGACAAGCAGGAGTGGCGGGTCAATTTCGTCGTGTTCCACCCCCGCTCCACCATGCGCCAGTACGCGTGGAGCGCGTTGACCCAGGCCAACCCCTGCCTGCTCTGCCAGAGCGGGAACCTGACGGGGATCGAGGGGGTGCGCGCGGGCGGCGGCATCGAGCTACTCCCCTCGCTGGTGGCGTCCCAGTCGGGCAGTCTGAGCGACGGTGGCGACCCGTCCAGCTTCCAGAACAGCAGCCCGACGGCGGCGCTGTCCATGGGCGTCCGCTACCCCTTCCGGCCCGGCTGGACGGCTGAAGCCACCTACAACCCGGACTTCAGCCAGGTGGAGTCTGACGCCGCCCAGATCGACGTGAACACCACCTTCGCTCTGTCGTTCCCGGAGCGGCGGCCGTTCTTCCAGGAAGGCGCCGACCTCTTCGAGACGTCCATCTCCCAGGTCTATACCCGCGCCATCAACAGCCCCGTGGGCGCCGGCAAGGTCATCGGCCGCCAGGGTCGCGTCAGCGTGGGCTATATCGGGGCCGTGGACGAGCGCACGCCCATCCTGGTGCCGCTGGAGGAGCGGACCCTGTTCGTGGGCGCCGACCGGAGCGTCAGCAACATCCTCAGGGTTCAGGGCGACGTGGGCGAAGGCTCCCAGGTCGGCCTGCTCCTCACCGACCGTCGCTACCGTGGCGGCGGCTCGGGCAGCACGGTGGGCGCCGATGCACGGCTCAGGCTGGGCGACAGCTGGCAGGTGCGGGCACAGGTGGTGGCCAGTCATACCGCGGAGCCGGAGACCGGTGACCTGGGCGACAGGGACCTGACCTTCGGCGACGGGGGGCACACCGTGGCCCTGGACGGCGAATCCTTCGCGGGCCATGCCGCCTTCCTGAGCGTGAGCCGGTCCTCCCGGGCCATCAGCTTCGGGGCCAGCTACCAGGACGCCTCGCCCACCTTCCGGACCGCCAACGGGTTCCAGGCCCGCAACGATTACCGGAACCTGCGCGCCTGGGGCAACTGGAGCCTGTATCCCGACGGGGGGCTGGTGGACCGGGCGGTGATCCACCTTGCGGCCAGCCAGGGCGTCAACTTCGACGGCCTGCTCAGGGAGCGGTCGGTGGCACCGACGCTCAACGTCCAGATGAAGGGTCAGACGTTCCTGAACGGCGGATTCCGGCGTACCGACGAGCGGTTCGATGGCACGCGCTACGGCTCGCTGAACACCGGCTGGATCTCCGTGTCTTCCGCCTACAGTGAGCGGGCGAACGTGGGCGTGTCGGTGAATGGCGGAGACTGGGTCCTGCGGCAGTTCGGCGCCGGCCAGGTGGGCACGGGCTTCAGCATGGGTCTCAATGGCGAGCTGAAGCCGACCCAGCGGCTCGTCATCCAGCCGTCCGTCGCCTATCAGCGGATGGTCGGCGAAGCGGGCGACGAGCTCTTCGCCGGCTACATCACCCGCTCCCGGATCAACTACCAGTTCACCCGCGAGCTGAACGCCCGGCTGGTGGTACAGTACGACGACTTCAGTGAGTCGCTGAGCTTCGAGCCGCTGATCATGTACCGGCTCAACCCGCTCAGCATCCTGTACATCGGCTCGACCCACGGCTACGACTCGTTCGACCAGCCGCACGGCGGCTTCCAGCGCACCGATCGGCAGTTCTTCCTCAAGCTCCAGTATCTGTTCCGGCCGTAGCATCGTATCCTTCAGGCCGTGACGGGCGGCAACGCGGACCTGAGCCGGAGATGAGGATGAGCCAGATGGAGAGTGTGAACCCCGCCACCGGGGAGGTGCTGGAGCGCTACGAGACGCTGTCAGACCAGGAGCTCGAGGAGCGCCTCGGTCGGGCGGAGGCCGCCTTCTCGTCCTACCGGCTGACCAGCTTCGATGAGCGGGCGGCCTGGCTCCGGGAGGCGGCCGCGGTCCTGGACGACGACCGACGGCGCTGGGCCGAGCTCATGACCCGGGAGATGGGCAAGCCGCTGGCCGCCGCCATGGCCGAGGCGGAGAAGTGCGCGTGGGTCTGCCGCTACTACGCCGAGAACGGAGAGGCCTTCCTGGCCGACGATCCCGTGGACGCCGCCGCGGAGCGGAGCTGGATCGCCTACCAGCCGCTGGGACCCGTCCTGGCGGTGATGCCATGGAACTTCCCGTTCTGGCAGCTGTTCCGGTTCGCGGCGCCCGCGCTGATGGCGGGGAACGTGGCCCTGCTCAAGCACGCGTCCAACGTGCCCGCCTGCGCACTGGCCATCGAGGAGGTCTTCCGGCGCGCCGGCTTCCCGGAGCACGTCTTCCAGTCCCTGCTCATCGGATCCGGCGCCGTGGAGGGCATCATCCAGGACCCGCGGGTCAGGGCGGCGACGCTCACGGGCAGCGAGGGCGCGGGCGCGGCGGTGGGGTCCGTGGCCGGCCGGTCGCTGAAGAAGACGGTCCTGGAGCTGGGCGGCAGCGACCCGTTCGTGGTCATGCCCAGCGCGGATCTGGACCGGGCGGTGGCGACCGCCGTGGAGGCCCGCCACATCAATAACGGCCAGAGCTGCATCGCCGCCAAGCGCTTCATCGTCCACCAGGCAGTGGCGGAGCGGTTCATCGACGGCTTCGTGGCCAGGACGGAAGCGCTGGTGGTAGGCGATCCCATGGCCGAGGACACGGACGTGGGACCCCTGGCCACCGAATCCATCCGGGACGAGCTGGCGGTCCAGGTGGAGCGCAGCGTGGCGGACGGGGCACGGCTGCGCACCGGCGGGACCGTGCCGGACCGGCCGGGCTGGTTCTACACGCCCACCGTCCTGACAGACCTGCCCGATGGCAGCGCCGCGGCCCGCGAGGAGACGTTCGGGCCCGTGGCCGCCATACTGGTGGTGGGCAGCCTGGACGAGGCAATCGAACGGGCGAACGACACCCCCTTCGGACTGGGCGCCAGCGTCTGGACCGCCGACGCCGCCGAGGCGGACCGGCTGGTGGCGGAGATCGACGCCGGCTGCCTGGCCGTCAACCGCATGGTGGCCAGCGACCCGAGGCTCCCGTTCGGCGGCGTGAAGCGCAGCGGGTACGGCCGCGAGCTGGCCCGCTACGGCATGCTCGAGTTCGTGAACATCAAGTCGGTGGCCGCGGGCGGGATCCCCTTCTGACGGGATCACCCATCTAATGTAGGTCCGGCCGGCTCTCCCGCCTGTCCCCCGGCGCCATGGCGTCGCTGAACGTCAGCGCCCCGTCCTCGAGGCGGGCGCCCCGGAGGGCGTGTGCCAGGACCTGGCTCAGGTTCTCCGCGAAGGTGAACCGCACCTCTTCCCGGACCTCCACCGGCAGGTCATCCAGGTCGGCTTCGTTCTGCTTCGGCAGCACCACGTCCCTGATCCCGGCACGGTAGGCGCCCAGCACCTTCTCCTTCACGCCGCCGATAGGCAGTACCCGGCCGGTCAACGTTATCTCGCCGCTCATGGCGATGTCGCTCCGTACCTGCCGCCCCGCGAGGGCCGAGATCACGGCGGTGGCCATGGCCACGCCGGCGGAGGGGCCGTCCTTGGGGACCGCGCCTGCCGGGACGTGCACGTGGAGCTCCAGGTCTTTGAGCTGATTCTTGTCGATGCCGAAATCCTCCGCGTGGTTCTTGGCATAGGTCAGGGCGGCGCGGGCCGACTCCTTCATGACGTCGCCCAGCTGGCCCGTGAGGATCAGGGAGTCCTTGCCCTTGGAGACGCTGGTCTCCACGAACATGATGTCCCCGCCCATGGGCGTGTAGTACATGCCCGTGGCCACTCCCACAATGTCTGTCTTGGCCGCCTGCTCCGGGTGTACCCTGGGCCGACCCAGCAGCGTTTGGACATCGTCCGTCTCGATCTTGACCTTGTGGGTGTCGTCGCTGGCAATGCGGCGGGCGGCCTTGCGCGCCACCTTGCCCAGCTCCCGCTCGAGCTGGCGGACGCCCGCCTCCCTGGTGTACTCGCTGATGACCCTGAGGATGGCCTCGTCGTCCACCGAGAGGTCCTCCTCCCTCAGCCCGTTCTCCTCGAGCTGTCTCGGCAGGAGGTAGCGCTTGGCGATCTCCAGCTTCTCCTGCTCCGTGTAACCGACGAAGTCCACCAACTCCATCCGGTCGAGCAGGGGTGCCGGGATGCGGTCCTGGTAGTTGCCGGTGGCGATGAACAGGACCTCGGACAGGTCGAAGGGCATGCCCAGGTAATGGTCCACGAACTGGTGGTTCTGGGCCGGGTCCAGCACCTCCAGCAGCGCCGCTGACGGGTCGCCCTGGAGGGACACGCCCAGCTTGTCCACCTCGTCCAGCAGGAACACCGGGTTCTTCGTCCCCGCCTGCTTGAGGCCCTGGATGATCCGGCCGGGCATGGCGCCCACGTACGTGCGCCGATGGCCCCGGATGTCCGCCTCGTCCCGGGCGCCGCCCAGAGCTATGCGCACGTACTTGCGGCCCAGCGCCCGGGCGATGGACTTGGCGATGGACGTCTTGCCCACACCGGGCGGGCCCACGAACAGGAGGATCGGTCCGCGGCCCACCGCCCGGGCCCGGGCTTTCCGCGGGTCATCCGTCTCCTCGGGCACCTCCTCATCGCTGACCGCACCCGTGGTGCCCATGCCACCGCCGGCAGGGTCCGTCTCCTGGGAAGCCTCCGTCCCGGCACCGGCCTCGGGCTCGCCTTCGGCCTCGGGCTCGGCCTCGGGCTCGGCTTCGGCCTCGGCTTCGGCCTCGGGGCCGTTCGTTCGGGGAGCCGACGCTGCTTCTTCAGCAGGCTCGGCCCGCTGGTCCGCCTCCGCCGCGGCGGCTTCCGCCCGCTCCATCTGGAGCTTGCGGACGGCCAGGAACTCCACGATCCGGTCCTTCACGTCCTCCAGCCCGTAGTGGTCCTCCTCCAGGATCTCCTCCGACCGGGCCAGGACTATCTTGTCCTCGGTCCGCTCGTTCCACGGCAGCTCCCCAACCCATTCCAGGTACGTTCGGATGACCTGGTACTCGGCGGACTGCGGGTGGGTACGACGCAGCCGGTTCAGCTCACGGTCCGCCTCCTCCCTGGCCGCTTCGGGCAGGTCCAGCGCGTCCAGCTTCTCACGCAGCGCTTCCGCCTCCGTCTCCGCGTCCTCCTCGCCCAACTCCTTCTGGATCGCCTTCAACTGCTCCCGGAGCACCATCTCCCGCTGCTTCTCGCCCAGCTCCTCCTGGACCCGCTGCTGGATCTCCTGTTGCGCCTCCAGCCGGACCAGGTCCCGCTCCACCGACAACAGGACCTGGCGCATGCGGCTCTCCACGGGCAGCATCTCCAGCAGCTCCTGCTTCTCCGCCGTGGAGAGGTCCAGGTAGAAGGCCACCATGTCGGCGAACCGACCGGGCTCGCCGACCCCCTCGGCCATCTGCTGGAGCGCCTCCTCGGGGATGCCGCGGCGCCGACCCAGCTCAATGGACCGCTCCCGGAGCTCCCGGTCCAGAGCCTTGTAGGCCGGGTCGTCCGGGTTCCAGACCGGCTGTTCCTCCACTACGCTCACCACCGCCTCCAGCGCTCCCTCGCCGGACTGGGTGACCTCCAGCGCCTGCGCCCGGTGCTCGCCCTGGATCAGGAGCTGGAGGCCGCCACGGACCCGCTGGGCCTGCATGACCCGGATGGTCACGCCGAAATCGTAGAGTACCTCCGGGCTGGCGTCATCCACGTTCTCGCGCTGGCAGACGGCGAACATCTGACGATCGCCGTCCAGCGCCTTCTGGACGGCCTCGACCGTACCGGGCCGGCCGGCGCTGATGGGCACCGCCACGCCAGGGAAGACCACCGTCTCTCTAAGGGGTAGCAAAGGAAGCGTGATTCTATCGGCCATCGTCTTCTCCGTCCGATCCCGCGGGGATACTGTCATTCTTGCCGGCATAGCGCTCCGCCCCACTCATACAAGCAGTATCCTTGCCATGACACCGCCTCGCCCGCCGCTGGCCCTGCCGCCGGGGCCTGGAATGGCGCGGCGTCGCCTGGCGCGGTCGTTGCCATGCCGTATCGCGGGCGGTCGGCGCTGCCGACGTGGCAGATGGAACAGCGCTGACAGGTGCCTTGTAAAGGACTGGCCTCTTACAGCAGATTCCAGTGTGATGAGATACCGCTTGATACCGAGCCTCCTGCTGGTGCTGATGGCCACGGTGGTGACTACCGCCGGGGACGGCAGCCGCGGCTATCCGGAGCAGCAGGTAGGGCAGGCTGCGGACCGGGGCACCGTGGTCCTGCTCCACGGGCTCGGGCGGACCCACCGCTCCATGCGGCCGGTGGAGGATGCGCTGGTCGAGCGGGGCTACCGGGTGGTCAACCTTGGCTATCCGTCACGCACCCGCACCTGGCCCGAGCTGGTGGAGGTGCTGGCCGCGGCGGTGCGGGAGTGCTGCGAGTCGAGGGACGCGCCGGTCCATTTCGTCACCCATTCCATGGGTGGCATCCTGCTCCGGGCCTACCTGGCCGGGGACGAGGTGGACAGGTTGGGCCGGGTGGTGATGCTCAGTCCGCCGAACCAGGGGACGCGCGTGGTGGATCGTCTGCCCGACGAGCTCCTGGAGCTGGTCCTGGGCCCGGCGTCCGTACGCCTCGGCACCGACTCCTCCAGTGTTCCGCTCCGGCTCGGGCCCGTGGATTTCGAGCTTGGCGTGATCACGGGGGACGTGTCCCTGAACCCTCTGTTCTCGCACTGGCTGCCTGGCGACGACGACGGTGCGGTGTCAGTCGAATCGGCCTGGGTGGAGGGGACCGACGACTTTCTGGTGGTGCCTTACACCCACACGTTCATCATGCGTCGCGACGAGGTCATCCTCCAGGTGCTGGCGTTCCTGGAGTGGGGCAGGTTTCTCGACGCGGGTGACGGGCGTTGAGAAGGGACCGGGACCACAGGAGCCGGGCCGCACCTCCGCGACGGATCCGCCGCGCTTGCGTCCGTATCTTGCGGCACGCCGTCCCCTGCCAACCATCCAGACGGGGAGAGTACGGTGACAACCAAAGGGACGATCGGGATTCTCACTGGTGGCGGTGACGTTCCGGGCCTGAACCCGGCCATCCGCGCCATCACCATCAGGGCCCTGCGGGAAGGCTACAGGGTCCTTGGCATCCGCAGGGGCTGGGCCGGGCTGGTGGACCTGGTGCCCGATAAACAGGCGGACAACCGGGCGAACGTCCAGGAACTGTCCGAGGACATCGTGAACCGGGCGGGCCGGACGGGCGGCACCTTCCTGCACACTTCCCGCACCCGACCCAGCCACCTGCCAGGCGCCATGGTACCGGATCACCTCAGGGACCGGTACCAGGACGACGTCAGTGACGTGACACCCGCCGTGCTGGAGCATATCGAGTTTCTTGGCCTGGACGCGCTGATAGCCATCGGCGGCGATGACACGCTGAGCTACGCCTGCCGCCTGTACCAGGAGGGCGTGCGGATCGTGGGAATCCCCAAGACCATGGACAACGATGTGCCCGGCACCGACTACTGCATCGGGTTCAGCACGTGCGTGACCAGGACCATCGAGCTCACCCACAAGCTGCGGACCTCCGCTGGCTCCCACGAGCGGTTCCTGGTGATCGAGGTCTTCGGCCGCTACGCGGGGTTCACGGCCATCCTGCCCGCCATGGCCGGCGCCGCGGACCGGTGCGTCATACCCGAGCACCCCATCGACATGGACCACCTCACGGAGCTCATGGTCTACGACCGGAACCGTAACCCCTCCAATTACTCGGTGGTCCTCGTCTCGGAGGGAGCGTCGCTGCGCGGCGGCGCCATGAGCTTCGAGAGCGAGGAGGCGGACATGTACGGGCACCGGAAGCTGGGCGGGATCGGGGACCTGGTGTCCGCCGAGCTGAAGCAGCGCTCCGTCCGCTTCAACGAGGGCCATCGCGTGAACGTGGTCAACCAGAGGCTGGGCTACCTGGTCCGGAGCGGCGACCCGGATGCCCTGGACTCCATCGTGCCCATGGCCTTCGGCAACCTGGCCCTGGACCTGGTGCTCCGAGGCACGTCCGGCCGTCTGGTGAGCGTCAGGAACGGCAGCTACGACAGCGTGCCCATCGAAGTGGTGGTGGACCGGAAGAAGATGGTGGACGTCCATCAGCACTACAACACGGAACGGTTGCGACCCATCTACCATACGTTCATGAGGCAGCCGGTGTTCATCATGACGAGTGATGTCTAGGGGGGGCCGCGCCTTTGGGCGCGGCAGGTGGGCGAGGCGTTGCCTCGCAGGTGGGCCGCGCGGGGCGCGGCAGGTGGGCGAGGCGTTGCCTCGCAGGTGGGCCGCGCGGGGCGCGGCAGGGGGCGAGGTGTGGCCTCGCAGGGGGGCGCGCCTTTGGGCGCGGCAGGGGGCGAG
>SLCC01000154.1 GCA_007126035.1 Gemmatimonadota bacterium
CGCCCGGTCGACGAGCGCCTCGGCGTCCAGGTCGTCCGGATCGAACAACCCGATGGGCGCCGGCTCCACCTCGAAGTCCGCCGGCAGGTCCGGATCACCGATGGCGTTGCGCAGCGCCAGCAGCGTGATGCTCAGCGCGGCGCGGCCGTCCTCGATCTGCGCCTCACGCTGCTGCACGGCCAGCTCGCCGCTCAGTACGTCGATGCGGCCGGCGCGACCGATGCTGAAGAGATGGCGCGCGTGGCGCTCGTGGAGCCGGTCGGTCTCGAGCAGCCGCTCCTCCAGCTCCAGCGCCAGCTGGCGCTCCTGCACGTCGAGGAACATGCCGACGATCTGCGAGCGCAGCGCGTGGCTCTGCACGTCCAGGTTACGGGCCCGCTCGTCCGCCAGCATGTGCTGCTGCTGGAGCTGCATGAACTGCTGGAGGTTCACAGACAGCGAGAGGGCCGCACCCTGCGAGCTGCGCGAGGTCTGCCGCATCCGCGTCTCCGGGTTCGGCAGCGGGTTCCCGAAGAAGTCCGTCGCCACCACCACACGCTGCCAACTCATATTCGTCGACTGGAGCGGCGAAAAGGAGACCGTCGGCAGGATGCTGTTGAGCCAGACACCGCGCACACCGTACTCGCTCAGCTCCAGCTCGTTGACCGCCCGCCGGTAGCCGGGGTTGTGCTGGAGCGCCCGCTCGACAGCCTCCTCGATGGACAGCACCACCGCCTGGGCGGCCAGCGGCGCGGGGGCCGGGGCCAGCAGGGCCGCCGCGGCCAGCGCGACGGCGAGTCGTGTCCCTCTCATCGGTCGCTTCCTCCTGCTCCCATGGCCGCCTCGATGCTGGCCCAGTTGTTGAGCCGGACCGGCCAGTCGCCGGCGATGAAGTGGTGCCCGGCCACCAGCACCACCTCGCCCGGCGCCACCATGTGCGTCACGCCCTCGTTGGGCACGATCTCGATCAGCCGGTCGTTGCGCAGGCCGGTGGTCACGGTGCGCCATTCGGCCTCGCCGCTGCCCAGCCCGGTCAGTTCCCGCACCACGAACAGGCCCTCGGTCCGGTCACGCTGGATGATGGCGTCCCGTGGGACCAGCACCCGGTCGGTATAGCTGCGGGCTTCGATGATGGCGCTGGCGTGCATGCCGTCGCGGATCCGCTCGCCCGGGTTGGCCAGCAGGACCGAGGCTCGCGAGCTGTTGGACGCGGGATCGACCAGCGGGTTGACGGTATGGACCCGGCCGGCGAAGCTCTCGCCATCCAGCGCGGTGAACCGGACGCTGGCGCGCCGACCGGGCGCCACGTGGGGGATGTCCGACTCCAGGACCTCCACGTCCACGCGGATGGGGTCGAGCTGGACCAGCGTCAGGACCTCGGCGCCCGCGCCCGCGAACTGGCCCACCACCACCTTGACGTCCGCCACCCGGCCGGCGAACGGCGCCCGGATGCGCGTCTGCTCGTGCTCGATCTCGGCCCGCGCCAGCGCCAGCTCAGCCGTGCGCAGCGGAAATCGCAGGTTGCGCTCCCGCTCGGCGCGCAGGGCGGCGTCCATCCCGTCGGCCTGGGCCACGGCCACCCGGAACTCGGCCTCGGCCTGCCGCATGCGCGCTCGCGCCTCGACCAGCGCCATGATCGTCTCGGTGGTGTCCAGCCGCGCCAGCAACTGGCCCGCGCGCACCGGGTCGCCCTCACGGACCCCGACGGAGAGGACGGTACCAGGGGTGCGCGTCGAGACCCGCGCCTCGCGCACGGCCGCGGCCCGGCCGCTGGCCACCACGGTGATCCAGAGCGTGTCCCGCACCACCACCGCGCCCTGCACCGGCTGGGCCTCCGGGCTGACCTGCTGCACTGCGGCCGTCGCCTCCCGGAGCTCGTCCGTGACCTCGTCCCCGTCCCCCTCCCCGCCCCGCTCACCCATCGCCCGGTAGCCCAGCACGCCCGCGCCCAGAAAGACCACCAGGCCCAGCGTGATCAGCGACGACGTCGTGTTCGAGAGTTTCATGGGTACGGCCGCTCCATTGAGGGCGTGGCGCCGCGCCTATCGGCCGGGCCGCTGGGCGCGCTCGCCGCTTTCCACCAGCCGGACCGGCCAGTCGTGCGCCAGGTAATGGTGGCCGTCGATCAGCACGACCTCGCCCGGCCGGACCATGGAGGTCTCTTCATGTTCGACGATCTCGACCAGCCGATCGTTGCGCAGGCCGGTGGTGACATAGCGCCACTCGGCCGAGCCCGCGCCCCGGCCGTCCGCGTTCCTGAGCACGAAGACCACGTCACGCTGGTCCCGCTGCGTCAGCGCCGCCCGCGGCACCAGCGTCCGCTCCGGGTGCGGCCGCGCCTCGATCTCGGCCCGGGCGTACATGCCCGGCCGGATCCGCTCGCCCGGGTTCGAAAGCGTCAGCGTCACCCGCGCACGCCGGTGCTCGTCCACCCGCGGGTTCACCGCCTCGACCACCGCCGCGAACACCTCGCCCTCGAGACCCGTGAACTGCACGCGCGCGCGCCGGCCCGGCCGCATGTAGGGCACGTCCCGCTCGCCCGCCTCCACCACCACCCGGACCGGGTCCACCTGGACGATGGTCAGGACCTCCGTGCCCGCGCCCGCGTACTGGCCCTCGACCAGGGCGATGTCGGCCACCCGCCCGGCGAACGGCGCCCGCACTCGCGTACGCTCGTGCTCGATCCGCGCCCGCTCCAGCGCCTGCTCCGCCTGGAGCACCGGCACCCGCAGGTTGCGCTCGCGCTCCGCCACCTGCGCCGGGTCCAGCGCCCCGGCCGGATGCATCATGCCGATCCGGTGGTCGTTCTCCGCCTGCCGCAGCGCCGCCGTCCGCTCCTCCAGCCGCATGGTGGTCTCCACCGTGTCCAGCTGCGCCACCAGCTGCCCAGCACCCACGTACTCGCCCTCCCGCGCACGGATCGACAGCACGTTGCCCCCGCTCAACGTCGACACCCGCGCCCGCCGCGACGCCTCCGCACGGCCCGTGGCCACCGCCATCTGCCAGAGCGTGTCGATCACCACCACCGCGCCCCCTACCGCCACCGGCTCCCGCAGGCTCAGCTCCGTGAGCGACGCCACCTCCACGCCCGCCGTGTCCGGCAGCTCGCGCGCCTGCGAGGCCGGACGGCCGTCGTCCTCGCGCAACAGACGGTGCGCGATGGTGCCGCCCACGACGATGAAGACGACGAGGACCGCGAGCAGGCTGCGGGCGCTGTTGGATAGCTTCATAGGAGTGTCGGCGAGGTGGCGTGGGTCGGTTGAGGCTCGCCCCGTGTTTGAGAATATAGCATCAACTCGCCACGCCTGCTGATCAACCGAAACAGGGGACAGTTCTATCCGCCTAAGATGAACATTGAAAAGCTTTCGCATGCCTCGGAGCGCCCCTGGAGTCACAGGCCGCTCTGGGGAGTCGCGATCCTGGTGTCAACGCCGGGTGAAAATCGGACACTTCTGGCGGCCGAAAATCGGACACTCGGCACAGGTGGTGACGAGCCTCAAGGCGTCTGGTTCTCCTTTGATTTAGAGGTCCTCTTCCGGGGAGAGGCGGCGGAGCCCGAGTCCCCGGAGTTGAGAGTCCGCCACAGCTCGGTATGCTGACGCATGCGGTAGGAGTTGCCGCGGATGTTGATGATGTGGCAGTGGTGCAGGAGGCGGTCGATCAGCGCCGCCGCCATGACCTCATCGCCAAAGACCTCGCCCCAGTCCTCGAAGCTCTTGTTCGAGGTGAGGATGGTGGAAGCACGCTCGTAGCGGCGGGAGATCATCTGGAAGAAGAGCATCGCCCCGGTGCGTGAGACCGGCAGGTAGCCGATCTCATCGACCACCAGCACGGCCGGGTAGGTGAGCACCTTCATGCGCTGAGCGAGCTTACCGGCGGCCTGCGCCTCTTCGAGGTTCGTGATCAGGTCCGCCAGTGTGCCGTAGTAGACTCGGCGGCCGTTCTGAGCCGCGGCAATCGCCAGGCTGATGGCGAGGTGCGACTTCCCGCACCTTAACCGCGGTTGTAAGCATGCGTCCACCGCTCCGTCTCATTCTCGTTCTCGGCCTCGCGCTCTCGGCGGCTGCCGCGCTCTCCGCGTGTGAATCCCCCGCATCGGAGCGTCCTTCGGTGGTGGAGGGGGAGCACCCCTTCGATCTCCTTCCCGAGAGGGAGCTGGGAGACCCCGTCACCGTGGTGGACCCGGACCTCGACTTCGGACTGCTCCGCATCCGGCAAGCATCGTCCATGCAGCCTTCTACACACTGGGCCCCCTCCGCTGGGTGGTCCTGGATCCGGCAGGGGAGCCCGCGTTCCGGGTGGTGCTCCCGGAGCACGAGTATCCGGTCCTTGTCCGGATCGACGAGGTCTGGACCGCTCGGTGGAACGATGGCAGACTGAGCGTCTGGAGCCTGTCCGACGACACGGGTGGAGGTGCGCCGTGACCGAGCCGGGCACGCGCGGGTTCTCGAAGGCGGTGGTCGTGGTGGCTGTGGCTCTGGCTGCCCTCCTCGCGGCATGCGGGGCGGAGCCCGAGCTTCGCGGGATGGACCCTGCGGAGCTCCCGGAGTTCCACCTGGAGGAGGTCCTGCGGCTCGGGGTGGTGGAGGGCCGCGAGGGTGAGGAGTTCGGTCTCATTCGGGGACTCACGATCACCGACCACGACGAACTCTGGGTCATCGAGACCCGCCGTCCCATGCTGCGGCGGTTTGCCGCAGATGGGACCTTCCTGGGAACGTCGGGGCGCGACGGCCAGGGGCCCGGGGAGTTCCAGGAGGTCCGGGATCTGGAGCCCCTGCCCGACGGCGGGGTCTTCGTCCTCGACTCGCGGCTGGGCCGGATCAATCGCTTCGACGCGGACGGCTCATTCGTGGAGGACTGGCCCCTTCCCAGGGGGACTCGGCACCAGCTCCGGCATGACCGGTCCTCCGGAGTGCTCTACGTGGAGGCGCAGACGGATACCCTCGTCCAGGTCGCCGCTCGCCCCGTGCTGAAGACGACGGACGAGCGACGCGAGCTGGAGGAACGGATCGCCTCCGGCCCCCGGCGGCAGTCGATCTCGCTCGAGCCCGAAAAGCCGATCATCGCCGAACTCCGGCTCGACCAGGACGACCGCGTCTGGGTCCGCCTCCGGACGGAAGCCGAGAAGGTCGACCGCTCAGGCCTCCGCTGGAGGGAGCACCTGCGCCTCTGGCATGTCTGGGAGCCCGACGGGACGCCGGTCGGGGTCGTCCGCCTGGAGCTGGGGGTTCACTGGATGGAAGCCCGGGGGCAGCACCTGTGGGTCGCCACCCTCGGGGAGATGGGCGAACCGCAGATCATCCAGTATCGAATGGTAGAGAGGTAGCGCAACAGCCGGCTTCCTGGGGGTGAGCGGACCTCCGACTTCCGGAAATAGAAAACCGGCCCGCGGTCCTCCCCAGCACGAACTCGACTTCCACGTCGATGGCGAGCACCTGCTCGAGATGGATCAGACGCCTGACTTCGACCCGATCCTAGAGTTTTCGATCAGGAGGCCCTGGCACGAGGTCTGAATAAAGACCATATTCGGTCTACGCAGACTCTCGAAGGGGGCAGCATGCGGTACTCGAAGCAGGTCAAGCCGATCAGTTATCTGAAGAGTCATGCCGCGGAGGTGTTGCGCAAGCTGGCCGAGTCACGCGAGCCGCTCGTGATCACGCAGAACGGCGAAGCCCGGGCGGTCATCCAGGACGTGACCTCTTACGAGGAGACGCACGAGACGCTCGCGATGCTGAAGTTGCTCGCGCTGGGCACCCGGGACATCGAGGACGGCCACGTGGCGCCGCTCGAGGAGGTCGTAGAGCGCATACGCAGCCAGCGCCGCAAGACGTCCTGATGCCTCGAGCCGTGCTGCTTACGGCCGGCGCGGAGCGGGACCTGGCATCGATATACGACCATTTAGCCCAGGCAACAAGCGAACGGGCTGCCGAGCATCTACTCGATCGGCTCCTGCACCTGGGGGACGGGCTGCGCGACATGCCAGAACGCGGCAACCATCCTCCGGAGTTGCTCGCCCTGGGAATCCGCGAGTTCCGGCAACTCACGCTGAAGCCGTACCGGCTCATTTATCGCATGCTGGATGACGATGTCATCATCGTTCTGATCGCCGACGGGCGGCGCGACATGCAAACCCTCCTCGCGCAGCGGCTCCTGGGCGGTTAGGGATGCTGGCCATGCCGCCCCTGCGCTGTGTGGTTCCGACCACACCCCTCGGGAGCTTGGTCGCGGTTCATCCCTCACCTGAGTCCCGAGAACTGGCCCACGTTCTATCGCCGGATGGAGCCGTGGGGCGCTCCTTCGTGACCACCCCGTATTACGATTCCCGGTTCCCCTACAGCGGCATTCTCGCGTTGTCCAACGCTGGCGGCGGCAGATTTTGGGTGAGCCACCTGACCAGGTATGAACCTGAGTTGTGGTCGCCCGAGGGAGGGCTCGCCCGGCGGATGACCCGCCATCCGGACTGGTTCCTGCCGTGGGACGGCCGATCACAGGGAGCAGAGGCACGGCCGCGCCTGGCTGATTTGCTCGCCCGCGACGGCATCCTGTGGACGCTGCTCCGGGTGCCTGATCCCGACCGCCCTCCCCTCGAGGAGCAGCCCCTCACGGACGTTGACATGAACAAGTTCGAGGAAACTGACCGGACTGGTGGAGAGCGCCTCGAACTGCCCGGAAGGGAAGCCCAGCGACGCAAGCCGGAGGAGAGCTGGAGACCTGAGCGCCGCGTCCCCTCTGGCACGCGGCGCTCA
>SLCC01000131.1 GCA_007126035.1 Gemmatimonadota bacterium
CCTGCGCTACCCGCTGGTGGACGGCCAGGGCAACTTCGGCTCCATCGATGGCGACAACGCGGCGGCCTACCGCTACACGGAGGCCCGTCTCGAGGCCATCGCCACCGAGCTGCTGGCGGACCTGGACAAGGAGACCGTCGACTTCACCCGGACCTTCGACGACCAGCGGGACGAGCCGGTGGTGCTGCCGTCGAAGCTGCCGAACCTGCTGGTCAACGGCGCGGCGGGCATCGCCGTGGGCATGGCCACCAACGTCCCGCCCCACAACCTGCCGGAGGTGGCGGCGGCGCTGCGTCACCTGGTGGCGAACCCCGACTGCGCCGTTGACGACCTGCTTCCCCACCTGCCGGGCCCCGACTTCCCCACCGGCGGGTTCATCATCGGGACCGAGGGCATCGAGGACGCGTACCGGACAGGGCGAGGCCGCATGATCATGCGGGCCCGGGTCCAGCGGGAGTCGAAGCGGGGCGGCAAGGAGCAGCTGGTGGTGACGGAGCTGCCCTACGGCGTCAGCAAGACCCGGATCCTGGAGCAGATAGCCGACCTCGTCCGGCAGCGGAAGCTGGAGGACGTGAGCGACCTCCGCGACGAGAGCGATCGTGACGGCATGCGCATCGTGGTCGAGCTGAAGCGGGGCGCCAAGGTCCAGCCCATCCTGAACACGCTGTACCGCAAGACGTACCTGCAGGCCACGTTCGGCGCCATCATGCTGGCGCTGGACAACGGCGTGCCCCGTGAGATGAACCTGAGGGAGCTGCTGGAGAAGTTCCGGGACCACCGGATCGAGGTCATCCAGCGGCGGGCGGCCCACGAGCTGGAGCAGGCCAAGGCCGAGGCCCACGTCACCGAGGGGCTCATCATCGCCCTGGACAACATCGACGAGGTGATCCGCATCATCCGGGAGTCCCGGAGCAAGGACACCGCCAGCGAACGGCTCCAGGAGCGGTTCCAGCTCTCGCGGATCCAGGCGGACGCCATTTTGAACATGCGGCTGCACCGACTCACCGAGCTGGAGACCAGGGAGCTGAGAGACCGGCTCGAGGAGCTGAAGGAGATCATCGCCGACCTCTACGACCTGCTCGACTCCGACCACCGGCAGCTGGCCCTGCTGATCTCCGAGACCGACGAGCTGGTGGAGCGGTACGGGGACGGCCGGCGCACCACCATCGTCCAGGGCGACGCGGAGCTGAAGCTGGAGGACATGGTGGCCGAGGAGGACGCGGTCATCACCGTGAGCCACCGGGGCTACGTCCAGCGCATGCCCGTCTCCCTCTACCGCCGGCGAGTCACCAGCGGCAAGGCGCTGGCCGGAATGGAGAAGTACGAGGACGACTTCCTCGAGCACGTCTTCATCGCCAGCACCCACGACGTGGTGCTGGTCATCACCACCGCGGGCCAGGCCTACGAGATAGCCGTGCTCGACATACCCGAGGGCGGCCGCGCCTCACGGGGCCGCGCCCTCTCACACCTCCTGGGCTTCGAGGCCGGCGCCGGCATCGCAGCCCTGATCCCCATCACCGAGTACGACCACTCCACCAACCTCCTCTTCCTGACCAGGGCCGGCCTGGTCAAGCGGACCCGCCTCTCCGAATTCTCGAAGATCCGGGCCGGCGGCATAATCGCCATATCACTGCGCCAGGGCGACGAGCTGCTGGACGTGCGCCTGAGCACCGGCAGCAACGACGTGGTCCTGGCCACGGCCGGTGGGCGGGCCATCCGCTTCCCCGACACCGAGATACCCCAGGTGGGCCGGACGGCCCAGGGCGTGATCGGGGTCCGGATGAAGCCGAGCGACCAGGTGGTGGGGATGGTGGTGGTCCGCCGGGAGGCGACGCTGGCCTGCGTCACCGCCGCCGGCTTCGCCAAGCGCACGCCCGTCGGCGAGTACCGGGTCCAGGGCCGGGGCGGGCAGGGCACGGTGGCCCTGAGCGTCAGTGAGCGGACCGGCCCGTTGGTGGCCGCCAAGGAGCTGCTGGAGGACGACGAGCTGATGGTGGTCACCGCCGGCGGCGTGGCCAGCCGGCTACGGTCCAGGGACATCCCGGCGCAGGGCAGGGCCACACAGGGCAAGCCCATGGTCCGGGTGCCCGCGGGGGACCGGGTGGTGGAGGTGGCCAGGGTGCCGTCGGAGCGGGACTCGGCCACCCGGCAGGCCCCGGCGCCGGAGCCTGCGGACGGGTCGGCGGACGGGTCTGCCGACGGCCAGCTCGAGCTGGTGGCGGAGTCCGGACAGGAGGAGTGACGCCCGGCAGGCAGGAGGAGTGACGCCGGTCAGAGGGAGTCCAGGAACTCGACCAGCGCGGCGTTGAACGCCTCGGGGTTCTCCAGGTTGGCCACGTGGCCGGCACCGGGGATGACCTGGAGCCGCGCCTGCGGCAGGCGCTCCACCATCGCCTCCGCCAGCGCCAGCGGGGTCAGGCCGTCGTTCTCGCCCACCAGGACCAGGGCCGGGACGGTGATCGTGGACAGCGTGTCCGTGGAGTCCCGCCTGGCCGCCAGCCCGGCCAGCGCGGCCACCAGCGTCTCACGGGGCGTGTCCAGGATCATGTCCCGGACCGCGTCGCCCACCTCCGGCCGCTCGTCCAGCGTCCGCTCCGACAGGAGCAGCGGCAGCATTGCCGTGGCCACCGGCCGGGCGCCCGACTCCCTGGCCGACGCGGCCGTCCGCGCCCGGTTCTCCCGCGCCTCGTCGCTGTCGGGGTCGGCACGGGTGTCCGCCAGGACCAGGGCCCGGACCAGCTGGGGGTGACGTCGCCAGAGGGAGAAGGCCAGGTACCCGCCCATGGACAGGCCACAGATGACCGCCGGGCTGGCCGCCTCCGTCTTGATCAGCTCGGCCACGTCGTCCGCCATCCGGTCCATGGTCAGGACCGGCTCGTCCGGCAGGGCCACCCGCCCGCCGGTCCGGGAGCCAGAGGGCAGCTCGCCCCGGTCGGCGCCCAGCTCGGACCGGCCGAAGCCGCGCAGGTCCGGCGCCAGGCCGCGCCAGCCCGGCGGTAGCGCCTCGAGCTGCGGCTGCCACATGGCGCTGTTGAAGGGGAATCCGTGGATGAAGACCACGGCGGGGTCGCTCTCGGTCCCGCCCGCGGAGCGGGTCACGTGCAGGGTCATGGCAGCCTCAGAGCCCCAGCGAGGCTCGGATGAGAGGGTCCATCTTCGCCGGGCTCCAGGGCGGGTCGAACGTCAGCTCCACATCGGCGTGGTCCACGCCCTCCAGGGCCTCGACCTCCCGCTTGGCGTCCGTCACGATCTGGTCCGCGGCGGGGCACATGGGCGTGGTCAGCGTCATGCGCACGTGCACGTGGTCACCGTTCACGTCCACGTCGTAGATCAGGCCCAGGACCACCACGTCCACCGTCAGCTCCGGGTCCTTCACCTTGCGAAGTGCTTTCAGTACCTGCTGCTTGTCTACCATGCGTCCTTCCTGCTGCGGGTCCATCGAGGGCTGCCGGGATGAGCAAATGTAGGGCCGGGAGCCGCCGCGGGGAACCGGGCTGGTCCGACATATGGGCCTGTTCTCAGGCCTCAGAGGCGTCGGCAACGTTCGAACAGCGTGACACCGAAGGGCGCGAAGGAGGCGAAGGAGGCGGAGGAAGCGGAGGAAGCGGAGGAAGCGGAGGCGGGCGTCTGGTGGAAACGTCCTGCTTCCTCCAGGAACGCCGAAACCAGGGCCTGGCGGAGTGGGGGGTGCGCCTTCCGGGGTCCCATTAGGTAGACCTGGTAGGCCAGTCCGTACCGCTGGGTTGAACCGCCCTCTGCGATTCGTCGAGCCAACCCGGCCTGGTCGACCTGTCCGTCTGCGGAGGTAGCGCTCAGGATCAACCCGAACAGGAACGTCGCGGTGGCAGCTGTCCATCGCGATGTCTTCATGATAACGCCTCTCTCACCGGGAGTGTGCGTCATGTTCTGTAGTTCCGCCTGAGGGTCGCCTTCTGTTGAATCTTCCAATCTCGCCTGAGCTTGTGCTGAATCCCTGCGGATATCAGGGCGCTGACGGCTAGGGCTGCGCCGATCGCCGTGCGTACATTTCCCGCCGGAAATGCATGCAGTACCAGAAGGGCAAGGCCAAGCTCAACGAAGACGACGCCTTGCACGATTACATGCTGGATGTTCGCTATCTCATCCGTTGAAGTCTCTTCTATGCGGGCCAAGCGCTCCATGATAATGCTGGCATGATCCTCGGGTAGCGGCTGAGCGCCTGCAACCGTCGCCCGGATCGGGCAGGTCCGCGGGACCTCAAAGGAAGATCAGGCGAGATGTTCCGGAGAGAACGTAGCGGATCTCGCCCCCGCCGTCCCGCGGCATAGCCACTACGTAGCCGCGGTCTGTCAGGAACTGCAGGGCCACCGAGACAGATGGTTGCTTGATACCCCAGAGCCGGGCCAAATCTTTCTGGGTCATTACGGTGACTCCATCGCCGTGGCAACGAGACGCCGGATCGATCCTCGCCCATGCCCTGTCATCCGGGCTACGGCCGACTTGTCTCACCCCGCCCGATCCGGCGGAGCACGTTCAGAACCTTCCACATCGCGACCTCCCGATAGCTCATCTCGCGCACCTCCCTGGGGTTTCAGGTAAGGCGCACAGATGCAGAGTTCAGCTCTGTGGGGGGTGGACCAAGCTCGTGAGAATCTCACCCGTTCGGATGGATCAAGCTGGTGAGAACGCCTGGACCATGCTCGTGGGAATTGACACCGGCGGGGCCGGACAAAGTAGAAGTGACTGCAACGGGGGAGCAGCCCGGAAGAAGTGGCTGTCGCACCCACCCTTCGAGCGGGCGAAACTCCCTGGATTCCTGCGTTTCGTCGCGCCGACGGCATGCAACGACGACACCTACTCGCTCCGGCGTTGCGGTATTGAAGCCTCCATTCTCGCGAACGCGTTGCAGTTTCTGGCGTTCAGCACCTGGGAGATTGCACGCGCTCTCAGAAGTCTCGAGACGCGCTATCAGAAATCTGAACTGGTGAAGGGGGATCGTAACCCGCAGACCCGGGCTCGCTATCATTGTCAGGACGTTGTCAATGTTTTGATCAAACGAAGTCTTCCAGTGCTTCGTCTCGAAAGTTCCCGCCTCTGCAACATGCGCTGGATCTTGGCTCGCCGGGTCGGTCATCCGTTCCGGGTATCGACGTAAGTGGATTGACATCGGGTGTCGATACACGGTATGTTACAGGGCGTAACATGCATTCGGCAGGGAGTCCGAAATGAGTAAGCGCTACAACATTCAGCTCGATGAGGAGCGTTCGGCTCGACTCGAGGCGCTCGCCGAGCGAACCCATGTCCAAGCGGGAACACTCGCGCGTTCGTTGCTCTCCATGGCGATCGACGAGGCCGACCCCGATCCCGCCGTCATTACGGAGATTCTCAACGCCATTCCCGGGGCGTTTGAGCGTCACCAGAAGGGACGTGGTGACGCAAGGCGGGGACGCACGATTCCCCTTAAGGATCTGTAATTGTGGCGGCCGTTTTCGTCACCGAGACGGCGGCCGACGATCTGACGGATCTCATGGCTGAGCACTCCCTTCCAGCGGATACACCCAAACGCGTGAGGGACTGTCTATTGCACCTCACTCGTTTCCCCTTGATGGGCTCTCCTCTTGAAGGGCGCTGGGATGGGTCGCGGTTCCTGTTGGGTCCATGGAGGTGGATGCTGCTCATCTACGAGTACGTCGCCGATCAAGACGCCGTGTTCGTGACAACGATCCAGGACTCCCGAAGAGCCGACTCTGCGACCAGTAACGCGCATGCCTGATCGTGTGCTAGATGCAACAGGGTCGGCCCGCTCCGCGTGTAGCCGGCCGGCACTCAGTGGCGATCCCGTCGCTCTGATCCGGATGCTCCCCTACGACGCGCCGGACGGACTCATCCACATCGTAAGTCCCCCCACGGCCGGCCGGCGGGCCACCGGCACCATGCGGGGACTTCGCGGGATCATCAGCCTTCACACCTCACCTTCTCGGCCGTTCGGCCAGCTCCCGCGCCGCACGGCGCTGGATGTCCGCGATCTGACTGGCGTCCTCGATGCCAAGCCGCCGTATCGCTGCCGGTTCCCGGGCGATGGTCTCCGCCAGTTCCCTGAGAGACGGATCGCCCACCGCAAGGGCCAGCGGAACTGCGGCTCGAATCCGGACATGGTTACGAGATCTGATCGTGTCTACTGCCGCGGGATAATGCACCTTCTCGGTGAGCTGTGTACGCACCAACTTGCGAATCCGCTCCAGGGTAGACGGGGACAACGGCGCCTCTGTCGGCTCCTCGATCATCAAGCGCAGTGCCCTCATGGCCGCCATCGCCTGAGCTTGCTCCCAGGCTTCGCCCTCGGCGATGGCCAGGAGCACGGGGGCTGCCTCCTCGCCGAACTTCGCCAGATACCGTGCCGGAGGCTCTCCGATGGTGAGAGCCCCCGCCAGTGCCTCAATGGTCTCCGGGTGCCGAAGCATTACCACAGCCGATGTGAGGCTTATGTACCCCTCCCCCCAGAACGCCTGCTCTATCTCCGGGTCCCTTCGGCCAGCATGGATCATCCCCACGTGATCGCGGTAGGCCCGGTTCTGGCGTTCCAGCGCCGTGATCAGAGCGCCCCGCAATTCGGGACCGACTTCTTCACCATCACGGAGCAATCTCTCCGCACGGGCGACCGCATGGTTGGCGGCCCGATCGTCGCCTTCCAGGATCTGGCGGGCCAGCGCCTGCTGATCGGTCTGCGACGCGGCGGCGGAA
>SLCC01000158.1 GCA_007126035.1 Gemmatimonadota bacterium
ACCGGCCGCTGCCCGGCAACCGGCCGAAGCCCGGCAGCCGGCCAAACCCCGGTCAGTTGAGCCACCAGATCGCGCCGTTCAGCACCGCCGCGAAGGTCACCCAGAGCAGGTAGGGCGCCATTAGCCAGCCTGCCACGGTGGAATGGCGGAAGAACAGGATCATGGTCACCAGGATGGCGGCCCAGAGGATGATGATCTCGACGAGGGCCCAGCCCGGCGCCTGGAGGCCGAAGAATATGCCGGACCAGGCCAGGTTCAGCGCCAGCTGGACGAAGAACATGGCCAGCGCCGGCCGGGCGCCCTGGAACCCCGACGCCCGCCAGACCAGCCACGCCGCCACGGCCATCATCGCGTAGAGGATGGTCCAGACCGGGCCGAACACCCATGACGGCGGGTTGAAGGCCGGCTTCTCCAGGCCCATGTACCAGTCGGGCATCCCCATGGACGTGAAGATGCCGCCGACGGCGGACACGCCGAACGTCACCGCCAGGAATCCTACCAGGACCAGCCACCTCTGACCGTCGGTCGCCATGTCAGTATCCTTTCCGATTGTCACCGTCGAGAAACTCGCTTGCATTCCGGCGTCGCCGCCCGGCCTCACGGACTCGGGCCTTCCCTGAGCCCGCCTTTGCCCAGCTCCCGCAGCACGGCGGTGGCGTAGCAGCCGGGCGGCAGCTGGAAGCGGAGCTCCAGGAACGGGCCCACGTCGTCGTCGTCCCGGTCCAGCCCCACGGAGCCGAGGGTGAAGCGGAGGGGCCGGCGCCGGCCGGTTAGCGGTCGCATGGCCCGGGACTCGAGCTCGCGGGCTTCGAACCCCGCGTCGCTCAGCACCGCCCGCTCCAGCTCGGCCACGGCGTCGCCGGGCTCCCGCATGCGCCTACCCACCAGCGGTCCTGTGGGCGACAGCTCGCGGGACCGTGCCCGGTGCGCCTCGGCCGCCGGGTCCTCTACCAGGAACAGCGCCTCGGTGTCGTGCTTCCATGCCAGGTCGCCTTGCTCGAGCCGGTCGATGCCCTGGATCCGCCGGGCCAGGACGCGGTTGAACAGCCAGGCCTGGTAGGCGGAGGCGTAGAGCCGCAGCATGTTCTTGCCCAGCACGGGCACCGACCGGGCGGGGTCGCCGCCGGTCCGGGCCATGGCCGCGGCCAGCCGGGCGCACTGGGCGAAGCCCCTGGGCCACGCCGCCGCCGACTCCTGGTAGCGACGCTGCTCGAACAGCCGCCGGGCACGCTCGATGTCCGGCCCCTCGCCGTCACCGGGACGGCCGGCTATCAGCGACACCGCCTCCGCCCACTGGCCTCGCGTTAGCGCCCGGCCCACGGCCCAGCTGTCGCCACGGTAGCCGAACCGCTGGGGACCATAGTAGTTGGGCACGCCCCGTCGCCCCAGCTCTTCCAGCACCGAACGGGCCGCTGGCAGGGCGTCCGGCGGGATTGTCGTGCCGGGGCCTGGCCTGACCCGGATCGTGAACCGGTTGCCCCGGTGCCAGCCCCGCCGGAGCTTGCGCGGGTGGCGCTCCGCGCGCAGCACGCGGATGCGCGGGATCTCCAGGGCCAGGGCCCGCTCCGGGTCCAGGCGCTGGACGCTCACCCACTGGCGGGCGACGGCGCGGGCGTCCTTCAGCCCGGCGTACCCGATGGACGACGGCTTCACGCCGAACGCACTGGCCAGGTCCGCCACGGCCCGGGCGGTGGTGAGCCCGCTCTTCTCGATCTCCAGCCAGGTGTGGTCGCCCTGGCCCGCGGGCTCCAGCGCCGGCAGCTCCGCCACCAGGAAGTCCTCCCAGCGGGTCTTGTACCGCCCCGCCAGTGGCGGCGCCTCGGCTGTCAGGTACGGGAGATGGTCCATGGCTGCGGGCCCGGGTTCCGCGGTACGGCCGACGCCGGGAATGATACCCGCTCGCGCTCGCCGGACCAAGGCGTGCGCCCGTCTCCGCTTGCCTGGGGCGGGCCGGGACGTTATCAACCCACCATGGCCGCCACCGCCGGAGACATCGACGCGGGATACGCAGGGTTCCTGGACCTCTTCGCCCGGGGTCGGTTCTGGGACAGCCACGAGGCCCTGGAAGGACTCTGGCGGGACACGGGCAGCGACTTCTACCACGCCCTGATCCTCCTGGCCAGCGCCTTCGTCCACGTGGAGCGGGGCAACCGCCACGGCATCGCCGCCCAGCTGGCCAAGACGGCGCCCATCCTCCAGCGGTACTCGCCCCACTACCTGGGCCTGGACGTGGACCGCATCCTGACCCACGCGGCGGAGTGCCGGCAGATCGTGGCGGAGAACCGCGACGCGCCGACCGAGGCATGGACCGTCCTGGTCCCCGTGCCCCGGCTCGTCTACGACCCGTCCCTCATCCGGGGCGACGAGCTGGAGCTGGAGCTCTGACCAACGTCGACAACGTGGCACGAGTGGCTCGGAGGTGTCGGAGTGTTGAGCTCGCCTGGGGCAGGCCGATACCCGGATCGGCCGACCGCTCGGGGTCGCCGGCCAGCGTCGGTCCGGCCGCATGAAGCAATGGGGAAACTCCTCCTGGAAAAGCCTTGACAAATGATGTTAAGCTGGAGCAGCTTAAGCGGCACAGCGTAGAGACTTGGGCGGAGCACCACGTCCGCGGGCATGGTTCGCATCCAAACATCCGAGCTTCAACCCAGCCGAACGAGGTCGATGAAGACACTGCTTCGGGTCACCGGCACCAGCATCGCACTGTTCATCCTTTCAGCCGTATCCATCGAGGGCCAGGGCATGCGCGGCTCGCCCGCCAAGATGCAGCGACAGCACTCCGTGGCCCAGGAGCACGGCTTCACCTTCATCAGAACCAGCGAGCAGGTCCGGCGCTTCGTGCAGCAGGGCTACCTGGTGCACCTGCCGGGCAACGAGAACTACACATTGGCCCGGGTCTCCCATCCCTACGTGCGGCCGGAGGTCAGGCTCTTCATCGAGCGGCTGAGCGCCCAGTACCGGTCCGCCTGCGGTGAGCGACTGGTGGTCACCAGCGCCACCCGTCCCCTGAACGCCCAGCCGGCGAACGCCTCCGCCCGGTCGGTCCACCCCACGGGCATGGCCATCGACCTGCGCGTCAGCCAGCAGCCCCGGTGCCGGTCATGGCTGGAGCGGACGCTCCTGTCCCTGGAGCGCCAGGGCGTGCTCAGCGCCAACCGCGAGCGCCGGCCGCCACACTACCACGTGGCCGTCTTCCCCAGGCAGTACGCCAGCTACGTGTCACGGCTCGGCGGCCGGCCGGCCCTGGCCCGGGCGGAGGAGGCCATGCGCTACCAGGTCCGGCGAGGCGACAGCCTGTGGGGCATCGCCCGCCGCCACGGCCTGGACGTGGCGACGCTGAAGGAGGTGAACCGCCTCACCAGCTCCCGCATCTACGCTGGCCAGACGCTGGAGATACCCGTAGGAGTCCGCTGAGGCGGGCGGTCCCGGACGTGACGTCGCCGGTGATGCCCCCGCCCGGCCACAGGCGGCCGGCACCCGCGGGGGTCATCGGCATGGTCCACCTCCTGCCCCTGCCCGGCGCGCACCGCTGGGCCGGCGCCATGGACCCGGTCCTGGAGCGCGCCCGCGCCGACGCCAGCGCCCTGGCGGACGGCGGCGTGGACGCCATCCTGGTGGAGAACTTCGGCGACTCACCCTTCCATCCCGGGGCCGTGCCCGCGCACACCGTGGCCGCCATGACCGCCGCCGTCACGGCCGTGGCCGCCGTGGCCGCCGCGGCTGGTGAGTCCGGCCTGCCCGTGGGCGTGAACGTGCTGCGCAACGACGCCGCCGCCGCCCTGGCCGTCGCCACCGCCGCCGGCTGCGCCTTCATCCGCGTCAACATCCACACCGGCGGCATGTACACCGACCAGGGCTGGATCCAGGGCGACGCCGCCACTACGCTCCGCCTCCGGGAGCGGCTCGACCCGGGCGTGGCCATCCTGGCCGACGTGATGGTCAAGCACGCCACCCCGCCGGCAGGCACGGAGCTGGGCAGGGCGGCCGGCGAGGCCTGGGAGCGAGGGTGGGCCGACGGCCTGATCGTCTCCGGCACGGGCACGGGAGAACCCACTCCCTTCCAGGACGTACGCCTGGTGAGGGAGACGGTGCCCGACGCGCCCGTCTACTTCGGGAGCGGCGTCGACGCCTCCACCATCGGCGTCGCCCTGGGCCTGGCCCACGGCGTCATCGTGGGCAGCGCACTCCAGGAGGAGGGCCGGGCAGGGGGACGGGTCGACCCGGAACGGGTGCGCCGACTCGTGGCTGCGGCCCGGACAGGCTGAGCCCGCTGACAAAGGCAGGCGCGACTCGCGGGGGGCGCGCCCACCAGATCAGTAGGACAGGAAGTCCACCTCGTAGTCCTGCAGCGGCCAAACGCCTGTCTCCTTCCGCTTCTCCACCCAATGCGCGAGCGCGTGCACGATCCGAGCGGGGTCATGTGGAAGCCTGTGCGTCAGGATCAGCAGGCCCGCATGAGGACCGCTCGAGGCGAAGCCGTCATGCGTAGCGGCCAGGAAGTCGTCCCGATTGTAGGTGACCATGATTCTCTGGTCCTGAGCCGCTGCACGGAGGTGCACCGGGTCGTCCTGAGGTAAGGAAGGCTGGGCATCCTGCGCCGGGCGAATGTCAAGACCCAACGCCCCGCCGACCTCAGCACACGAGTGCGGAACGTCCTCGTCCAGATAGAAACGAGCGCCCTTCACCCGCCCGGTCTACGCGTGAAAGGCAGCTCTTCGGCTACACGCTCAGGCGTCCAGTATGCCTCCCGCGCAAGACGTTCGTCGATCTCCGCCGGATAGGCACGGTAATAGGCTACCGCAGCCCGCAACTGGTTCTCCGACACCTCCGGATAGGCCTTGATCAGCTCCTCCCAGCTCTCGCCCGACTCCTTCCAGGTCGCGACCACCTCCCAGACTTCCAGACCTGAGAATGCGACGGCTGGTCGGCGCTCATTGCGCCTCTGGACGAACACGATCCCAGGAACTCGGGACGCACGAAGGGCCTCTTCCATCAGGGTGAGCGCGCCTTTCGACCAGTCACGCTCACCGCGGAACTGGATCTCGCGGCTGAGCTCCCGATCCAGCTGCTCGGGTATCCGCAGGCTGTGTTGAATCGAAGCCATGAACGCTCCTCACGTTCCGGGTGCTCTGCATCGCACTGTATTACAGTGTACCCCAAAGCGCGCGCCGCCGCAAGGTGCCCGCTCTTACCCAAACCGCTACGCCCGCTGCTGATCCTCCGGCTGGTAAGGGAGCTGGTTCAGGTAGTGCTGCGCCTCCACGTCGATCCTGGATGTGCTGACCTGGTCGGTGGCGACCGTCACCTCCGTCTCCAGGCCGTGGCTGTGGGCGCTCACCGTGACCCGGCCGTCCACGCCCTCCAGCGTCACGGAGTGATGGTCCTGAGACACCACCTCCAGGGGGATCCGCCCTGGCAGGTAATCCGCCGCCAGCCGCACCGCCTTCTCGCCGCTCATCGCCGTCAGTCTCTGATACGAAGCCATCTGAAACCCCCTCCTGATTGCCCGGTTGCCCGTGAACCGCGCTGAAGGTGGGCGACGCCGGGCAGCCCTGGCAAGACCCGCTGTCGATCCCTGCGCGGCAGACCCGTGCCGACTCCGTGTCCTGCCACCCGTCCCCTGAGCTCCTCGGCCGGGTGAGCTTGCCTCGCCCACGTCGCCAGGCCCATCTTGCTTACTTGTTCCCTCGCACCTGGTAGCATGTGATGACCGCGATACAGACCGCTGGCATGTTCAGCGATAACGTTCGGCAACTCCAGCCCTCCGCCACGCTCGCCGTCTCGGCCGCGGCCCGTGAGCTGAAGGCGCAGGGTCGCCCGGTAATAGATCTGAGCGCAGGGGAGCCAGACTTCGATACGCCCGGCTTCATTGCCGAGGCAGGGATCGAGGCGATACGTGCGGGTCATACCCGCTACACGCCGGCCGCCGGCGTGCCACTCCTGCGGCGCGCCATCTCGGAGTCCCTGGGCCGGGAATACGACGTGGCGACGAACGCCGCGGGCGTGGTGGTCACGGCCGGCGCCAAGCAGTCACTCTTCAACGCCCTCTTCGTGCTGGCGGGGCCAGGCGACAAGGTCATGGTGCCGGTGCCCTACTGGACCAGCTACCCGGAGCTGGTGCAGCTGGCCAGGGCCACGCCTGTGTTCGTGAACGGGTCCGGGGAGCGCGGCTACCGTATCGGTCCCGAGGAGCTGGACGCGGCCTGGGACAGCTCGGTCCGGGCCCTGATCCTGAACTCGCCCTCGAACCCGTCCGGCGCCGTCTACCGCCTGGAGGAGCTGGAGGCCATAGCCCGCTGGGCCGTTTCCCGTGGTGTCTGGCTCATCAGCGACGAGATCTACAGCCACCTCTGCTACCTGGGCCAGAGGGCGCCCGGCCTGCTCGATCTGCCCTCGGAGCTGCTGGAGCATACGGTGGTGGTGAATGGCGCGTCCAAGTCGTTCGCCATGACCGGCTGGCGGATCGGGTTCTCGTATTCCGACGTCGCCATGGCGGCGCAGATGAGCGCGCTCCAGAGCCACATGACCTCGAACGCCAGCACGCCCGCCCAGTACGCGGCTCTGGCGGCGTACCAGGCCTCGCCTGAGGAGCAGGCCCAGGTCGCGGCCATGGCCACCGAGTTCCAGGCCAGGCGGGACCTGGTGGTGCG
>SLCC01000101.1 GCA_007126035.1 Gemmatimonadota bacterium
GGGGACGGGTTTTGGGAAGAATAGGGGTCGTTTGGCGGCCGGGCTACTCATGCTCTGTCCCGTTCCGCCATTTCAGTGCCCCGGTCCATATGCAAGTCTGCATGGACTCGAATGCCCGTGCACAACGGGTTGACATCGTATACGCCATTGGCGTACACTTGGGAGTGATCGGGGGAGCCGGTGGAGATCGTCGAGACGACCGTGTTCACCAGGCAGGTGCAGGACCTGCTCGATCCCGAGGGTTATCGGCTCCTTCAACTGGAGCTGGCGGATCGGCCGGATCGGGAGAGGGTGATCGCCGGGAGTGGGGGTCTTCGGAAGGTCAGATGGCAGGGGTCCGGTCGCGGTAAGCGGGGCGGAATCCGGGTAATCTACTACTGGGCTCGAGACAGGGATTTGGTACTCATGCTTCTGGCGTATTCCAAGGCGGACCAGGATGATCTCGCGGTGGACCAGTTGCAGATTTTGCGACGCGTCGTGAAGGAGGCATTCGGATGAAGGACGAGCTCTTCGAGGAGCTTCTCGAAAGCGTGCGGGAAGGCGGCCGCGTCCTGGCCGGGGATGCCGAGCCTGGCCGTCGATTCCAGATCGAGGAGCCTGATGTTACGGCGGTGCGGGAACGCTATGGCCTGTCACAAGAACGATTTGCCGCGATGCTAGGCATCAGCGTGAGGACGCTCCAGAACTGGGAGCAGGGCCGTCGTCGGCCCCACGGTCCGGCGCGCGTGCTTCTCCGTGTGGCCGAGGCGCATCCCGAGGCGGTGCTGGACGCGGTCAGGAAAGCGAGTTAGCGATAGTTTCCCCGGATCGCCCCCCCCGATCCGATCGCCGGCCGCCAGCCCCATCAACACGCCGGCAACCCTGTCCCTCGTATCGCTCATGGTTGGTACGGTTCGGGCCGCGAGCTTCCCACCACTGAAGAGCAGTCTACGCGGGCAGCCCAAACGGTGCGACCCTCGCCAGCCTCGCGCGCGCACACGCGCGTATTGACACGGACCCCGTCGAACGGTATACTATTCCCAGGCGCACACGGCGCCTCGGGCGGCATTTATGGTCGCGAGACAGCGACCTGCCTACTTGGCCGGCCCGGCCCCACGAGGGGGCGAACAGGGACTAAAGGGCGACGCGGAGAGCCTGCGATCGCCACATGATCGCAGGCTTTTTTCGTCGCCCGGCAACCATGAGGAGGCCGGATGACGATGAAGACCCACCACGCCGAGATCCCCTTCCGCTGGCGCCGCCCGGCGCCACCGCCCCCGATCGTGGTCGAGCGTCCGCCGCTGCCGGAGGGCGGCGCCGCCGCCGACAGCGCCGCCAGCTACCTGCACCTCGATCGCGCCGCGCGGCCGCAGGAGGTGGGCCATGCCTGAGCGGGTCTGGTCGTACTCGTGCTGCGAGGTGACGGCGTGCGCGGGCAGCTGCCCCACGTGCGGCGGCCCTGGCGAGTTCGCCGGCTGGGGCCCGACGGTGAAGGAGGCCATCGAGCGGTTCCGCCGGGCGTATGGTCTGGAGCCCATCGGACCCCACCTCGACCTGGCGAAGGAGCTCTTCGACGGCCTCCGCACCGAATGCGATCGGTGCGGAGGCACCGGGCTGGAAGGCGACGTCTACGAATGGCGGCACTGCCTCCGCTGCGAGGGTGGCGGCGGCATCTGGACGGCGTCGGAGGACGCGATCCGGACAGCCTGGCGGCGGGTCGTGCAGACCTATCCCTCGGCCGCAGTCGCCTTCGCGGAATCGCCGTGGGCAGGGGTTCCGTCGGATCCACCCACGCCTTCTCCGTGGACCCCGGAAGCCCGGGAGGCGTTCGCGGCCTACAATCGCAAAGTGCGGGAGTGGCAGGCCGGGTACGCCCTGGACCACGAGGAACGGACGGCCAACGGGCCCAGTGCCTCGCCGCCGACCGCTGAGCCGGAAAGCGACTCGAAAGTCCGGAGGCTGACGGCGCTGCGACGACGGCGGCGGGCGGCGCGTCGTCGGCCGAAGGGGTACAGCATCCACGGGCTCCGGCACACCAATGTGCAGCAGGCGTTCGTAAAGGCGGAACAGCGGCTCGGCGCCCACTGGCCGCTCAAGGGACGCGGGCACTGCCGGCGGGCGACGCTCGCGCCGTCCTATGCCCGGACCGTGGCCCGGGTGTCCCGGTCGGACACGGTCATGAATCCCGAATTCTCCCGGGGCTACGTGCGGCTGTACCCACTCCCCGTCATCGAAGAGGCCGCCCGCATCCTCGGGGTCACGCCGTGGATCCTCATCGGCCAGGAGTACTGACATGCGACCCCGCATCCTGACCTCCGAGTCCGTGACCGAGGGCCACCCGGACAAGCTGGCCGACGCCATCTCCGACGCCATCGTCGACCACTGCCTCGCCATCGACCCACGGGCGCGGGTCGCGTGCGAGACCATGATCAAGTGCCAGCTGGTCTCGCTGGCCGCCGAGATCACCGGCGAGGGCATCGACGTCGACGAGGTCGATTACACCGGGATCGTCCGCCGGGTGGTCTACGACGCCGGCTACAACAACCCCCACTGGGCCTATCGGACCCGGGGCTTCGTCGCCCTCCCCTTCGTGACCGCCCAGGCGGACGAGATCGCCGCCGCCGTGGTCGGGCGCGACGACGGCGAGCTCGGGGCAGGGGACCAGGGGATCATGTTCGGCTACGCCACCGACGAGACGCCCGAGCTCATGCCGCTCCCCATCGTCCTGGCCCACCGTCTGACCTGGGCCCTGGCCGACGACCGCCGGTCCGGCGCCGGGCCCTGGCTCCGTCCCGACGGCAAGGCACAGGTCTCCGTGGGGTACGACGACGACGGCCGCCCCACCGGCGCCACCCACGTCCTGGTCTCCACCCAGCACGCCGAAGGCGCCCTGGAGATGGTCCGGAATCACGTCCGCCGCGCCCTGGTCCCCTGGGCCCTGGGCGACCGGCTCACCGCGGACACGGTGGTGACCGTCAACCCCGCCTGCGAGTGGACCATCGGCGGCCCCGCCGCCGACGCCGGCGTCACGGGCCGCAAGATCATGGTGGACACCTACGGCGGTCTCGCCCGCCACGGCGGCGGCGCCTTCAGCGGCAAGGACCCCACCAAGGTGGACCGGAGCGGCGCCTACTTCTGCCGCTGGCTCGCCCGCCAGCTCGTGCGCCAGGGGATGGCCCGCCGCGCCGAGATCCAGGTCGCCTACGCCATCGGCGAGCCCCGCCCCGTGGCCCTCGACGTCAACACCTTCGGCACCGGCGACGACGACGCCGCGGCCGACTTCGTCGCCGGCTTCGACTTCCGACCCCGGGCCATCATCGAGCGCCTCGACCTGGCGCGGCCCATCTACAGCCAGACCACCAACTACGGGCACTTCGGCCGGGCCGGGCTGCCGTGGGAAGGAGAGGAGTGAGATGAGCGAGAACGCGAGCGAGCGGATCGCCCGGCTGTTCAGCGAGGTCCTGCAGCGCGAGGTGTTCGAGGACGAGATCTACGACCTGGTCTCCGAATTCGCCGACGTGGCCCTTTCCATCGACTGGGACAGCGGCGGTTCGGGTGCCGGTGCTGGAACGGACCGTGTGTACGTGCTGGGAGGGCAGTACTTCATCGCGTCGGCCGACTACGGTTGCATAGGTCCGTTCGAACGCCTCGATCAGGCCTGGGGCACCCTCCACCTCAACGGGGCCACCCGCGAGATCTGGTGCCTCGAATGGTCCGACGATGAGGTCCTGGACCGGGTCGAGATCTTCGGCGAGTTCGACGGCGTCACGATCAACGGCGACTGGTGGCCCTTCGAGCGCCTGGAGCACGAGGTCGCCCGGCGACGTCGCGCCACCGGGCGGCAGTAGATGTGGTCCCATCCCGCCATTCCACCGCCCGAGGTCTGACCCGATGCTGGCCCGATCCTCAAAGGGAGCCAGCATGCCTCGAATCAGCGAGTTCTTCGGCATCGTCATTGGGATGTACTATAATGATCATGCGCCGCCGCATTTCCACGCGAAGTACGCGGAGCATGAAGCGGAGGTGGCGATCGAGTCACTGGCGGTTCTGAACGGGTCGCTGCCACGCCGCGCCCTTGCCATGGTGCTGGAATGGGCGGCGGTTCACCGGGAAGAGCTTCGGACGAACTGGGAAGCGGCGAGGGAAGGAAAGCCGCTGTTCAGGATTCGAGGTCTGGAATGACAAGAGCCGAGATGATCCGAGTCACTCACGTTGAGCCCCTCGACGGCTATCGTCTTCGCGTCCGGTTCGCGAGCGGAGAGGAGCTCGACATCGACGTGGAACGGTATCTGAGAGGGTCGGTCTTCGAGCCCATCCGGGAGGACCGCGCCCTGTTCGAGGCGGTCGCCGTCGATGAGGAGTTTGGCGTGGTCGTCTGGCCGAACGGCGCGGACATCGACTCTGCCGTGTTGTACGGAGCCTGTGAGCCGGCCTGGGCGGATGAGGAGCGGCGTACGCCAGGGTTGGTGCGCGAGCGACGACGCCCCGAAGACTGACGTCCAGATCTACGAACAGAGGCCGTGACGCACCACGCCCAGGCTGAACAGGAGCCCGATTTGAGCCCGGTCCTCTATCCCCCCGTCTACACGCTGCGCCTCGAGCTGCTGGAGATCGAGCCGCCCATATGGCGGCGCATCCAGGTGCCCGGCTCGTTCACGCTGGCGGAGCTCCACAAGGTCATCCAGCAGGTCATGGGCTGGGAGGACCGTCACATGCACCTCTTCGAGATCGGCAGTGCCCGCTACGGCTTCGGGGACAACGAGTTCGACGAGGACGAGCAGGATGAGTCCGAGGTGCTGCTGGGGGAGCTGGGGCTCCTGAAGGGAGACCGCTTCCATTACCTCTACGACTTCGGCGACGACTGGCGGCATCGGGTCACCGTGGAGGCCGTGGGGCGCGACATTCCGCCCGCCGACGTGCCCCGGCTTCTGGGCGGAGAACGGGCCTGCCCGCCGGAGGACTGCGGCGGCGTGCCTGGCTACTACGAGGTTATGGAGGCGCTGGCCGACCCGGAGCACGAGGAGCACGCGTCGCTCCGGGCGCGGTTGGGACGCCCCTGGGACCGGGAGGCGTACGACGTCGCATACCACCAGCGCCTGCTGCGCCCGCTCCCGCGGAAGCGGAAGGCGCCCCGCCGAACGGCCCAGGGGGGCGGGCACCCCGGCCCCGACAGGACACCGCGCCACATGGCCCGGGCCAACGAGGTGCTGGCGCTCATGGACCCATTGCGCCGCCGGGTGCCGTGGTTGCCGGACAGCGTCGTGGCGCTCGCCGCCGACCTCCTCCAGCGCTTCTGCCTCGACCAGCCTGACGAGTTCATGGCCGTGCGCAGGCCCGAGCTGTGGCTGGCCGCCGGCGTCCATGCGGCGTTCACGCTGCACCCATACACGCTCCTGTATCCGCTGAAGCCGATGACCCTCCATGAGCTGGCGGACCTTTGCGGGGTGTCCGTCGCGTCCATCAGCAAGCGCAGCAGGCAGCTCCGGGAGGGGATCAAGGTGACGTGGCAGCCGGGTCCGCGTTGGACGAGGTCATAACGCGCTTTCCACGTTCGCTCGAAGTGCGGCGGCGACCGACCCAATCAGCCATGGCTTTCGTCTTCGCCCGCGTTAACTTATCGGTACCGGCGGTCGGCGATGGCTCGCGGAGTGAACTTTGCCGGATGGATGACAGGGTTGCCACGGGAGACGTCATGGAGAAGAAGAGCACGTTGAAGAAGCGGGTGGTGAAGAACTCGGCCAGGACCGGGAAGTTCAGCCACAAGGCGGCACGGGTTGCGGCGAAGAAGGCGGCCGCGAAGAGGAATTCGTCACGCTCGAAAGCGTAGCGGCAGCGACGTCCGTCCACTCACTCCGGGGTGGTGAATGCCCCTCACATCCTACCAGCAGAACGTCTTCATCAACTGCCCGTTCGACGAACCCTTCCGTACGATCCTCGAGGCCATCGTCTTCACCGTGCACGACTGCGGCTTCGTCGCCCGTAGCGCCCTCGAGGCGGATGATAGCAGCCAGGTGCGGATCGAAAAGATCTACGGGATCATAGAGGAGTGCGGTTTCGGGATCCATGACATTTCCCGGACTGAGCTCGACACCGCCACAGCTCTTCCGCGATTCAACATGCCGCTGGAGCTCGGGATCTTCCTGGGTGCCAAGCGGTTCGGCGGTCCCAAGCAGAAGCGGAAGAACTGCCTCATTCTGGATCGGGAGAGATACCGCTATCAGCAATACTGCTCGGACATCGCGGGGCAGGACATCAGAGCCCACCGTGACGATCCGGAGGCGGCGATCCGCGTGGTTCGCGACTGGCTTCGGAACGGAACCGCGAGAAGCGGAGTCCGCATGCCAGGAGTCTCCAAGATCCAGGAGAGATACCGGACCTTCCGAGCCGATCTCCCCGTCATGTGTGATGAGTTGGGGCTCGACCCCGATGACCTGATCTTCAACGACTACACGACGGCAATCGCCTCCTGGCAACAGGCGAACGCCTGGTAGGGCGGAACGCTAACGAGTTCAGCGTGCAGGAGTCTATCGCCTCCTGAGCAGCTCGGTCACTCCTCATCCCCTTCGTCGTCCTCCCGCCCCACCGGCTCCATCACATACTCCGTCCCCTTCCGCCGGAACGCCACCTGGTCGGCCCGCCCCGGCTGGCCCGCGTCCGGGCCGAACCA
>SLCC01000093.1 GCA_007126035.1 Gemmatimonadota bacterium
CCAGAGAAATGGCTCGCCTCCGGCATCGGCCGGAGACAGAACTCGGCTTATTCCGCTTCCCGTATACATAAGCGCCCGTAGCTCAGTTGGATAGAGCGCATGCCTCCGGAGCATGAGGTCAGAGGTTCGAATCCTCTCGGGCGCACTCGATGTCCCACGCGGCTTCGCTGTGGGACATTGTTGCATCCGGGGCAGCGGCGCGCGGCGCCATTGGGCCCTTCATTCGTCAGGTCGCGGCAAGGACTTACGGAGCTGGACCTCCGGTATCCATGGTGGTATGAAAAGGAAGACGTCGGTTTCGCTGTCCGAGGACGTGCTCGAGAAGGTCGACCGTTATGGCCGGCTCGGGGGCGACCCGAAGCGGACACGGGTCTACGTGGTCGTAAGCCGCCAGGCCTCCATCGACTCCAGGTTCTCCTCTGTCATCTGCGCCCCTGTCTTCTCGCACGGTGAAGGCCTCGCCACGCAGGTTCGCATCGGCCCGAACGAATGGTTGAAGCACGAAAGCTGGATCATGTGCGACCAGCTGGTGAGCGTCCCCAAGGGGGAGCGCCATCGCAACAAGCCGCGAGGCCCGCCCTCACAACACACGCCACCACGGCGCCGCGAGGACGCGGTCGGCCGCCCAGAACACTTCGACACCCGTGTGCAGGAGAAGTGCGCCCTGCACGGCGTCACCGTACTGTTCGCGGAACGTCAGCAGGTGGCGTGCGTCGGCGTGGCGCACGCGCGGGGCGCTCTTCACCTCGATGGCTAGCAGGCGGTCGCCGGCTTCCACGACGAAGTCCACCTCTTCGCCCGTGTGCGCACGCCAGAACATCACCTGCGTGTCGGCGGCGTCCGTGTCGCGCCATGCGAGGAGATCCATCAGCACGAGGTTCTCCAGGTGCTCGCCGCGCGGCTGCGCCTCGCCGGCGAGGTGCATGGCGAGGCCGCTGTCCGTCCAGTAGAGCTTCGGTGACTTCACGAGGCGTTTCGTCCGATTCACGGCGTACGGCTCCAGCCGCACGAGCTGGAACGACGTCTCGAGAAGATTCAGGTACCGGTGCAGCGTCGCTGCCGGTATGCCCGTGTCGCGGTTCAGGTCCGCCTGGTTCAGCAGCCCACCCAGGCGCAGACATGCCGCTCGCATGAGCCGCCGAAAGTCGATCAGGTTGTCAATGGCCGAGAGGTCCTGGAGATCCCGCTCGAGGTAGGTCTGCACGTACCCGCGGAACCACTCCTCCCGCGGGGCCGTCGCGTCCATCTCATGCGACGGCGTGGGGTAGCCGCCGCGGCGCGCGAGCTCCTGCCATCCCGCCGATCCGACGTCCTGCTCAAGCACCAGGTCGTACCACGCCGCCACCGACGTGCTCAGCAGTTCGCTCCACAGGCCGGCCCGCCCCTGCCCGAGCTGCTCCCGCCGCGTCAGCGGCCGCAGCGTGACGTACGTCGCGCGGCCGGCGAGTGTCTCCGAAACGCGGCGCATCAACAGCAGGTTGGCCGACCCCGTCAGGAGGAACTGTCCCGGGCGGCGGGGCCTGCTCTCGTCAACGGCCCGCTTGATGGCAAGCAGCAGGTCCGGCTCCCGCTGCACTTCGTCCAGCGTCAGCACCGGGGCACGACGTACCAGGTCGTCCGGCGATGTCGCCGCGTCCGCGCGCGCGTCCAGGTCGTCCAGCGTCACGTACGGCCGGGCGGCGGCGCCCGGGAGCGTCCGGACGAGCGTGCTCTTCCCCGTCTGCCGGGCTCCCATCACGACGACGACCGGCATGGCCCGGAGGGCGCGCTGCACTCGGTCGGCGGCCAGCCGAGGCAGTATGTCACGGTTCGCCGGGTCCGCTCTCATGGCGCTCCATGTCGTGGAAGACATCCTTTCATGCCATGGAAGATTTTACACGGCGGCAGCGTATCGGGCAAGATCCTTCTCTCTCGCCAAACGCTGGGCCGGTGAGGACGAACGGTCGGCCCCAGGGTGCGACGCGAGGAGATTGATCTGCCCGTGCGGTGGGTGGAGTCGGTGCCTGGCGGGCAGGGCTACGGCTTCGAGTCCCGGTGTTTCGGTGGGTAGTTCTCCAATCGGTCGGAAAGACTTGGTGCCTTCTCGAGTATGGCACGGCTTCAGTAGAGTCGGGGACGAGGTCCGTCAGATCTTCGCCACCGAGGGCGGCGGCCGCCGAGAAGGCGACTTCGTGATGGCCCTGCCCAGACCCGGTCCGACGGTCATATGCCGCGAGTAGCGCGAGGGCCGCAGCATGGCTGGCATCGTATGCCGCCCGCGGATCATGCCGCGCTGCCCAACAGCTCCTCGCGAGAAATACCGGCGGCCGTTGCCAACGGAACGAGCGCATCCGCGGTTCCTGCTACCCACTTCTTGGGTGCGCGCAGTACCTCATGAACGACGCCCCACGCGGGGTCGGACTGATTGCCCAGCCGCTCTGCGAGGGCCTCAGGTATGTACCGCACCGTGTTCACCTGACGGCCGAGCAGTAGGCCCGTCTCCGCAGTCCGGCGATTCAGTTCCCCCAGACCCCTGGGTCGGGAGCCGTAAGCATGGGGAAACAGCGACGCGCGTTCTGGTGGAGACCGCGCCACTGCGTGCGGAGGACTCCTCCCGGGTTGCGCTGCCGTCCGCTGACCGGCAGGATACCCGCTACCCTGATGTTCAGGAATCCGAAAGTCAGGCGGGGGCGGATGTGACGACTGCAACTGTGGAGCAACCCGGGCGACTCCTCGACCCGCGACGCCTGATCTTCCTTCTGGTGATCGGCCTCGTCCTGGCCGGGCTGGCCGCCGCCGGCCCAGGCGAGATGCCGGCTGAAGGCACCCATATCGGGTTCCTGAGCCTGCTCCCCGCGCTCGTGACCGTGGTCATTGCGTTCCTGCTCCGGAACGTGATCATCGCCCTGTTCGCCGGCATCGCGGTGGGTGGCGCGCTGACGTCGCAGTGGAACCTCCTGGACGCGTACATCCTGCCCGCCATCGGGAGCTCCAGCTTCGCCATCGTCCTGGTAGTCTATCTCTGGGCTCTGGGCGGGCTCCTGGGCCTGTGGACCCGGACCGGCGGTGCCCAGGCCTTCGCCACCTGGGCCGGCGAGCGGATCGTGCGAGGACCGCGCACCGCGCGCGTCTTCACCTGGATGGTGGGCATGCTCTTCCACCAGGGCGGCACCATCTCCACCATCCTTGCCGGGACCACCGTGCGGCCTGTCACCGACGCCCACCGGATCTCACACGAGGAGGTCACGTACCTGGTGGACTCCACCGCCTCGCCCGCGGCGACCGTCATCCCGTTCAACGCCTGGCCCCTCTACGTGGCCGGTCTGGTTTTGGGCACCATACCCCTCTTCCCCACGGAGGAGGCGGGGATCACCTTCTTCTTCACCTCCCTGCCATTCAACTTCTACGGCATCTTCGCCATCACCATGACGCTCCTCTTCGCCCTCGGCTGGCTCCCCTGGGTGGGACGGCGGATGAGCGCGGCCATCGAACGGTCCCGGACCACCGGCGCCCTCAATGGTCCCGACGCCACCCCCCTGGCGGCGGAGGAGCTCACGCAGCTGCGCGTATCGGAGAGCTACCGCCCTGGCCTGATCGATTTCCTGGCGCCCATGGGCACCCTCATCGGCGTCGCCATCATACCGTTCTTCCTGGTCGGCAACGTGTGGATCGTGGAGGCGTTCGGCCTGGCGGTCCTGGTAGCCATCGGGCTCGCCATCCTGAAGGGCATGGCGCCGTCGGAAGCGATGGAAGGCTTCATCGACGGGTGCAAGGGGGTCACCATCGGCGCCCTCATACTCGGGCTGGCGTTCACGCTGGGGCAGGTGTCTGGCTCGCTCGGAACCGCCATCTACATCGTGGATGCCACCACCGGCGTGCTGCCCCCCGTGCTGCTGCCGGCGGTGCTCATGCTCGTGTGCATGGTGGTAGCCTTCTCCATCGGCTCATCATGGGGCACCTACGCAGTGGTGTTCCCCCTGGCCATGCCCCTGGCCTTCGCCCTCAATCCGGATCCGCTCTACGTGCAGATCTGCTTCGGCGCGGTCCTTGGTGGAGCCGTATTCGGCGACCAGTGCTCGCCCATCTCCGACACCACCATTCTGTCCTCCCTGGCCTGCGGGGCGGACGTCATGGACCACGTCCTGACGCAGATACCCCTGGCGCTGACGGCGGCCGGGATCGCGGCGGTGGTGTCAACTTTGGCGGTGCTACTCATCTGAGACGGACCATCTCTGACCCGATTCGCAGCTGGCGGCGAAACTACGCCGCTATTGACATCCACCGGTGCGTGCGCCGCGGTCCGGCCCACCGCTTGTCGGCCCGGTAGTTGCGGCCCTCACCGGCATGCGCGAAGAGGCGCTGCTTGCGGGTACTAGCCCGTTTGCCGGGCTCCCATCACGAGGCGACCCGCTCGCCAGGAACAGGAGGTACTCATGGCAGCTAGAGCAGCAGCACAACGCGTCGACGAACGACTCGAGCTCTCAGACCGAGTTCACCACCCCGTCTCTCCGGATGGCGCCGGGATCCTCTCGAGTATCCATGCGCCGAAGACTGCAGCCCGTCACCCCGCTCCAGTTCTCGCGGTGGTGCTCCTTCTGGCCATCGTAGCCGGGATCGCCTCTGGTTGTGGTGGGCACCCGGGCGACTCCGCACACGAGCCCGTTGCCAATCGCGCGCTGACCGAGCGACACGCATTCACCGACGACATCGCCATGGAGATCCGGATTTCGCTCGAAGGTCTCGAGCCGAAGGTGGTCGAACTCGACGATGCCTCGCATTACAAGGTTGTCGAAGCCACGGTCGAGCCGGGCCAGACGCTGCCGTGGCATACCCACCCCGGATCGGTTCTCGTCGCCATCACGAGCGGGGAACTGGTATACGTCGATGCCGAAGACTGCGTGCGCAGGACCTATTCGACGGGTACGGCGTTCGTCGATGCGGGCTTCGGCCACGTGCATACGGCCTTCAATCCGAGCGAGGACTCGGAGACGGTCGTCGTTGCGACCTACCTCGGCGTGCCGGCCAAAGGTCCGCTGACCCAGCCGGTCGATGAGGCGCGGAACGCGGAGCTCGACGCTCGCTGCGGTATCGACCGCTGACGGGAAGATTCAAGCTCCAGACGCTCTCGGCGTGCTGCACCAGCTTGGCATCGTCGGCCGGATCGCAGCGATGTTCGCTAAGACGGGTGAGTGAAGCTAGACCCTTTCGCGTTCTCGAGTCGACCATGCGCAGGGCGAGCCGGCCCTCTTCGCGGAGGAGGGTGGTCCCGTAGCGGTCGCCGAGGACCGGGACCAATCTTTGGCTGGGCATCTCCCGCCGCTGACGAGTCAGTACGGCTGCGCCGGGTCCTCGGGCGCAGGGCGGGCCCGGTGGCCGCGCTCCGGGTCCGGCGCGAGGATCTCCACGCGTAGCGCGCTCACGTAGAAGTTCGCCGCCGTGCTCCAATGCGTAATCGGCCAGGTGCTTGCCGATGAGAACGACGGCTGTGCCATGAGCCCGGGCCGGACGGGGCTCGCGCACGAGGACGCCGGCGTCGAGCTCGAAGAGGAATTCGTCGGACTCCGGGAGTCGCTGGAACTACCCGATCGTCATGCGGCGGGGAGTGTCTTGCTCGCTGGTGGCCATGACCCTACCTCCTCATGGCAAGCTAGCCTCGCCGGTCCTTCGTGATCAATAGCGGAGTGGGTCGGTGAACACCTCACGCAGCGGCGCCCGTGCCAGGACCAGCTCCCGCGCAGAGGCGTTCCGAGCTCGAGGCCCGCCGTGGCGGGGAAGCGCTCGAGGATCTGGCGCGGATCCGGATCGAACGCCACCATCTCCTCGTGCCCCGCGTCTGGGCGCTGCGGTCGAACGCTTCGGCGTACGACGCCAGCAATGAGGCACCGACCGATCAACACCCGGAGGAGGTGAAGATGGCCCGATCAGAGCGCAACGGGATGACGCCTGTGCGCCTCGCCCTCGGCGAATACGACATCGGCTGGCACAACCCGGAGGTCTCGCTCCACCGTGCTGCTCGCCTGGTCGAGCGCACCGCCGCCGCGGGTGCGGACCTGCTCGTGCTGCCCGAGATGTGCGCCACCGGGTTCACCATGGAGCCCGAGCGCTACGCCGAGCCGCTGGACGGCCCCTCGGCCACCCGCCTGGCGGAGCTGGCGCGCAAGCACCGGATCCACCTCCTGGCGGGCCTGGCCACCCGCGAGGAGATGGGCAGCACCGCGGCGTACTACAACTCCGCGCTCCTCCTGGGACCGGACGGCGAGCGGCTCGGCGAGTACCGCAAGCAGCGCCTCTACGCGTACGCCGGTGAGGATCGTCATTACCGTCCGGGCACCGGTCCTCGGGTCCTCACGGTCGGCGGCGTGCGCATCGCGCCATTGGTCTGCTACGACCTCCGCTTCCCGGAACTCTTTCGCGCGGTGGGGCCGGAGGTGGACGCCCTGGTCGTGATAGCCAACTGGCCGGTCGTCCGGCGCGCCCACTGGGACGTGCTCATGCGGGCGCGGGCTATCGAGAACCAGTGCTACGTCGCGGCCGTCAACCGCACGGGTAGGGGCGGTGGCCTGGAGTACGACGGGGGCTCGGCCGCGTACGACCCGATGGGGCGGAGGCTGGA
>SLCC01000029.1 GCA_007126035.1 Gemmatimonadota bacterium
ACCCTCTGCTTCTGTGCCAACGGCTCCTGTACCCCCAGGAGCAGCAGCTCGGCATAGCCCAGCACGGAGTTGAGCGGCGTCCGCAGCTCATGGCTCATGACGCTCAGGAAATCGCTCTTGGCCCGGTTCGCCGTCTCGGCCGCGTCCTTGGCCTGGCGAAGCGCGTCCTCGATGCTCTTCCGTTCAGTCAGGTCGGCCAGCGTCACCACCCACCAGCCGTCCTCCGGGGTGCCGTTACCGATACGTCGTGCGCCGACCTGGAGAAGCCGGGTAACGCCGTGGGCTGACAGCACCACCTCCCTCGGTGACTCGGCAGTGGCCTCTCGCAGGTCCTCGTATCGTATGCCCATGGGGAGGGCTTCCTCGAATGCCCGTCCCAACGCCTCCTCGCCGCAGAGATGAAGGGCCGCGCGATTGGCCCGGACCACCCTGCCGTGGGCGTCACAGACCAGGATCGGCGTACCCGCGAAATCGAGCACGGCGTCCGTCAGGCGCTCCCGCTCCGCTTCACGCTCACGCCGCTTCTGCTCGGTCAGGTCCGCGGCCACGGCGGCCACCCCTTCGAAGCTACCCGCCTTGAGCGCGTTGATGGACAGCCGCACCGGTACCGGGCTTCCCGATCTTCGCTCGAGCCGGACCTCGCCCTCCGCCTCGCCCAGGAGCCCACGGGCGAGGAGGTCGAGCAGGACGTCCCGGTCCTCCGGCACGGTCAGCTCGGCCAGCGGCCTGCCCGTGGGTGTGGATGGGGCGGCGATGAGACTGGACAGCCTCTCGTTGCAGTACAGGATGACGCCTTCGCTGCTGAGGATGATGGCCGCGTCCCGCATCTGCTCGACCAGCGTCCGGTAGGACTGGTCCGCGGTGACCAGCGTGTAGACGCACGGTCCGCCGGGGCCGTTGATCAGCAGGGCGTCGGCATCGCCGAGCCGGATGGCCCGGAGGGTGTCCTCCGCTTCCTGGAGCCGAGCCCGGAGCGCCCCGATCTCCATGGCCGGTGGGCGCTCCGATCCGGCCTCCGTCCGGGACGAGGTGAGTGGCGGCTGATTCATGTGTCGCTCCTGGCCCCTATCGCCAGCAGGACCTTGCCCTCATCGGTCATGTCGCCGATGATACGGCGGAGTGGCTCGGGAAGAGATCTGACCAGGGTGGGCGCGGCGATCACCTGCCCCTGCTCCGCCAGGGCGGGGTGCTGGTAGATGTCGATGACCTCGAGCTCGTAACGATCGGCCAGGTGCTCCTGGCACAGCCGGCTGATCTGCTGGACGGCGCGCAGTGACCGCGGGTTGGTACCGGCCACGTACAGGTGGAGCACGTAGTGGGTGTCGTCCGGCTGGCTCGTCGCCCGCTCGAAGAACTCGGTCGTTGTCTCGTGCCGCTCTGCCATGGTCCCCCTCCCCGGTCTGCCGGGGTGAGTGGGCGCCGGTCTACCCGCGAGGCCTGAGGTTCAGACCCACGAGCGTGCGCTCGGTGTTCGAGAGGTCGCCTATGATCTTCTTCATCGGTTCGGGCAGCTTCCGGACCAGGGTGGGTATGGCGATGATCTGGTCACCCTCGGCGAGCTGCGGGTTCTCCAGCAGGTCGATCACCTCGATCTCGTAGTGGCCCGGTAGGTGCTCCTCGCAGAACCGCTTGAGGTTGGCGAAGGCGGCAAGCGACTTCGGACTCTGGCCGGCCACGTAGAGCCTGAGCTCCCACGTCTCCACAGCCTCCGTGTCCGTGCTCGCGCCGTAACCCTGGGTGCTCGGCATCTCCTCGCGCATCGTCACCTCCGCCCGTTCGGCGTCGTTGTGGGTGCGTCGTCGCCCCTTAGGCCGCGAGCCACCTTCTGCTCCGCCTCCAGGCCTATCCTCTGTCGTGCCGAATCGGCTTCCAGGACGGCGGCGAGCTCCGCCTCCTGGGCAGCGATCTCCGCCTGGAGCGCCTGGATCCGGGCCTCGGCCACGGTCCGCTTCCCTTCCACCTCGCAGCGCAGCCTCTCGAGCCGGTGCTCCCGCTCCGCTTCGGCCTGCCGTGACTTCGCCTCCTGCTGGATTCGGGACGAGCCGGTGAGGGCACCCTCCGGGCCCGGGTACGCGGGCACCAGCTCCACGCCCTGATCCGTGAGCAGGAACTCCCGGAGCTGGTTGGAGTGGCTCATCCCCCGGGACTTGAGGATGTAGAGCAGGCGGTTCCGCTCGCCGTTCAGCTCCTGGTCCCGGAGCAGGATCCAGGTGTCGATGAGTGACGAGATGGCCACGTCCGTCCACTCCTGGCTCGGGCTGCCCATTCTGCCCAGAGTGGTGAACATCGTGGTGACGCCCCGGCTCTTCAGACCATCGATCAAACGGGTCACCATGGCCCGGACCTCATCGGACACGCCGTCGCCGAGGAGGGCCGTGATGGGGTCGATGACCACCGCCACGGGTCGGGCGTCGTCCACCGCCCGGAGGATGGTGGCCAGGTGCATCTCGAGACCGTGGAGTGTGGGTCGGGCGGCGTGGAAACCGAGCAGGCCCGAGTCCACGTGCGGCGCCAGGTCCAGCCCCACGGACCGGATGTTCCGGATGATCTGTGACGGGGCCTCCTCGAAGGCGAAGAACAGGGTGCGCTCGCCCCGGCGGCAGGCGGCATCGACGAAATGGGCGCAGGTAGTGGTCTTGCCCGTCCCCGCGGTCCCGGAGATGAGAATGCTGCTGGCCCTGTAGAAGCCCTTCTCGCCCATCATGGCGTCCAGGCCGGGTATCCCGGTGGAGATGCGCTCCTCGCTGACCTCGTGGTCCAGGCCGACGGAGGTGATGGGCAGGACGGCGAAGCCACGGTCGTCGATGAGGAACGGGTACTCGTTCGTGCCGTGGCTGGAGCCACGGTACTTCACCACGCGGAGCCGGCGGGTCGAGACCTGGGTGTCGACGCGATGATCCAGCACGATGACACAGTCGGAGACGTACTCCTCGAGCCCGTGCCGCGTCAGTGTGCCGACGTCGCCTCGCTCGCCGGTGACGACCGCCGTCACGCCCTGGTCCTTCAGCCAGTGGAACAGGCGCTTGAGCTCGGAGCGGAGTATGCCGGTGTCGCTCAGCCCGGCGAACAGCGTCTCGATGGTGTCCAGCACAACTCGCCGGGCCCCCACCTTGCCGATGGCGTGGCTGAGCCTGACGAACAGCCCCTCGAGGTCGTACTCGCCCGCCTCCTCGATCTCATTCCGCTCGACCCGGACATGGTCGATGTAGATCCTGCCCTCGGCCACCAGGCGGTCCACATCGAAGCCCAGCGCCGCCACGTTCGCCACCAGGTCCGCCACCGGCTCCTCGAACGACATGAAGACGCCCGGCTCGTCGAACTCGGTGGCGCCATGGACCAGGAACTCGGCGGCGAGTAGTGTCTTGCCGCAGCCGGGCCCGCCGCAGACCAGCGTGGGCCGGCCGCGGGGCAGCCCGCCGCCAGTTATCTCGTCCAGACCGCTGATGCCGGTCGGGCTCTTGGGTAAGGGTACCAGCGTGGAGCCTGGGTCGGTCATGGGCGTGTTCAGGTGAGCGACGGCCAGCCGTAACCAGCGTCGGTCGTTGGAATTTGTCACGAACTCGCAAGATAACGGCGTGCTCGAGCCCTTGCAACGACGCCAGTCCGAACGGCCCGAACGGTCTGGCCGGGTAGGAAAGGGGGGTGGACAGGCGCTGAATCGGCCCTTGTCTGATGAATATCATGGACACGGCGGCGCGACGGTGAACTGAATGTAGGACTATCCTGGTCCTGCGTACCGGGGTATCCCCTACAGCGCCCGCACCACCCGGGGCGCATATTCCGGCGCTGAAAATGGATTCGGCCCCAGGGCGGAGGAGGTAATGACGCGGCAGCGAAGGATCGAGAGCCTGATCGCCAGGCTGAACGAGGATCTGGCGCGGAAGCTGGGAAACATCATCCGGTACAACTACCAGGCGGCCAAGGCTGCCGGCCGGAACGTGGAGCAGATGAGACAGCTACTGCGCGCCGAGGCGGCGGAGGAGTTGGACCACGCAGCTGAGCTGGCGGAGCTGATCGTGGATATGGGTGGCGAGCCGACCACTACCCCGGTAGAATTCGACAAACCCCATTGTCGCAAGGCGATGTTGGAGCTGGACGCGATGCTCGAGCGTGACGACATGTCCCGTTACCTGGAGCTCGCAAGGCTGGCGGCCGACCTGGAGGAAGTGGAGCTCCAGGCCAGACTCGAGGCGATTGCTGCCGCTGAGGGACGACAGTCTCGCAAGCTGGCGCAGGCGGTGCGGACCATGTGGCCCAGCTCCGCGGCAATCACGCATTAGCCCCGCCGCACCTCCCCAGGGGGTGCGGTCTTCGTTTACGGAGCTGCCAGCTCCGCCCGCAGCTCGTCGGCGCCGGTCACCGGCTGGCGGCAGGCGAAGCGGTGGCAGACCCAGGCGGTGGCGCGACCGTCGATGGGGCGGCGGTCGGCCAGCAACGGTATCAGCTCGGCGACGCCGTCGCCCGCTGCCTCCCCTGGCTCCGGACTTCCGGTCGGGCTGAGCGCCAGCACCGTGTTGGGCCGGTATGTCTCCCGGACCACGTCCAGCAACGCTCTCGTGTCAGCGGCGCCGGGCTCCCCGACGATAACGATCTCCTGGGGCGATGCCAGGTGGTACTCCAGGGCGGCCAGCAGGTGTCCGAAGGCCAGGGGCGCGCGGCGGAGGAGGCCGGCCATGCTGGTCAGCACGTGACGGGCGACGTCTTCGTAGCGCTGCTCTCCGGTGTAGACGGACAGGCGGAGGAAGAACAGGGTGGCGGCGGAATTGCCGGCGGGCGTGGGGTTGTCGTCCACGTGCCTGGGCCGGACCACGAGCTGCTGGCTGTCCGCGGCGGTATCGTAGAACGCGCCGTCGTCGGCGTCCCGGAAGCGGGCCAGGATCGTGTCTCCGATGGCACGCGCCTCCCGCACCCAGCGAGGGTCGAACGTGGCCTCGTACAGGGTGAGGAGCGCGTCGCCCAGGAGGGCGTGGTCCTCGAGGAATCCATCGATACTGGCCACGCCACTTCGCCAGGTCCGGCTCAGCTGGCCGTCGGGCCTGAGCTGCCGGAGCAGGAACTCTGCGTTGCGGCTGGCGGCCTCCCGGTACCGATCATGGTCCAGGACCCGGGCGGCGGTGGCGAAGGCCTGGAGCATCATGGCGTTCCAGGCGGTGAGCACCTTGTCGTCCAGCGCGGGCCAGACCCGGCTCGAGCGAGCCTGGTAGAGGGCGTCCCGGCTCCGGCGCAGCGCCGCCTCCAGCTCCTCGACGGAGACACCCGCGTCGGCCGCCACCGTCTCCAGGTCCCGCTGGACGTGGAGGATGTTGCGGCCCTCGAAGTTGCCGGCGGCGGTGACGCCGTAATACCGCTGGAACAGGCGCGCATCCTCGGGCCCCAGCGCCGAGTCGATCTCGTCCGGTGTCCAGACGTAGAACTTCCCCTCGACGCCTTCGCTGTCCGCGTCCTGGGCCGAGTAGAAGGCGCCTTCTGGCGAAGTCATCTCGCGCAGCACGTAATCCAGTACCTCCTGTGCGACCCGGCGCAGGTCCGGCCGGCCGGTGGCCTGGAAGGCGTGGAGGTAGACGCGGGCCAGAAGCGCGTTGTCGTACAGCATCTTCTCGAAGTGGGGCACGAGCCAGTGGACGTCCACGGCGTAGCGGTGAAAGCCGCCGCCCAGGTGATCATGGATGCCGCCCCGGGCCATGGCGTCCAGGGCGTGGGTCGTCATACCCAGCGCGTCTTCATTGCCGGTCCGGACATAGTGGCGGAGCAGGAACTCGAGGACCACGGGCTGCGGGAACTTGGGAGCGCCGCCGAAGCCGCCGTGCTCGTGGTCATAGGCTTTGGCCAGCCCCTGGTACGCCTGGTCCAGGATCTCCGGCTCGAGCTCGTCCACGGGGGCATGGAGACGGGTGCTGTTGACGAGCGCATCCCTGAGGCCGGCGGCGCTCTCGTCCACCTCGTCCCGGCGCTGCCGGTAGGCCCCGTCGATGGCCACCAGGAGCTGGCGGAAGGACGGCAGCCCGTGGCGTGGCTCCGGGGGGAAGTAGGTCCCGCCGTAGAAGGGCGCGCCGTCCGGGGTGAGGAACACCGTCAGCGGCCAGCCGCCGTGGCCAGTCATGGTCTGCACGGCGGTCATGTAGATCGAGTCCACGTCGGGCCGCTCTTCCCGGTCCACCTTCACGTTGACGAACAGATCATTCATCAGGCGGGCTGTCTCCGGGTCCTGGAAGGACTCCCGCTCCATGACGTGGCACCAGTGGCAGGCGGAGTAGCCGATGGAGAGGAGGACCGGCCGGTCGTCGTCCCGTGCCCGCTGGAAGGCGTCGTCGTCCCAGGGGTACCAGTTCACGGGGTTGTCGGCATGCTGGAGGAGGTATGGACTGGTCTGGTCGGCGAGGCGGTTGGGCATGGCTCCCCCGGCATGCTGGGTCTGACGCGGTGACTGTCGAGTGCTCGGCGCTACGCTCTGCAATGTACGGTCCCGGGGAACAGACGGCGGTCCTGGCTGGTAGATCCGAACGGCGCGGCAGTGCAGCCGCGGCCTGGTCCCTGCACCGGCACGGGAGGTTCACCGGCCCAGCAGCTTTCCGGATTCCGAAGAGGGTTTCCTCAGGTCATGATAGAGGGCGCGTCGATGGCCAGTGAGGCCCCGGTCATCATCAACTTCTTCGTGCACGTGGTGGAGCGGGTGCACGAGCTTGGTGCTGTGGCCGCGCTGGCCTACCTCGGCGTGTACGTGGCGGGTACGGTGGCGCTCGTGCCCGGTGGCGTGCTGGCCATGGTGGCCGGCGCGCTGTTCGGCGTGGTGCACGGCTTCGGCATCGCCTTCACCGGTGCGCTGTTGGGCTCGACCGCGGCCTTCATACTGGCCCGCTACAGCGGTCGGGGCGGCACGCTGCGCTGGATCGATCGGCGAGCGACCCGTTATGGCCTGGTGGCCCGTATGGCCAGGATCGACCGGACCCTGGGGCGGCGTGGCCTGGCCCTGGTCTTCCTGCTCCGGCTCTCCCCGTTCGTCCCCTACAACGTGCTGAACTACGCCCTGGGGCTGACCGGGCTCCGCGTCCGCGATTACCTCCTGGGGTCGGTGGGCATGCTCCCGGGTGCCCTCTTCTACGCCTACGCGGGAAACCTGGCGGGCGATGTGGCCGCCGCCGCCGCGGGCCACGGCACGGGGAACGGCCCCTCGCTGCTGGTCCTGGTGCCTGGGTTCCTGGTGACCCTGGGCGCCGTCTGGCTGCTGAGCCGCTACGCTCGGCACGAGCTGGAGCGGCTGACGGAGGCCGAGGTGGCATAGCGGCGGTTACTGCAACCCGGGGAGCGCGCATCTGGCGCTGGCGTTTGCAGTGGCCTAAGCTGAATGGACACGAGGTCGCCAAATCCAACGGATGACACGAATATGCCGCGGACGGAGTTCATAAGCGTGGGCTTCCACGTGCCGGAGCGTGTGATGACCAACGACGATCTCACCCAGTGGTGGGAGACGTCGGATGAATGGATACGCGAGCGGACCGGGATCGAGCAGCGGCACTGGGTGGAGCCGGGCCAGGAGGCGGGCTCGGACCTGGCGCTGGAGGCCACGCGGAAGGCCCTGGCCGCCGCGGACATGGACGCATCCGAGCTGGATTGCATCATATACGCCACCCTGAGCCCGGACTACTTCTTCCCTGGCGGCGGCGTGTTCCTCCAGCGCAAGCTTGGCATCAAGGGCATACCCGCCCTGGACATCAGGAACCAGTGCACCGGCTTCATCTACGGCCTCTCCATCGCCGACGCCTGGATCCGTACGGGCCAGTATCGGCGGGTTCTCCTGGTGGGGTCCGAGGTTCATTCCACCGGCATGGACTTCCGGCCGGAAGGCCGGGACGTCAGCGTCCTGTTCGGTGACGGAGCCGGTGCCGCCATCCTGGGACCTACGGAAGATGATGGACGGGGAGTGCTGTCGACGCACCTCTTCGCGGACGGCCGGTACGCGGAGAAGCTCTGGTGCGAGTCCGACGCGTCCGCCCGGTTCCCTCGCATCTCCCACGAAGACCTGGACGCGGGGCGACACTACGCCCTGATGGAAGGGCGAGAGGTCTTCAAGCACGCCGTGGTGCGGATGCCCCAGTCTGTCCGGACGGCGCTCGAGGCCAACGAGCTGTCACTGGAGGATGTGGACCTGTTGATCGCGCACCAGGCCAACCTGCGCATCAACGAGATGGTGGGCCGGCAGTTGGGGCTGTCGGAGGAGCGGGTCTACAACAACATCCAACGGTACGGCAACACAACGGCTGCCACCATCCCCATCGCCGTGACGGAGGCGGTGGAGAAGGGGCTGCTGAACCGGGGAGACCTGCTGCTTCTGACCGCGTTCGGCAGCGGCTTCACCTGGGCCAGCGCCGCGGTGCGCTGGTAGTCGAGAGGCGGTTGCCAGCGGGACCAGGTATCCCGTTTGCATTTCGGCCGGATCGCCGACGGGCTGGTCCGGTAACGCTCAGGAGAATCGTGAATCCATCACTTGCTAGATCCGCAGGGCTCGGTTTCGTGTCTGGCCTTCGCACCTTCCAGGGATTGGCCTGGCTGGCCCGGGAAGGTTTGCCTGGGCCGGATCAAGGGCATTCCCCGGTCCCGGAGCAGTGGCTGGCCCGCCCGATCGTGGCCAGGGGGCTGGGGTTCCTGGCCGCCGGTGAGTTGGCGGGCGACAAGATCCCGGGGGTACCGGACAGAGTCGCCTTCCCCGGGATCGTGGGCCGGGTGCTGGCGGGGGCCGTAGCGGGCGCGGTCGCTGCTCGCCCGGGCAGCAAGGCCCTGGGCGCGGCCGTGGGCGCGGCGTCGGCGACCGCCGGTGCCTACGCCGGCTGGTTCCTTCGCCGGGAATTAGGGCGGGCAAGGCTAGTGCCTGACTTCGCCCTCGCCGTGATGGAAGACGCTGTCGCTGTGGGGTTGGCCCGGCGCCTGGCCCGGATCCGCGGCTAGCCACTGCCCGGGAAGCAGTAGCGCCGTCGCGCGGCGCGCGCTCCTGTGCGGCGAGCACAGCCTCCGCCTCCGCCAAGGCTGGGCGATCTTTACCTACGACCTGGTGCCGTTAGCCCGCGGTCGACAACGTCCCCTCCCGGCGCCGCACCTCCACGTCCTCGCGCAGGGCCGGTAACCGGCGCCCGAAGGCGATACCGGCCATCAGGACGACAGCGCCGCCGATCATGACGGTTGCAGGTGCGCCGATGAGCTCGGCCATCCAACCGGAATAGAGGTTGCCCAGGGGGAGCGTCCCGATGAAGGCGGTGGTGTAGAGGCTCATGATGCGGCCACGCATCCGGTCACCTACGATGGACTGGAGGAAGGTGTTGGACGCTGCCGACTGGACCATGAGCCCGAGGCCGGCCAGGGCCAGGATCGGCAGGGATAGCCAGAGTGACCGTGACATCCCGAAGAGGAGCACGGCGCCGCCGAACAGCGAGGCGGCCAGCGCTATGAGCTGGCCCATTCCGCCGACCCGTGCCCGGGCGGCGAGGAACAGCGCGCCCACCAGTGCTCCGGCTCCCTGGGCCGTCATGAGCACGCCCAGCGTGCCCGGCCCGCCGCCGAGGACTTCCGTGGCGAATACCGGCATGAGGACCATGACGGGCACGGCGAAGAAGCTGGACGTGGCGATGAGGAACAGGATGGCACGCATGGCCGGGAAGCCCCAGGCGAAGCTCAGTCCTTCCCTCAGATTCCGGAGCACCCCGACGGCCGTCTCCGTTGCCGGCACCGGCGTCAGCCGCATGAGGTAGAGGGCCACGAGCATGGCCAGGTAGGTGAGCGCGTTCAGCCCGAAGACCCAGCCCTCGCCCACCGTCGCCACCAGGATCCCGGCCACCGCGGGACCGACGAGTCGGGCCAGGTTGAAGACGCTGGAATTGAGGGCGATGGCGTTGCCCAGGTCCCTGGGGTCGTCGATGAGGCGGATGTAGAGTGACTGGCGGGCCGGGATGTCGATGGCGTCCAGCATGCCCACGACGGTGGCCAGGACCAGCACGTGCCAGACCTGGACCACGCCGGTGAGCACCAGCGTCGCCAGGATGATCGCCTGCACCATGCTCAGGGACTGAGTGACCTGGAGGATACGTCGCCGGTCCCAGCGGTCGGCGGCCACGCCGGCGAGTGGGGAGAGCAGGAGCGTGGGGATGCGGCTGGCGAAGCCCACCAGGCCGAGCATGAACGCGGAGCCGGTGAGTCGGTACACCAGCCACGCTATGGCCACCTTGTGCATCCAGGTGCCGGTGAGGGAGACGCCCTGGCCGATGAAGTAGAGCCTGAAGTTACGTGCACGTAGTGAGCGGGTGGCGTTCCAGGCCGAGGCCCCGATCCGTCCCCGTACCGACCTTGCTCCGGCTTTCTGCTCCGCCTCCCCTGTCACGCGGCCCCTTCGACGGTGATGTACGGTTCTGCCGTGGCCCGTGTTGCCAGGCACGTGCCAGCCGCCGGGCCTCAGGAGACAGGATGGGGCGGAGCCGGCCGCACTGCCAGCGGTGGGCGACGGCTCTGTCCGCCGCGGGGTCCGGGGATCACCATCCCATCCGGCTCATCCGCTCCTGGATGATGTTGGTGTACCAGCCCATGGCCTGTGGCGTTCGATGGAGTGGTGCTGGCAGGATGGCGGCCAGGCTCGCCGCCTGGTGGCGCGACAGGTCTGCGGCCCTGATGTCGTAGTGGTGGCGGGCGGCCGCCTCCGCGCCGTAGATCCCGGGCCCGAACTCGACCACGTTCACATAGAGCTCCAGGATCCGGTCCTTACCCAGGATCAGCTCCGTGGGTGGTGTGAGCGCCCATTCGTAGGCCTTCCGGACCGGGTTGCGATGGGTGGTGAAGTACAGATTCTTGATCAGCTGCTGGGTCAGGGTGGAGGCGCCGCGTATCGGTTCCCCGCGGGCTTCGGCCTGCTCCCTGGCCCGACGAAGCTCCTCCCAGTCGAAGCCCCGGTGCTGATAGAACCGGGAGTCCTCGGCGGCCACCACTGCCCGGGGCAGGTGGGGAGAGATGTCGTCGATCGAACGCCACCTGCGATTCAGCAGCGGTCGCTCGCCCTGGACCAGCCGCTCGATGGACCGCTGCACCTGGACGCCCGTGGCGAGCGGCGGCAGGAACCGCAGGTAGACCAGGCCGGCCACGCACAGTACGTAGTAGGCGAGAGGTAGCAGGGCGAGCCCGAACAGGACGCGCCGGAGGGGCCGTGCCACAGCGTCTCGCGGGATCGCCAGGAGCGAGACTTCCGCGCCTCAGAGTCCAAGATGGACAATGGGGAGTGAGAGCACGACGGTGACGAAGATCCCGTCACGGGATGCCGGCCGGTACCTGGCGTGCCGCGCCGCCTCAGTCGCGACGCGATCAAGGTCGGCAATACCGCTGGAGCGCCGAACCCGGATATTGGACGGCAGCCCGTCCTCGTCCACGAGAAACCAGACCAGGGTGGTGTAGCGAGAACCTCTTGAGGGCACGATGTCCTGCCGAGCCGCCGTTTGCCGATGGAGGTGGCGCCGTACCTCCTCTGGGTTCAGCAGGAGAGGCGTGCAGTAGAGGCTGTGACCCACTTGGAACGAAGGCTGATCCGCGTTCAGCTCGATACGGAGCCGATGAGACCAGCCCCGGGCTCTGTGGCCGGACGCTGTTTCCCGGGTCACGGTCTTCAGCCGCCCCTCGAGCAGCGGTGACACCAGCTCCGTCAGCTCCTCCGGCAGGTCGCTTTCCAGGATGGCAACCGAGCTCACGCTGGCCGTTGAATCGGCGCCGACGGACAGCACGACCGTACCGGATGGCGCCGATCGGGCAGCCCAGACCTGGCCGATCGCCCGGGCGATGGCGGCCGAATCCGCCAACGTCTGGAAAGGTGGTGGTGCGTCAGTCCGGACGGTGCAGCCATCAACCAGGGGCAGAGACGTGGTGAGGAGGAGCCGGGCCCGCTCCATGTCGCTGAGCGACCCGACGCTGACAGCATCGTCGGCGGCAACCGTCTCCGAGGCGCTCGATCCCGTTGAGGCACAGCCCAGGGCGCCTATGCTCACGAGCAAGAGGCCAATCAGCACAGAGGCACGCGAGAGAGCACGCCAATCCGTTGCAGTGGTATGATCCGGCCGAGTCATGTCCGTCTCTCCGAATTCCAGGTCGGGCTTGTCCGCTGGTGGGGCCGCGGCAGGTGTGATGCACAACGTCTGCGAACTCAGGGAAGTCGCGGCGGGAAGATACTACGGCCTGCCGCGCGGCTCAAGAACGTCAACAGCGTGAACAGCGTGATACCCCCCAAAGTGCATTGACAAGTCGGTGCGTTCGGTTGTACGCTATCGCCGAAGTCTCCCCCCGCCTTAGTCGCTCTCCCCCGCATCCAACTTCACGGTATGGTTCGGTTCCCCGCGGGCTTCGGCCTGCTCCCTGGCCCGACGAAGCTCCCCGTGCTCCTCTATTTCCCATTGACCTCCACGAGCGCCTACTCGACCGTTCCGGGCAGACCAGCCATCGGGTGGTGGCGTAGCTGATCGCGTATAGCCCGCTGCCCCCGGAAGGTTCCCGGGGCCGGCACTGTGTCGGATCGGCGGCTCAGCAGCACCTCCTGGAACCTGGGGCTCGTGCGGAGGTCATGGAAGGCGGGGTCGACTCGGGCCTTGACCAGGTGGAAAGCCTGCTCCCGCGCACAGGCCTCGAGACCTGCCAGAGCTGCCTCGTGGTCGCCGATCGCGGCGGCGATGGCGGCCAGGTGGTAGGGCATGGAATACGACCGGTCCCTCAGCTCCTCCATCGCCTGGCGCAGCCGATCCATCTCATGGGTCCGCCGGAGGGCCCGGCATGCCCCGGCCAGGGCGGTAATGGTTTCCGGGTCGGCGGGGTCCAGCTGCCTGGCGTGCTGGAGCCTCCTGGAAGCCTCGTCGGGGCGATCCCGTTGCAGGAGTAAAAGCCCCAGGACGCAGTGGACGGCAGGCGACTGGGGGTCGAGGGTCAATGCCTCCTCGGCCACGTCCAGGGCGCGGTCATGGTGGCCGGCCATGTGGTAGGCCAGGACGAGGTTCGAGCTGCCCATCGTGGATACCGGGTCCACATCGCGCGCCAGCTCGAGCACCTCGATGGCTTGCTCGTACCGGCCCTCCAACGTGAGGAACTCGCCGAGCGCGTTGCGTGCGCTGGCATAGCCGGGGTTGAGCTCGAGCGCCCTGTCGAACTCTTCCTCCGCCGCCTGCGGGTCCCGGTAGAATCGATGCAGCACCACGGCCAGCGACTTATGGGCGGCGGCCAGACGCGGCTCGATGGCCAGCGCTCGGAGCGCGGCAGCCTCGGCCGCGGGCATTGCCCTCAACGCTGGCTCGTGGCCGAGCCGTGCCATGTTGATGTGGGCATCGGATATGCCGACATGAGCCGCCGCGTACAGGCCGTCCAGCTGGATTGCTGTGTGGAAGTACTGGGTGGCCCGCTGCAGGTCCTTCAGGCCAGTCCTGTCACAGAGATGGCGACCTTTGAGGAAGGCCCGATGGGCCTCCGGGCTGGTAGTGTTGCCCCGGATCACCGGGCCGTTGGCAGTCGGGCCGGGCCCCAGCGTGGCGACGATGGCAGCGGCGATCTGACTCTGGACCGCCAGGATATCGTCGGACGTGCCGTCGTATACCTCGGACCAGATGTCGAAGCCGTCGGCGACTCCGATGAGCCTGGTGGTGATCACGACCCGATCCTTCCATTTGCGCAGGCTCCCCTCGAGCACCGAGCTGGCACCCAACCGCCTGCCGATCTCCCGTACGTCCAGGGCCGAGTCCCGAAACGCCATGGAGGAGGAACGGGCCACCACACTCAGACCCGAGACCCTGGACATGGCGTGCCGGATCTCCTCGGCGACGCCTTCCGCGAAGAATCCCTGGTCCTGCCCGGGACTCAGGTCCGCGAAGGGCAGCACGGCGACCGACCATACCTGGCCTGGGTCACTGGCCCGGCCAGACCCGGGCCCGTCGGCAGGAACGGTGGCCGCTGCCGAGGGGGCTTGAGGCGGAGGAGCCGATCCGGCGTCTTGCGGTCCGGTCCGAGGCTGGGCGACCTCGAGTCTGATCCCGGTAGGGGTGACCTCGAAGGCCCAGGCCAGGGCCAGGGCCACGGGGAAGCCCAGGATCAGCAACGCTGCCACCAGCGTCTCCCCCCAGTCGGGCAGGTGGAGTGCCGGGAAGAAGTTGCCCGCCACCTCCATGGCCGCGAAGGAGACCAGGGCGTATACCAGGCCCACCTTGACCACCTTGCGGCGGTACAGCTCGCCGAGGAACGACCGGGCCATTGCGGGCGTGGGATAGCGGCTACCCATGACCCGGCCCCGTGGACGCCGCGGTGGGCTCGAGGACGGGATCGTCTCGCTCGATGGGCACGCGCACCGAGTTGCCCCACTCGGTCCATGAGCCATCGTAGTTGCGCACGTGCCTGAACCCCAGGAGATACCCGAGCACGAACCAGGAGTGGGCGCTGCGCTCACCGATTCTGCAATAGGTGATCACGTCGTCGTCCGGCGTCAGTCCGTGCTCGTCCTGATAGATGGCTCGGAGCTCGTCCGCAGCCTTGAAGGTGTGGGTCCGTGGATCGATAGCCCGCTCCCACGGGATGTTCACGGCCCCCGGAATACGTCCTCCGCGCAGGGCGCCCTCGTTCGGGTAGGCGGACATGTGGAGCTTCCGCCCCTGGAACTCGGCCGGCGAGCGAGTGTCCACCAGCTTGCCCGCCCGATGTATGTGATCGAGCACGTCGTCCCGGAACGCCCGGAAGAGTCGATCGTTGCGCTCCCCCACCACGATGTCGCCAGGTGGGTGGTCCTGCACGAGAGTGGTCATTGGGCGTCCCTCCTGCTGCCAGAGGTGGCGGCCGCCGTCCATGATCCGGAGTCGTGTGAGCCTCAGGCGGGAGATGCCGAACAGGCTGAGTGCCCAGAACGCGAAGACGGCCCACCAGTTGTGCATATCCCCGTAGAGGACCACCGTGGTGGACTGCCCGATCCCGAGGCCGCGGAGCAGGCGCTGGAGACGCTCGCGGTCCAGGTAGTCCCTGTTGACCGGGTCGTTGAGGTCCTCCAGCCACCCGATCCTCAGCGCACCGGGAACGTGTCCCGAGTCGTACACGCCCGGGGCTTCGCTGCATTCCAGGACCCGCACGGCGGGATCGCCCAGGTGGCGCTGGACCCAGTCCGTCGGTACCAGCACGTGCGGGTTGGCGTAGCCTCGGGATCCCGGGGGCGTAGCGGTCGGTTGAGAGCTCATTCCCTTGCGTTCCTGGTTCAGGTGGCGGCCGGCTCCGACCAGGGACCACTCCCTGTCAGGCCTGTCGTTGTGGTAAATTAGAAAGAACGTCTCACCGTCAACTCACCGAGATCTCACTGCCCGGGTTAGCGGTGGTGAGACCCTGAATTGGGTGGTACCGCATGATCCGGCTCCATGTGCTGGGTCCCATCGCGCTGCACGGGTCTGATGATCGGCCCCTGTCGGACGTCCTGCACCGACCGAAGCGGCTGGCATTGCTCGCCTACATGGCCGTCGCTCCGGCTGCCTTTTACCGCAGGGACACCCTCCTGGGACTGTTCTGGCCGGAGCTGGACCAGGACCACGCCCGGGGCGCCCTAAGCCAGGCGCTCTACGTGTTACGGCGGGCCCTGGGGCGCCAGGTACTGCTCAATCGGGGCATAGAGGAAGTGGGGACCGACAGGACACTCCTGTGGTGTGACGCCTTCGCCTTCACCCAGCTCGTCCAGCAGGACCGCCTGGAGGAGGCCCTGGAACTCTACCGCGGACCCCTGCTCGACGGTGTCTATCTGTCCGATGCGGAGGGGTTCGAGCACTGGCTCGACCAGGAGCGGGCGCGACTGGTCCGTCTCGCGGCCCAGGCCGCGTTGACCCTGTCCGAGCGAGCCGAGGCCAGGGACGACCGGATCCAGGCCGTGCACTGGGCACGCAGGGTCGTCGATCTGGACCCCACGGACGAGCAGGGCCTCCGCCGCTTGCTGGTGGCCCTGGAGAGTGCCGGTGATCGGTCCGCTGCGGTCCACGCTTACGACCAGTTCCAGCAGAGGCTACGTGACGAGTACGATGTGGAACCGGCAGCGGAGACACGAGCTTTCATAAACGCGCTGCGGGCTGACCAGCTGACCGGAACCCAGCTCACCACGTCGCCGGTTGCCCCACCGCCTCTGCCGGGCGTGCCGGCCGGCGGGGCCGAGGGTCCTCCGACGGCGGTGGCGCGTCCGTCTCTCCCTCCTGACGATGTTGGGGATGACGAGCCGCCGGTGCTCGGGCAGGATGGGCACCACGCCGGCGGCACCAGGCAGCGCATGGCACTGGCTCTGGCGCTGTCCGTTGTCCTGGCGGCGGGGGTAGGTGCAGTGATAGGTCTCTGGCCCGGCACCGGATCAGCGCCGGACAGCTCTCCTGAACGGATCCTGGTGTTGCCATTCTCGGTCCAGGGGAGGGATGACACCCACTTCCTCGGCGAGGCCATGGTGACCCTGCTCAGCGCCGGCTTGGATGGGGCGGGGGCGCTGCGGAGCATCGACCCCCGGGCCGTCCTCAGCGCCACCAGGAGCGGCCGTTGGGACGGTGACCTCGCAGCGGCGCGGGCCCTGGCGGTGAAGACTGGCGCGGCCAGCTTCGTGCGGGGCGACATCACCGAGGTCGATGGCCACCTGCGAGTAGTGGCCCGGGTCTACGAGATCCATGCTGACTCCGCGCTGGTGGCCCAGGAGATCACGGTGGAAGGAGTCGATCGGGACGTGTTCGGTCTCGCGGACGCGCTGACGGTTGCTCTGCTGGGCGGCCGCAGCCGCGAGCCGCACGAGCGGCTGGCCCGGGTCGCCGCGCTGACCACCCGATCCGTGCCGGCACTGAAGGCCTATCTGGAAGGTGAGGGCCACCTGCTGGCGGGACGCTTCGCCGAGGGCGTCGACCCTCTCCAGAGGGCGGTGGACGCAGATTCCACCTTTGCGCTGGCCTACTATCGGTTGAGCACCGCCGCCACCTGGTCGGGCCGGGACTCTCTGGCCCGGGCCAGCAGCATGGCGGCAGTGCGTCTCAGCGATCGACTCACGTACCGGGACCGGTTGCTGGTCGAGGCGTGGCACGAGTACCTGTTCGGTGCCGCAGAACAGGCCGAGTCGTATTACCTGAACATCCTGGCCAGCTATCCCAGCGACCTGGAGGCCTGGCACAATTTGGGCGAGTTGAGGTTCCATTGGAAGCCCTCGGTAGGCGTGCCGGCAGCGCAGGCGAGGTCGGCCTTTGAGCGAGTCCTGGCCCTGGCCCCGGAACACGCCGGCGCTATGCTCCACCTGGCCCGGATGGCCGCGAGCGATGGGCGTGGGGAGACCCTGGACTCGCTCCTGTCCCGCCTGGACGGCACTTCGGGAAGCCAGCGCCTGGAAACGCTAGCGCTGCGGGCGTTCGCCCTCGGCGACCAGGCCGCTCTTTCGCAGCTCGACGATGAGGCGGCGGACGCCGGCGCGGCAGCCATTCACGCGGCTGCACGAACTGCGGCCGTACACGCCGGCAGCCTGGTCGGGGCCGAGCGGCTGAGCCGGCACCTGGTATCGCCACGCAATGCAGCGCTCCAGCGCGCCACCGGGCACGTCCTTCGAGCGCATCTGGCAATGGCAATGGCGCGGCCGGACGCGGCGGAACGGGAGCTCATGGCGCTGGACGGGTTACAGCCAGGCTGGGCGGCGGAACACCGGGCCATCCTCCTTTGCCAGCCGTTGGTATCCTTCCCCGACACTACACTACGAGCGGCGCGGCGGGCGCTGAGTGAGGCTCCCACATACGTGGAGCGGCCGCGGTTCACCCACCCCACACAGGTGAGACCCGTGCAGGAGCCGCGGCGGAGATACCTCCTCGCTCGTCTTGCTCTGCTGGCCGGCGACGAGGGCGTGGAAACCCAGATAGTGGCGCTCGAGAACTTCAACGGCCCATCGCAGGTTCGCGCTCAGGCCCGGGATATGGCCCGTCTCCTCCGGGCCGAGATGGAGTGGCGCCGGGACCGACCGCGGGCCGCTCTGGGCATCCTGGGTACCCCACGGCTCGACCGTATCATGTTGCCCGAGTTGAACAGCGCCGAAAGGGCTCACGAACGCTGGCTCCGGGCGGAGCTGCTCCACGCGCTGGGCGAGCATGACGAGGCGCTGCGCTGGTACGCCACCTTCCCGGACCCCCAGGGATATGATCTGGCGTACCTGGCACCATCCCACCTCCGCCGCGCTGAGATCCACCGCCGTCGTGGCGAGACCGCACTGGCCTCAGCTCATCTCACCCGGTTCCGGGACCTCTGGCGGCGCGCCGAGCACTAGCCGCACGCCTCGAGCGCGATCACACGCACGAGTGCGGCTGGAACACAAGCCATTGACACACCGGTAGCGTTGGTGGTACCGTGCCGATGTAGTCTCCCCCCGCCTTGTCGCTCTCCCCCGCATCCAACTTCACGGTATGGTGATGAGTGCCAACATGAAGCGATGCCGGGGTGCGTTCGTGGTGTGTTTCCTACTGGTCCTGGGAGGTGCTGGTGCCGCCGCCGCTCAGGCAGCGTCGGGAGCCGCGTTGCTCGAGCAGAGGTCCGCACCCGTGCTCCGGGAGCTGTCCGGGAGCGGTGCGATCGAGGTGCGGACACCCCTCACAGTGAGCTTGCTGGCCGGTGTATGGGATCGCGTCGGGCCGGCCCCGCTTTTCGTCCCGGACCCGGGCGCCGAGGTTTCGAAGGCCGGCGAGACGCCAGAGCCGGAGCCGGTCGAGGAGCCCGACTCCCGCGTTCCTGAGCCGGCCCCGTTGGCAGCGTCGGCGACAGGCCCCACGCCGTTGGGCGTGCCCCTGGCAGGCAGGGCCGACCTGCCGGCCACTGCCGGCGCCACTGCCGGTGCGACTGCCGGCGCGACTGCCGGTGCGACTGCCGGCGCCACTGCCGGTGCCACTGCTGGTGCCACTGCTGGTGCCACTGCCGGTGCGGCCCTTGGCGCCAGCTTCCGGGAGGCGCAGCTGGTCTTTCCGCGAGTGCGAGGGGCCTACATGTCGCGCGGGCTAAAGGTCGAGGAGCTGTTCACCGCGCGAGGGGTGAAGTTGCCGGTGGAGTTCTTCTTCCGGGTATTCAAGCGAGAGCGGCTGTTGGAGGTATGGGCGCGGGACGCGGGTGCCGCGGCCCATGTGCTGATAACGTCCTATCCTATGTGCGGCATCTCCGGGACCCTGGGCCCGAAGCGACGGGAAGGGGACCTCCAGATCCCGGAGGGGTTCTATGTGGTGGATCTGTTCAACCCGGCCAGCAACTACCACCTCTCGTTGCGGGTTGACTATCCCAACGCGGTGGACCGCGCTCGCAGCGGCGCCGCCAGTCCGGGCGGTGACATCTTCATCCATGGCGATTGTGTGACGGTGGGTTGCGTGGCGGTGTCGGACCGTTGGATGGAGGAGATCTACCTGATGGCGATCACCGCGCGGGAAGCGGGTCAGGATCGCATCCCTGTCCACATGTTCCCCACCCGGCTGGACGAGGATGGCATGGCGTGGCTCCGCAGGACCTACGGTCCGGGACATCCGGACATGCCCTTCTGGGAGACGTTGCGGCGGGGTCACCTGCTGTTCGAAGAGACGGGAGTGTTGCCCGTGGTCGAGCACAAGGGCGGGAGCTACGTGTTCGTCGGCCACTGACGCCCGCGGCGGCCCGACGATGGCCTGGCCTTTGTCACAAACCAGACTGCTGGACCGTTTCCGGCTTGGAATCACCGAGTGACGGAAACGAGGAGGTCCAGCATGATAGATCCGGGAGTGAGCACACGATCGCTGCTGCGGGCCCTGGCCGGCGGTCGTGCCTTTGCGAAGGAGGGCGGAGCCGGGACCGGGGTCAGGGACGGAGCGGGCACATCGGCTCAGGCGCCGCGCCTCGGCACGCGTTCCCAGAATGGCACCGGCGGTGCCGCCCTCGAGGCCGGCGCCAGCCATCTGGAGGTGGAGCGGGATTGGACCTCCGGCCCCTGATGCCTTAAGCTACAAGGCTGGTAGTCATCCGAACACCAGGCACAGGGGTTGGCCAGCGTGGGTGGTATCTGTGGTGAGGTGAGGGCGCGGGGCGCGGCGGCATCCGCCGTTACGCTCCAGGAGATGACCGACAGCATGCGGGGCAGGGGGCCGGACTCCGCTGGGATAGTCGTTCAGGACCTGGCCGGGCTGGGCCACCGGCGGCTGAGCGTAATCGATCCGGGCGCGGCGTCGAACCAGCCCATGGTGGACAGCGAGCTGGGCCTGTCGCTGGTCTACACCGGCTCGGTCTACAACTACCGCGAGCTGCGGAAGCAGTTGGAGGACAAGGGTTACAGGTTCTTCTCCAGCGGCGACGCCGAAGTGGTGATCAAGGCTTACCACGCCTGGGGCTCCGACTGCGTGGAGCGGTTCAACGGCATGTTCGCCTTCGCGGTGCTGGAACGGGACAGTGGGCGTCTGGTGCTGGCCCGGGACCGGATGGGGATCAAGCCGCTCTACTACGCCGCTGATGGCGGGGCGTTGCGGTTCGCGTCATCGCTGCCGGCGCTGCTCCGGGCTGGCGACGTGGACACCGAGATCGACCCGGTCGCGCTCCACCACTACATGACGCTCCACGCCGTGGTGCCGCCGCCCCGGACCATTCTCAAGGGCGTCCGCAAGCTGCCGCCCGCCACGATCATGACGGTGGAGCGGGACGGGAGTCGCGGCTACCGGACGTACTGGGAAGCGGTGTTCGACCCGGCGCCGGAGTTCGAAGGCTACGGAGCCGAGGACTGGAAGCGGCGC
>SLCC01000146.1 GCA_007126035.1 Gemmatimonadota bacterium
GAGCACCCCTCCGAGCACCCCTCCGAGCACCCTCTGGACCACCACTCTGGACGCCTCGCGAGCCGTCGTCGTTGTCGCCCCGTTTCCCTGTTCTGAAACCCCTAAGCCACGACTAGGTTCAACAGCCGGTCGGGCACGAATATGACCTTCTGGATCTGCTTCCCGTCGAGCTGGCGGCGCACGTTCTCGTCCGCCAGGGCCGCCTCCCGGGCCTGGTCCTCGCTGGTGCCCCTGGGCATGGCCATACGGGCACGGAGTTTACCATTCACTTGGACCACGAACTCCACCGTGTCGGCGGTGGCCCGGTCGGGATCGTACTCCGGCCAGTGTACCGGGTTCCCCGCGGCGGTCTGCCTGGTGAAGAGGGGTTGCTCGTGGCCCAGCCGCTGCCAGAGCTCCTCTGCCAGGTGGGGTGCGAAGGGTGAGACCAGGATGATCAGCGTCTCCACCTCGCTGCGGTTGGTCTGCCGCCCGCCCTCCCGCACGGCGTTCAGGTACTCCATCATGGCGGCGATGGCGGTGTTGTAGCTGAGTCCGTCGATGTCCTCCGTGACCTTCTTGATGGTGGCGTGGAGCTTCTGCTCCAGGGTTCCGGACACCGGCTCGTCGCCCATGGGGCTCCGCACTACTGTGTCCCAGAGACGGCTGAGGAACCCGTGGGGGCCGGTGAGGCCCTGGTCCCGGAAGTCGCCACCTTCCTGGTATGGTCCCAGGAACATGAGGTAGGTGCGGAAGGTGTCCGCGCCCCAGTCCTCGATGTAGTCGTCGGGCACCACCACGTTCCCCCGGGACTTGGACATCTTGGCACCCTCCTTGATGATGAGCCCGTGCTTGCGGAATCGCTGGAAGGGCTCCTCGAAGGAGATTAGGCCCAGGTCGCGCAGCGCCATGGTGATGAAGCGGGCGTACAGCAGGTGCAATACACTGTGCTCTTCGCCCCCGATGTACATGTGGACGGGGAGCCATCGTTGCGTCCGCTGCTCCTCGAACGCCTGGTCGTCGAGGCTGGCGGACGGGTAGCGGAGGAAGTACCAGGAGCTGTCGAGGAACGTGTCGCTCACGTCGGTCTCCCGCCGTGCCGGGCCGCTGCATGCGGGGCAGTCGACCCGGTACCACTCCTCGACCCGGGCCAGTGGGCTCACGCCGCTGGCGTCGGGGCGATAGTCGTCCACGTGTGGCAGCACCACGGGCAGGTCGTCCTCGGGGACGGGCACGGCGCCGCAGCCGGCGCAGTAGATGATGGGAATGGGCGGCCCCCAGTAGCGCTGGCGCGAGATGCACCAGTCGTGGAGCCGGTAGTTCACCTGCTCCTCGCCCAGGTTCCGATCTGTCAGCCAGCGGGTTATGGCCTTCTTCGCCTCCTGCCAGTGCATCCCGTTGAACTGGTCCGAGTTGAGCAGCTCGCCGTCGCCCAGGTAGGCCTGTTCCAGGGGTGTGAGGCCGTCCTCGTCCACGCCTGCGACGACGCGCACTATAGGCAGGGCGAACTTGGTGGCGAACTCGAAGTCCCGGTCGTCGTGGCCCGGGACGGCCATGATGGCGCCGGTGCCGTACTCCATGAGCACGTAGTCGGCGATCCAGACGGGGATCTCCTTGCCGGTGCCCGGGTTGATGCAGTGCCCGCCGGTGAAGACGCCCGTCTTCTCCTTGTCGGTCTTCTTCCGGGCGACCAGGTCCATGGCGGCGGCCCGGCGGCGGTAGACTTCCACGGCCTGCCGTTGCTCGTCGCTGGTGAGGCGGCCGACCAGCGGGTGCTCCGGCGCCAGGACCATGAACGTGGCGCCGAACAGCGTGTCGGGCCGGGTGGTGAAGACCTCGATGTGGTTGGCGTCCCCGTTCCGGGTGGCTCGAGCAGAAGTCGGCTGGTCACCAGCGACGTCCGATTGCTGTGTACCGACGTCCTGGGCAGGACCAGCGCCCTCGGCATAGCTGGCGGCCTCCGGCTCCCGGAGCGGGAAGCGGATCAGGGCGCCCTCGGACCGGCCTATCCAGTTCTCCTGCGCCTTCCTGGTGGTGTCGGACCAGTCGATCCACGAGAGGTTCTCGAGCAGGCGGCGGGCGTAGTCGGTGATGCGGAAGAACCACTGTGACAGGAACCGCTGCTCCACGGGGGTGCCGCAGCGTTCGCATTCGCCGGCCACCACCTGCTCGTTGGCCAGCACCGTCTGGCAGCCGGGGCACCAGTTGACCGGTGCTTCCTTTTTCTCCGCCAGCCCCGCCTTGTAGAGCTGGAGGAAGAGCCACTGGGTCCACTTGTAGTACGACGGGTGGGTGGTGTCCACCGTGTGGTCCCAGTCGTACATGGCGCCGGTGCGCTTCAGCTGCCGGGTGAAGTTCTCGATGTTGCGGGGGATCAGCTCCATGGGGTGGGTGCCGATCTTGAGCGCGAAGTTCTCGCTGTGGATCCCGAAGGCGTCGAAGCCGATTGGCTCGAAGACGGTGTGGCCGCGCAGGCGCATGTAGCGGCCGTAGACGTCGGCACCGGTGAAGGCGTAGATGTTGCCCACGTGGAGCCCCTCGGCGGAGGGGTAGGGGAACATCATGAGGTTGTGGAACGGCTTATCTGCCTCGAGGAGGGTTTCCTCGTCCAGGGAGTTGGTCCGCTCCTCGGCCCAGCGGGCCTGCCATTTCTTCTCGAGCTCGGAGGCCCTGTACGTCCTGTCTTCTGACATCTTTCCGGCGTGTCCCGTTTCCCGGCTGGTGTCCCGGGCCCGGCTCGTCCTGGGCCCGGCGATTCCTGCTCCCGGCTGATGCGACTCCTCGACGATCCTGCTCCGCGCCGATCCTGCTCCGCGCCGATCCTGCTCCGCGCCGATCCTGCTCCGCGCCGATCCTGCTCCGCGCCGATCCTGCCTCCGGCTCGTGCCCGTGCCCGGCTGCTGGAGCCTCAGCGCTCCGCGGTGTCGCTGACGGGGGCGCGTATTATAGGCGCGGCGGCGTCGGGAGCCAACTGCTCGACCGCGCCGAAGGGGTCGTCCGACGAAGCTTCTGCCGCCTCGATCATGGCATGGACGGCGTCCCTCAGGGGCAGCCCCATGGCCCGGTAGACGCGGTCGAACATGTCGAGCCGGTCGTAATAGAGCCGTGAGCCGATGAGCGTGGCGTTGTTGATGGGCCGCTCGTGGTAGTTCCGGAAGACCCGTTGCAGCCGGGGCGCCACGTCCCGGGCGTAGTCCTCACGCCACCGGTCGATGACCAGCTCCCTGGCGGCGATCTTCTCCTCGGATGTCAGGTCGTCCCTGTCGTAGAGGGTCTCGAGTCGGCCGACCAGCTGCTGGAGCGTCGTGCCGAAGAGCATTGCGTCGTCCCAGGCGGACCGGGCGGCCTGGCAGCGAGGACCGTCCTCGCCTTCCACGGCGCAGAACATCTCCGCCGCGCCCACGTCGCCCACGAAGTTGGCGAAGCTCTCGTTGAAAGCCACCTGGCCCGGGATGAAGATGGTGTTGTGGGTCAGCTCGTGGATCACCGTCGAGGCCAGGGAGATGTCGTCCCGGCTCAGGAGCGTGCTCAGGAGCGGGTCGTTGAACCAGCCCAGCGTGCTGAACGCGCCCGCGGGACGGAGGTGGGTATCCAGGCCCCTGGCCTCGAGCCGGGCCGCCTCGGCACGGGCATGGTCGGGGTTGAAGAAGCCCTTGTAGGGCACCCGCCCCACGATCGGGAACCACCAGGTATGGGCCTCGAACGCGTCCTGCCGGGCCGCCGTGACCACCAATAGCAACGTGTCACGCCCGAGCTCGGTGAACATGGTGTAGCTGTCGGCCACATTGAGCCCCAGCTCCCGGTCCGCGTACGTGGCGGCCATGCGCACCAGCTCCAGCTTCGACCGCGTCTCGGGGGACGTGGTCGGGTCGGCCAGCACTTCATCGATTGGCTGGCGCGCCTTCAGGAGCCTGGCCTGCTCCACACCCGCACGGACCACGAAGACGGGCGAGCAGAACGTAGCCGTGCCGGCCACCGCGGCCAGCCCCAACAGGAGCAGTATCCGACGACCGGTAAATCGCACGCGCATAGTGACGGTTGAGACACCCGGAGACCTCGCTGGTTCCCGGCGTCGGCGCACGGGAAGGCCTGGCTGCGCCTCTGGCGGTGCGAGGTTTGCTGGAGCGGACGGCTGGTGCGTGGAGCGCGGCTGCCCGCGCACGCCTTCATCCTTGACGAACGGACTCATGACGGCGGTCTTCTTCGCTATCGGGGCCATCGCCGCACTCCTGGCCGTGGCGGCAGGGGCCTTCGGGGCCCACGCCCTCGAGGCACGCGTCGGCGCGGATCGACTGGAGATCTTCGAGGTGGGCGCCCGCTACCACATGTACCACGCACTGGGGCTCCTGGCAGTGGCCTGGGCAACCACCCGCTGGCCCGGGGCCGCCACCAACGCCGCCGGCTGGCTCTTCGTGGCAGGGATCCTGATCTTCTCCGGCAGCCTCTACACCATAGGCCTGGGCGGGCCACGCTGGCTCGGGGCCATCACCCCCGTCGGCGGCACCGCCTTCATCGTGGGCTGGGCACTCCTGGCCTGGGCCGGTCTCCGCGGCTGACCAGGCGCTGCCGCCGCCAGGCGTTCCGCCTGGTGCCGCTGAACGTGCGCTGCTGCCGAGACCAGACCGTACGCTATCGCCGGTCTCCGGCGCCCGCCGCTGCTCTACTAGCAAGATAGTTGACAGCGGCGGCAGACTACTGTACCCTTAGTATCAAGCGGAGAGGAGAGCCGTCCGCGGAGTGAGGGAAGGGACCAACGACGAACGCCAGGACCGAGGTAGACATGCCAAGATTCACCGATCGCGAGTTGGACGTCATGTCGGTGCTGTGGGACCTGGGGGAGGCCACGGTGGCGGACGTGCAGGCGCGGCTGCCGGACCGGTTGGCCTACACCACGGTTCTCACGGTTTTGCGCGTGCTGGAGGAGAAGGGTCACGTGGGTCACGGCGAGGGCCCCGGCCGGGCCTACCTGTACCACCCCCTGGTGGAGCGAGAGGAGGCCGGTTCCTCCGCCCTGGGCCGGTTGATGGACCGGGTCTTCAAGGGCTCTCCGGAGCTGCTTCTGACACAGCTCGTCTCGGAGGGTGACCTGAGCGACGAGGAGCTGGAGCGTATGCGGCGGGTGCTGGACCAGCGCTTGAAGGAGCGCGGGTCATGATCCTGTCCTGGCTGACGTACCTGGTGCTGGTGTCCGCCCTCCTGGCCTTGGCGGCATGGTCTCTGGAGCGAGCATGTCGCTGGCATGGTTGGCCCGGTCGCTGGGCGTGGGCGGGTTCGCTGGCGGGCTCGGTGGCGCTGCCACTGCTGGCGTGGTCGGGCGTGCTCCGGGACGGAGGCTCATCGCCGGCGCCCACGGTCATGCCCCTACCGGGCGCGTTCGTGATGGAGTCCTTGCCTCCGCTGGTGCTCCAGCCTGCTGGCTCGACCGGGCCATCCCTCGAGGTGGTGTTGCTGGGCCTGTGGCTGGCGACGTCGTCATTGTTGCTCGTCTACCTGCTCGCCGCCTCGTTGCGGCTCCGACTCCGGGTCCGGGCATGGCGCAGTGGCGACGTGGATGGAGTGCCGGTCCTCGTCTCGGATACCACGGGTCCGGCGGCTCTGGGCCTGTTCCGGGCCCGGGTGGTGTTGCCGGAGTGGGCGCTGCGACTGGACCACCGACTGCGCCATCTGCTGGTCCTCCATGAGACGGAGCACGTGCGGGCGGGTGACCCGCAGCTGGCGGTGGCCGGACTGGTAATGTGCGCGCTGATGCCCTGGAACCCGGTGCTCTGGTGGCAGCTGGCCCGGCTGCGCCTGGCCATCGAGGTGGACTGCGACGAGCGGGTGCTCCGCCGGTCCGGCGACGTGGAGGCGTACGGCTCACTGCTCCTGGAGGTGGGGCAGCGGCGGTCCCGGCTGGTGCTGGGCCTGGTCGAATCCCGTTCCATGCTCGAGAGGAGGATTCGCATGATGACCAGAAGCGAGAAGGGCCGGAGGACACTGCGGGCGTTGGGGCTGGGCAGCGTTGCGGTGCTGGTCCTGGCCGTGGCATGCGAAACGCCGCCGCCCACCGGCTCCGGAGACGCGTCGAGCCCACCACAGGGCGACGAGACGCCGGTGGAGGCTGCGCCGGTGTTCACACCAGTGAGCGTCGAGCCACGGTTGATAAACGCCGGCGAGGTGGCGGGACTGGTGAGCCGACACTACCCACCGCTGCTCCGCGACGCGGGCATCGGCGGTACGGTGAGCATCTGGGTCTATATCGACGATTCGGGCCGCGTCCGGAACGCAGGTGTCGCGCAGTCCTCCGGCCATGATGCACTGGACCAGGCGGCTCTGGCCGTGGCCGAGAGCATGGCGTTCAGCCCCGCCTACAACCGGGACCAGCGGGTCCCGGTCTGGATCATGTTGCCACTGACTTTCGAGCCCGACACCGAGGCCCACGGCACAGCGGAGCCGGCGGCGGACCCCACGGCGGACCCCACGGCGGACCCCACGGCGGACCCCATGGCGGACCCCACGGCGGACCCCACGGCGGACCCCACGGCGGACCCCACGGCGGACCCCACGGCGGA
>SLCC01000214.1 GCA_007126035.1 Gemmatimonadota bacterium
AGGCCGGAAAGCGGGGAGGCCGGAAAGCGGGCCTCTGCGACGCGGAGCAGAGTTGACTGCCTTGCGCCACGCCACCTTCAGGGGTATCTTCGGTATTGTTTCGGGAGAGTCGGCCGGTCCAGCCATGCGGTCGTCCCATCCCGCACTTCCATGCGAGCCGGTGCGTGGGCACCTTTTCGTTGGGCGGCGAAGGGTCTAAGTTGACGACGGCCCCGGCGGGGCCTTTCCAGAGGTGATCCCATGGAATTATCCCCTGTACCAGGCGGAGTGGCAGTGGCCGAGTTGACGAAGGAAAAGGAGAAGGCGCTGGGCGTAGCGATCCAGCAGATCGAGCGAGCGTACGGCAAGGGCTCGATCATGCGGTGGGGCACCGACGGCGCGAAGATCGAGGTGGCGGCCATCTCCACGGGCGCCATCAATCTGGACGCTGCCATCGGGATCGGCGGGATCCCGCGCGGCCGGATCACGGAGGTCTACGGCCCGGAGTCCAGTGGTAAGACCACGCTGTGTCTGCACGTGATCGCCAACGCCCAGAAGGCGGGCGGGGTGGCGGCGTTCGTGGACGCGGAGCACGCGTTGGACATCGAGTACGCCCGGAAGCTGGGCGTGGACGTGGACAACCTGCTGGTGAGCCAGCCGGACACGGGGGAGCAGGCGCTCGAGATCGCCGAGGTCCTGATCCGGTCGGGCGCCATCGATGTGGTGGTGGTGGACTCGGTGGCGGCGCTGGTCCCCCGTGCGGAGATCGAAGGTGAGATGGGAGACTCCCATGTGGGTCTCCAGGCCCGGCTCATGAGCCAGGCGCTGAGGAAGCTGACGGGCGCGGTGAACCGGTCGCGGACCAGCGTGGTCTTCACGAACCAGATCCGTGAGAAGATCGGCGTCATGTTCGGCAACCCGGAGACCACCACGGGCGGCCGTGCCCTCAAGTTCTACAGTAGCGTGCGCATGGACATCCGCCGGATCGGCGCCATCAAGGACGGCCAGGAGCTGGTGGGCAACCGGACGCGGGTCAAGGTGGTGAAGAACAAGCTGGCTCCGCCGTTCCGGCAGGCCGAGTTCGACATCATGTACAACGAGGGGATCAGCCACACCGGTCTGCTCATCGACCTGGGCTCGGAGCTGGACATCGTGGACAAGTCCGGCGCCTGGTACTCCTACGGTGAGACGCGTCTGGGTCAGGGCAAGGAGAACGCCAAGGCGTTCCTCAAGGAGAGCCCGGAGCTGGCCAAGGAGATCGAGACCAGGATCATGGCCGAGTTGGGCATCGGTCGCGGCCAGCCAGCGGCGGAGGAGGGCCAGGGGGACGAAGAGTAGCCCTGCTCACCGCGTACTGGGCTTACCTCTGTGCCCCTGCTCCGACCACCAGGCGGGCCACGTACTGCACGTCCAGCTCGTCGCGCTGGATGCCGTAGAGCACGTTGGCCGGCTCCCGGGCGAAGAAGAAGGGCGTGAATCGGTCGGGCATGCCAACGGTGCCCAGGAACCGGCCATCGGCGTCAAACACGTCCCATGTGGGTCCGCCCATGTCCTGGAAGTCGAAGGTGCCGCCCTGGTCTTCCACGGTCTCGGGCGTCTGCACGCCCTGGACCCATATGGTGCCCTCCGGCCCGCCCAGCACGTTGATGAAGGCGGGATAGGTCTCTGCAAAGCTCAGAACCTACATCTGCATGTCGATGACCTCTGCAGGGATGCCCGCCTCCTGCCACATCCGCCGGAAGACGCGCCGGAAGGCCGCCTCGTCCCGTGCGGTGACGGGCCGGAGGGCGCCCTCCATCTCCACGATCCGCGCGAGGCTGCCGTCCGGCGCCAGGATGTGCAAGCGGTACCGGTCGCTGAAGCCGTGGATCAGGCGATCATCACGGGTCAGGCCCCAGGCGGGCTCCCGGGAGAAGATCCGGATGCGCGGCTGTGCGCTGGCGAAGTCCAGCGACTCGCCCGGCTCCATGATCAGGAGCGTGTCCAGCACCGCGCCCCGGAGGTCACGCCTCAGGAGCAGGTTCTTCGGCTCCACGGTCATCCCCGGCACGGCCATGAGCATGGACTGCTGTACCAGCTCGTGACTCGCGGTCTTGAGCCATCGGACCGGGACGCCATCGGTCATGGCCAGAGGCACGCTCCCGGCGGGCTCGCCGTCGACCGAGTACAGGTTGATCCGCTGGTTCATTATATCGGGGACCAGGATCGTTCCGTCTGGCCCGGCAAAGAGGGGCCCCGCCGTCTGGCTCAGCTCACCGGGCCCGGAGCCGGCCCGACCCACGGACCGTACGAACCGTCCACCGGCGTCGAACACCCGGACCTGACGCGCCTGCTGGTCCAGCACATAGATCCGGCCTTCGTCATCCACGTCCAGCCCCGCGATCTGGCCGAACTGGTAGTCCGGATCGCCTTCCGCCGTCCCGATGAGGAGGTCCGGCTCCACGGTCCACGCTTCACCGGCGCCCCAGAGTCCGCCGCCCGCGTTGGAGACGATGGTGATGCCCGCGCTGTCCCGCACGGTGCCGCGCCACTCCGCCTCCCCGCCGCCGCAGGCGCCAACCGCCAGCGCGAGGAGTGATACACAGGCCGTAGTCACTACCGGGAACCGCTTCATTGCCATTTCTCCACGCTGGGATACAGGAAGGCTTCTTCAATATACGCTGGCGGTGCCGTGGTACTTCAAGAACCCCGTCACGCGTCCTCCCGGTAATGGCCCGCGGCACGATAGAGAACGACCAGAGAGACGGCCAACCAGGCCATGGCCGCCGGCAGCCACAGCCCATACGGGAAGGAGGCGGCGTCGGGCGCCAGCTCCACCAGCCGCTCCGGTGGGAGCAGACCGAAGACGAACAGCAGGTGGCCCGCAACCCGGCCGACTATGGTCGGACTGGAAGCGATTGGCTCCAGCAGCGCCGACGTCACGCCCGCCAGCAGCAGGACGGCAAAGAGCTTCCACTCCGCGTACCGCGTCCGAAGAGCGAGGGCGGCCATGAGCAGGTACAGGATGACCGCTCCCGTCAGCGCCATGGGAGCCAGGGCCACGGCCTCGGCCACATACCGACCCGGTTGGCCGATCACCACCGCGTACACCCCGCCGGCCAGGAGCACCACAGCGGCCATGAGGAGAGACCGCATCCCCATAGCGGCCACCAGCAGCAGCTCGTGGGTTCGGCGTGGTAGGGGCATGCTGTGGAGATGGTGGCGGGGACTGGGGTGCCACACCCAGAGGCCACCTATCAGGCCGATCAACAGGATCAGCCTGGCGACTCCGGGAAAGAAGGTCAGGCTCGCCAGGAACGGGCCCGGCTCGGGTGCCGGCGCACGACCCCGGTGTAGATCCCAGAACCCCAGCGCTACGGCGGCTGCGCACACGATGACCAGGAAGATGGCCCAGCCGCCGGGACCCAACACCTTCCCGGACCCGAAACTGCTCCGGCCCTGGATCCCGCCGGCCACGAAGAGCTCCGTCAAGACGGCGGCCTGTCGGGGTTGGCGCTCCCGGGCCGGGGCTTGGGCGGCGATGGGGCCGCTCGTACGATCAGTGGATCGGATCATGGCGACGGATCCGGCTCGTGGAAGAGGAGTGCGGCGACGGCGTTGAGCGTGAGCCCGGCCAGGAGCCATGGCGCCAGGGCGCCCAGCCATACGGAGGGGGGATGCAGGGAGCCGGGGACCATGGCCACGGAAAGGTGCCGCAAGAAGCTCCGAGCCACGTCGCCGGGCCAACCTGCCCCTTCCGTGGCCAGGATTCCCACTGCCATGATCGACCAGACCGCCGCGGCCAGGATCACCCAGCGGGAGTTCCCGAAGCGGATGGCCACGGCCGTCACCAGCAGATACAGCGCTGTGAGGGCCAGGAGAAGGTGGGCGGTGTAGGCCAGCAGTTGGCCGGCCGGCCTTCCCAGCCAGCCTGCCGCCAAGGCGGCCACGCCGGCCAGAGGCAGGTAGACCAGGGCGACTACGACCAGACATGCCCAGCCGATTCCTACCCGCAGCAGCGTGTGGCCAGCACGAGGTAGGGGCGCTGCCCAGAGTCCGCCCCGGCGCGCCGGTGGCTCGTGGCGCCAGAGGACCAGCGGCCAGACCAGCGCCAGCAGGAGCAGAGCGGACGCGGCGCCGTGGGCGCCGAACTCCGGCGCCGACACTACGACCATGAAGATCACCACCGCCGCGGCCACCAGGGCCCAGGTAAGGACCAGGGGGCGTTGAACGATTGCCGTTACCTCGAACTGTTCCATGGCCACCTCCCCAAAGCGGGGCCGGCGGTCCGGGGCCCTCATCGATCCTCCCGGGCCAGCAGCGCCAGGACCGCCTGCTCCAGCGGCAGCGCCGCGGTGTCGCGTACGCGGGCGCCACTGGATTCCAGCGCCTGGCGGACCTCATGTTCTTCGCCCCACACCGTCCATACGCCCACCCCGCCCTCCGTGCGGCGCTGGACCACCAGCCCGTTCAGCGACGCGGGCCCCGCCCAGTCCGACGGTGCCTCCAGTCGGTAGCGTCTCAGGCGATGACTCAGCATGTCGGTGGAGAGCTGTGCCCGCAGGATCCCTCGGCTCAGGACGCCAATATGGTCCACCAGCGTCGCCACCTCGTGGACATGGTGCGTGGCCAGAAGGACCGTCGTATCCGTCGTGGCCAGGTGATCCGCCAGGGCGCGGTGCACCCGGTCCCGGACAAGCGGGTCCAGCCCCTCCGTCGGCTCGTCCAGGAGGAGCAGCGGTGGGCGGTGGGCCAGGGCCAGGACCAGCTGCACCCGGCGCGCCTGGCCCTTCGACAGCTTCTCCACCGGACGGTCCACGTCGATCTCGAACCGCTCAACCAGCGCCGCCGCGTAGTCGTCATCCCATGCGGGGTAGTAGACCCGGTAGTGCCGGAACAGACGCGAAACCTTCATCCAGGTGGGACCCCAGTCACGGTGCTCGGGGACGTACCCGATGCCCGAGCGGACCCGGGGGCCGTCGCGACGGACGTCCAGGCCGAACGCCCGGGCCCAGCCAGACTCGGGTCGGACCAGGTCCAGCAGGAGCCGCATGAGGGTGGTCTTCCCGGCTCCGTTCTCGCCCACCAGCGCGTAGACCGAGCCCTCCGGAACCGCCAGGTCCAGCCCGTCCAGCGCCACCTGGTCGCCATACCGCTTCACGATCCCTCCCGTGGCAACCGCCAGCGGCGCACCGGTGTCTACCTGCATGAGATGATCCTTCATCACGATCCGTCCTCTCCCGAATCGTTCCTCCCTCTCTCCGGCGAGCCCTCCCGCCGGATCGCTTCCAGTAGCTCTTCCCCGTCGATCCCGCTCCGGTACGCCTCCCGTAGCGCGCGACGGGCGATCTGGCGGGCCAGACGATCCCGGCCGGCCCTCGGGGCCAACCCATCCGATACGAACGTTCCCATCCCACGGCGCGTATAGACCACGCCCTCCCGCTCCAGCTCACGGTACGCCTGCTTCACCGTGTTCGGGTTGATGGCCAGCCGGCCGGCCAGATCCCGCACTGACGGCAGCGGCTCGTGGGGGGCCAACTCACCCACCACCACCGCCCGATACACCTCGTCCATGATCTGGAGGTAGATCGGTCGGGCCTCGCTGGGATTGATCTCGACGATCATCGCGTTACTGGGTCGCTGGGTTAGTCAGCTAATACAGTAGATGAGGGGGGGCAAAGTGTCAACTCCTGTACTGCCGACGTTGCGGGGCTCGCCGCGGCCCGTGTCCTCACGATGAGCCGCCCTGTTCGCATCACTCGTCGCCGCCCATATATTGCACTGTTTGATCAGACATGTGGTCCCAGACCAAGAGACGGGCATGAAGTCCACCGAGATCCGACAGACGTTCCTGGAGTTCTTCGAGAAGCACGGCCACGAGGTCCGGGCCAGCTCGCCGCTGGTCCCCCAGGACGATCCCACACTGATGTTCACGAACGCTGGGATGGTGCAGTTCAAGCGGGTGTTCCTGGGCGAGGAGTCGCTGGGCGTGAAGCGTGCGGCCACGTCGCAGAAGTGCCTGCGTGTGAGCGGCAAGCACAACGACCTGGAGGAGGTGGGTCGCACGGCGCGCCATCACACCTTCTTCGAGATGCTGGGCAACTTCTCCTTCGGCGACTACTTCAAGCGGGACGCCATCGACCTGGCCTGGCGACTGTTCACGGAAGAGTACGGCCTTCCCCGTGATCGGCTGTGGGCCACGGTCCACTATTCGGACGACGAGGCGTACCAGCTCTGGCAGGAGGTGGCGGATCTGCCGGAGAGCCGGATCTTCCGTCTGGGCGACAAGGACAATTTCTGGCAGATGGGGGACACGGGCCCCTGCGGCCCCTGCTCTGAGATCCACTTCGACATGCGTCCGGAGGGCCGGCGCGGTACGGATCTGACGGCGGAGGAGTTCGAGCGGCAGGGCGAGGCCGGCGAGTTCCTGGAGCTGTGGAACCTGGTGTTCATGCAGTTCAACCGTGACGCGGAGGGCGAGCTGAACCCGCTGCCGGCGCCGTCCATCGACACGGGCGCGGGTCTGGAGCGGATCGCCAGCGTGCTCCAGGGCGTG
>SLCC01000212.1 GCA_007126035.1 Gemmatimonadota bacterium
CCCGCCGAGTACCAACAGATCCAGGCACGGTACCTCGCCGCCTTCGACGAACGGCGAGAGACCGCCATCAGGTTCAGCCAGGCCAGGGCAGCAGGAGACCTGACCTTGGCAACCAGCCTGACCGAATCATTCCGGGAAGGGAACCGACACGTTGAAGCCGTGCGCGCAGAGGCCCTCCAACTCACCGAGCGGACTACCGGACAGAGCGCCCTGGACGTCAACTACATCGTCCCCGCCTTCGTACTCGGCGAGCTGCCCATCATCATCCCAGGCATCTTCATCGCCGCCATCCTGGCCGCCGCCATGTCCTCCATCTCCTCAGCGCTCAACTCCCTCTCCACCGCCACCGTCATGGACTTCTACAGACGACGGTTCCGCACCGACGCCTCCGACGACCACTACCTCCTGGTCTCCAAGATCGCTACCGGGTTCTGGGGACTCTTCGCCTGCGTCGTCGCCACCTACGCCGTGGCTCTCGGCGCCCTCATCGAGGTCGTCAACCGGTTCGGCTCCTTCTTCTACGGCTCCATCCTCGGCGTCTTCATCCTCGCCGTCGTGCCCTTCGCCAAGGGACGCGGCGCCTTCTACGGCCTCTTCGCCGGTATGGGCACCGTCGCCGCCGTCAGCTACTTCGCGCCCCAGGTCTCCTTCCTCTGGCACAACGTCATCGGCGCCGTGATGGTCCTGGCCACCGGCTCCGCCCTCAGCCTGAGCGTCCGCGACCCCCGGTCCGTGTAGTCGTTTGCCCTACACGCATAATCAAGCACTGCCTGACAGCGCAGGTAAAGGGTTTCGCCGTAGTAATTATCACTATGTGCTACGCTGCGGCTGCCGGGAGCGCGGCAGACACATGGACCAACGGACGAAGACGCCACCACTCGACCCCCTGCTGATCCTGGTCGGCTCATTCCTTCTGATCGGCGGTCCGTTGGCGCTGTTCATGTGGCGCGAGGTCAGGGAGCTGTTGATGGGTCGGATCAACGCTGTCCCGCTGCTGGTGGCTGTGCTGCTGTTGGTGGTTCTGGTAGCGGTTTCGAGGTGGTTCGGTCGACGGTTGCAGCGTTACGGAGTCGAGAATAGACAAGGCGAGGGAGAGCGGGATGAGTAGAGGAGAACGGGAGCGATCGGGTCCGGCTGTTCCGCCGGTGGCCGAGCCGGAGGCGCCGGTGGGTCATGGTGAGGGAGAGGAAGAGGAGCCGGCCCTGCCTGGAACGTTGTTCGTGTTGATGTTGTTCCTTGCGGGCATGGCGGGTTTGTGGGGAGCGGTCTACTGGCTGCTCCTGACGCGGTGATGCCATGAAGGTTCATGTCTACGAGAAGGCGTTCCTGTCCATCGGCGGCGGCATGTTGCTGGTGTTTCTGGGCGCGCTGGCGTTTGCGACGCTGGGTGCTGGTATCCATCTCCCTGACCGGGCGGGCTCCATCGATCCTCAGGCGGTCCGTACCACGCCACCGTTCGACGATCCGGGTGTCCGAGAGATAGCGCCGGGCAAGTACGAGGTGGTGATGGTAGCGCAGGCGTGGTCTTTCGACCCTGCGGAGGTCCGGATCCCGGCGGGCTCGGAGGTGACGTTCCGGATAACGTCGCCTGACGTGATCCACGGAATCCACGTGGAGCACACGACGATCAACGTGATGGTGGTACCGGGGCAGATCTCGGAGATGCGGTACACGTTCCGTGAGCCGCGTGAGCACCTGATCATCTGTCACGAGTACTGCGGCATCGGGCACCACTACATGTATGGGAAGGTGATCGTCGAATGAGCACAACGGTTGCCCGTCCGGCGGTTGACGTCGCTGCGCCCGTTGTCCAGCGGGGCGTGGTGGACGATCCGTCGGGCTTCGAGCTATCGAGGGAGCAGACGGCGCTGATCCGCTGGAACATCTACCTGGGCTTCGCCGCCGTGGGCGTGGCCATGTTCCATGGTCTGGCGCAGGCGCTGAGCTACGCGGGGATCAACGTCCTGGGCTGGTTCCCCGGCTTGCAGACGTATTACCAGGGCCTGACGGTGCACGGTGTCCTCAACGCCCTGGTCTTCACCTTCGCCTTCGCCAACGGTTTCCTGTCTCTGACCACGGCCCGTGCGCTGAGCCGTCCGTTGAACCGGTGGCTGCTGCACGGCGCGTTCTGGTCGCTGGTGGCCGGGGTGGTGTTGCTCGGCTACGCCATCCTGAGCAACCAGGCCAGCGTGCTGTTCACGTTCTACGCTCCGCTCCAGGCCCACTGGACGTTCTACCTGGGCGCGGCGCTGCTGGTGGTGAGCACCTGGCTGACGGCGGCGAACCTGTTCCTGGCGCTGGGCCGCTGGCGTCGGGACAATCCTGGCGAGCGATACCCGCTCATGGCCTTCGTCTCGGTGGCCACGTACGCCATGTGGGTGATCGCGTCCATCGGGCTGGCGGTGCAGGTGGTGGGTTACCTGCTGCCCTGGTCGCTGGGTCTGATCGAGGGTTCGGACCCGCTGACCATGCGGACGTTGTTCTGGTACTCCGGCCACCCCGTCGTCTATTTTTGGCTGTTGCCGGCGTACGTTTCGTGGTACCTGATGATCCCCAGGCAGGTGGGCGGCAAGCTACTGAGCGACCCGCTGACGCGCATGGTCTTCATCATGTTCCTGCTCTTCTCGATCCCCACCGGGTTCCATCACCAGTACACGGACCCGGGGATCCCGGCGTTCATGAAGGCGCTGCACGGGGTCATGACGTTCGCCATCTTCTTCCCGAGCCTGGCCACGGCGTTCGCGATCATGGCTTCCCTGGAGATGGGTGGCCGTGCGCGGGGCGGCCGCGGGCTCCTGGGCTGGATCCCGAAGCTGCCTTGGGGCGACCCGTCGGTGACGGCGCAGATCCTGGCGATGCTCACGTTCATGGTGGGCGGCGCCACGGGCCTGATCAACGCCAGCCTGTCGATGAACCGTGTGATCCACAACACCACGTGGGTACCGGGTCACTTCCACACCACGGTAGGCACGGCGGTGGCCCTGACGTTCATGGGCATCGCGTACTGGCTGGTGCCTATGCTGACGAAGCGGGAGCTGTTCGGTCGTCGGATAGCCCTGGCACAGGCGTGGATCTACACGGTGGGCGTGTTGATCTTCGCCCGCGGCATGTCCGCCGCGGGGCTCGATGGTCAGCCGCGACGCACGTTCATGGCGGAGGCCCCGTACATGCCGGATGCGTGGCTGGTGCCGGGCTACTGGACGGCGGTGGGCGGCTCGCTGATGGCCGTGGGCATAACCCTGTTCTTCGTGGTCCTGCTGGGCACGATCTTCTTTGGCCGTAGGCTCGAGAAGAGGCCGGACATGCCCATCGCGGAGACGGTCCACCCGGCGTCTCGGAAGGGGTGGGAGCCGATCCTGGACCGCTGGCCGGTCTGGGTGGCCGTGGCGGTGATCCTGATCGTGATCGCGTACGGACCGTTCGTGATCTCCGAGATGCCGCCGACGCTGAACACACCACCGTTCAGGCTGTTCTGAGGACGGTGCCCGTCCCTCGCAACGGGTCGGCAGGGCAGGAGAGGCATTTCGAGTGACGCAAGAGCTCCGATGAAGAGGAAGGTTCTCACAGGATCGTTGCTGGCCATGGGGGCCCTGCTGGTGGGCGTGTCGTTCTTCGCCATCGCCCAACCGCTCACGGTCCTGCCCCGCATGGCGCTGGCCCCGGGCTTCGTCCTGACGGACCAGCACGGGGAGCGGCTCACCAACGAGGACCTGCGGGGTAAGCTGGTCGTCTACACGTTGGCCTACACCGGCTGCGGCGAAGCGTGCGCCCCCATCAACCGGACCATGGCCGAGCTGGCGGCCCGCCTGGACGAGGTGGACACGGGCGGCGCGCCGGTCCGCCTGGTCACCATCTCGGTGGACCCGGAGCGGGACACGCCGGCGGCGTTGCGGTCCGCCGCTGAAGGGTTGGGCGCCGACGGCCAGGTCTGGCGTCTGGCCAGCGGCGACCCGGCCATGGTGAGGCAGGTGGTGGGCGGTGGCTTCGAAGTCTTCTACGAGGCCCGTGACGACGGCACTATCCGGTTCGACCCGGCCTTCGTGGTGGTGGACGGCTGGGGCATCACCCGGGCCCGTAACCGGGTCGGGCTGCCCGACGTGGAACTGCTCCTGGACCAGCTCCGCCTCCTGGGCAACGAGGTCCGGGCCAGCACCGGAGTTGCGCGCTTCGCATATGAGGCGGCGCACCTGTTCTCCTGCTATGCATACTGACAGAACCATGATACGAACGCGATTCTTGTTGGCCGGAGCCGCCCTGGCGCTCCTTGCGGCCTTGGCGGCGGTGGCCGTCGGTATCCGCCTGGCCGCTCTTCCCGAGCTGCACGGCACGCTCCTGGACCCGCCGCTGCCCGCCGCGGAGTTCGCGCTCACATCCGCCGACGGCGGGGCCGTGGGCCCACAGGACTTCCGCGGGCGGCTGGTGGTCCTCTTCTTCGGGTTCACCAACTGCCCTGACGTCTGTCCCCTCACCATGCACCGCCTGGGCAGCGCCATGGAGGAGTTGGGAGACAGGGCCGACCAGGTACAGGTGATCCTGGTCTCCGTCGACCCGGAGCGGGACCCGCCCGCAAAGGTGGACGAGTACGCCAAGCGGTTCCACCCCAGCTTCATCGGCGTGACCGGCAGCGATGACGAGCTGCGGACGGTGACCAGTTCCTACGGTATCTACTATGCCCGGACCGAGGTCGAGGGCGCCCTGGGCTACACGGTCGACCACTCGGCCAGCACCCTCGTGCTCGACCGGAACGGTGGCCTGCGCATGATCTGGCCCTTCGACACGACCCCGGAGGGCATGGCCAGCGACCTCCGCTACCTGATACGCCGATGACCAGACACGGCTCGAGCAATCACTGCCTCCGGCTCCCCGCCACCGCTGCGGGCCTCAGCCTGGCCCTGATCGCCATGGCCGGGTGCGGCGCCACGGAGCGGCCGGCGGGCCCGGAGTTGGAGGTGGAGGACGTGTGGGTCCGCGCCGTCGCCGTGGCAGGCGACGCCGTCGCCCCGGAGCCAGGCACCGGCCATCCCTCGGGCCACGGCGCCGGGCCGAACACCGCAGCCTACCTGACCCTGCGCAGCCACGGCGGAGAGGCGGACCGGCTGGTGGACGCCGCCACGGAGGTGGCCAGCGCCGTGGAGCTGCACCGGACGGAGGTAGTGGACGGGGTGATGCGCATGCGGCAGGTGGAGGACGGCGTTCCCATCGCGCCAGGCTCCACCGTGGAGCTGCGACCTGGCGGCCTCCACATAATGCTCATGGGCGTAAGCCGCACTCTGGCACCCGGCGATCGGGTGGACCTGACCCTGCACTTCGAGCGGGCGGGCCCGGTGACGGCGAAGGCCGAGGTCCGGGAGCGCTGACGCGGTGCACCCAGCGTCGTCGCCCGCCCGCGTGTAGCTCCGGGCCACGGTGTGACACGTGCGTCCCGTTGGCGTCGAACGGCGTCGGACGCAGGCCTCAGGTATCCTCCAGGCTCCCGTGCACCGCGTCCTTGTTCTCGATCTCGCCGTGCATGGCGATGAGGGCGCAGTACACCCCGAAGGCGAGGAACGACGCCCCGGCGGCCAACAGGAGGCCGGCCCCGAATGGCTGCTCCTCCAGCGCCTGGAACCCTTCGGCCAGCCCGGCGGCCTCGTCCGGGTCGAAGGTCACCGCCGCCCGGATCACCAGATAGCCCAGCAGCCCGTAGATCACCCCCCTGCCCACATGGCCCCACCAGCCGGCGCCGGTGAGCAGGACCCGCTCCCAGGCTGCCATCCGACCGTGCCGGAACTCTTCCCGGTAGGTGCCGCGTACGGCGAAGAGCACCTCGGCCACGCCGGCCAGTACCACGCCCGCGCCGACCAGCCCCACCAGGACCTCGCCGGCCGGCCAGCCCAGAGCGGTGGCGGTGAAGTCCTGGACCCCGTTCTCGTCGCCCTCCGGGCCGAACACCAGGGTAATGGTGAAGAAGGACAGGTAGGCGTAGAAGCCGCCCACGCCCAGGTACATGGCCCTCTTGCTCAACCCCTTCCAACCCAGGCCCTCGCCTTCGGCGTCGAGTAGCGCCTGGGCAAAGCGCCAGAGTGCGTACCCGGCCAGCCCCAGGGCCAGCAGGGCCAGCACCACTTCGTGGAGCGGGATCCCCCGCAGGGCCTCCAGGGCGCCGGGGGTGTCTTCCGCCTCCCGGGCCACGCCCACGGCGCGGGCTATGGCCAGGCCGCCCACCACGCCGAAGACGGCGCCCTTGGAGGCGTACCCGACCCGGACGAATCGGTCGAACCAGTGGCTGGCCACGACACCTCCCGTAACTTTCGCCACCCACCGCTCGATCCTCTCAGGCATCCGTCCCTCCGCATCTCATACCACCATTTCTCTTCCGGAATCGTGCCAGCGCCTCGGAGGCCCCATTACCACCAGCCTCGCCGCCGAAGCAGGACGAATGGCCGTGCATGGGCCCGGTCCGGCCATGTGCGTACCTTCACCCGTTGCGCATTCGCGCCGGCTGGCCGAAACTCCGGCATGACCCCCTGTTCCAGGACTGAGAGAATGAAGTTCGCCGTGCGACACCTGCCGCTGGTGGCCATTGTCACGGCCGCCGCCTGTGCCCCGGGCACAATCGCCCCGCCGACCGAGCCGAGGCCGCAACCAGCGCCCCAGGTTCCGGTTCCACCGCTGGAGCAGGCCGAGCCGATATCGGCGGCAGAGTACGCGGCTCGTCGGGCCGCCCTGGCCGAAACCATGGGAGACGGTCTGCTGCTGGTGCTGGGCACGCCCCTGCCAGTGGCGGATTACCTGCCATTCGAGCAGCGGTCCAACTTCCGCTACCTCACTGGCGTCACCGAGCCCGGCGCGGCGCTGGTCATCGACAAGCGAGGCGACCAGGTGGAGGAGAGCCTGTTCGTCCTGCCCCGGGACCCGACGCGGGAGACGTGGGAGGGCCGGCGACTGGGTGCCGATGGCGCGCGGGCGTTGACGGGCATCCCGTCGCTGACCAACGACCGGCTCATAGCCGAGCTGGAGGCCAGGCTCCCGGCTCACACCTCGCTCTACCGGGCTGGCGGGCGCTTACGAACTCCAACGCTGGGCCGGCCCCTGGGCGCGGAGCAGCAGCTCGTGGCCGCGCTGCTGGAGAAGTTCCCGGGGCTGGCGGTGCGCGACGTCGCGCCCACGTTGGAGCGACTGCGGGCCCACAAGTCGCCGGCGGAGATCGACCTGCTCACCCGCGCCATCCACATCACGGTTCTGGCCCACCTGGAGGCGGCGCGGGCGGCGGCGCCCGGGATGAACGAATTCGAGATCCAGGCGCTCGTCGAGTACACGTTCCGGCGCAACGGCGCCGACGGGCCTGGCTTCTCCTCCATCATCGGCTCCGGCCCCAACTCCACCACGCTGCACTACAACGAGAACGACCGGTTCTCGCAGCCCGGTGAGGTCCTGCTGATGGACGTGGGCGCATCGTACCGGGGGTACACCGCCGACATCACCCGCACCATCCCGTTAAACGGCACGTTCAGCCCGCGACAGCGTGAGATCTACCAGTTAGTGCTGGAGGCCCAGGAGGCGGCCGAGTCGATGGTCCGGCCGGGCGCCACCTGGGCCGAGTTGGACGCCGCCGCCGAGGGCGTCATGGCCCGTCGGCTGGCGGAGCTGGGGCTGATCGACGCACCGGACGCCACCTACCGGTGTGAGAGCCCACGGTTCGGCGTCATCTGCCCGCAGTACCGGCTCTACTACATGCACGGGCTCGGTCACGGCATCGGCCTCGACGTACATGACCCCGACCCCTCCCACCTGGGCGCATTCGCCGAGGGAAGCATTTTCACCATCGAGCCGGGCATCTACATACGAGCCGACGCACTGGACCACCTGCCGGACACTCCGGAGAACCGGGCCATGGCCGAGCGACTCAGGCCGGTCCTGGAGCGGTACGTCGACATCGGCGTCCGGATCGAGGACAACTACCTGCTCACTGGGGACGGCCTGGTCCGACTGAGCGCCGGCGCCCCTCGGGAGATGGATGAGATCGAAGCGCTAATGCGCCAACCTGGTCGGATCGGCGCGCCCAGGAACCTTGAGATCGTGGAGTGGTACCGGCGGACGGAGCCGCGCTGAGACGGGCAGAAGCTCGGCGACGGCGCCTACGACGGCGCCCACAGGAACGGCCTGCGGAGCGGCCGAGCCGCTCCAACTTTTCTGGGGCGGCGATCATCAAAACGAACGATCGCCGATCCACCACCTCCGGGAAGGGACACATGAGGGCTTTCCCACGTGCCGGCTTCCTGATTGCACTTTCCGCTTCGGCCGCACTCGCGCAGGAGCCGAAACCCGCGCCCACCAAGGATCCTGCCATCGACTACTCTGGCCTGGTCGAGTTTGCCCGGGTCGTGGCCATATTGGAACAAGACCGTGAGCCCACCGAGGCGGACTGGCAGCGACTCTTCCGGACCCCGGGCTACGCGGCACTGACCTACAGCGAGTTCCCAGAATCGTTCTTCACCGAGTTCTTCGGGCTCGTCTTCATGCCCTCCCGACAGGCCGAGCTGGAAGAGCGGCTGGCATCGCTGGCGGACTGGCGTGCCAGGTACCTCCGCCACTTCGTGTCTGTGCGGGAGCGCTGGGATGAGGTCATGGCGTATCCGGACGACCCCCGGCCACGAGCCATGATCCCCGAGGCTCGGAGGCTGGCGCTGGAGTACCTGCCCGCCAGAGCCCGGGACCACGGCACGCCGCCCGTCGCTTTCGTGGTATTCGGGCCAGACGCCCGAGGCTACGTGCCGGTGGTGATGGACGCCCTCCAGTCTCTCGACAACCCGGACCTGGTCATGTTCCTGGGTCACGAATTCCACCACTACTACCGCTACGCCATCCTGGATTACGACCGGAGCGTCATCACCCCCGAGGACGAGCACATCATGTGGGTCTTCGACCAGCTCCACGCGGAAGGGACGGCGAACCAGGTGAACCGGCGCCCCCAGTTCCAGCACGAGGCGGAGTTCGCCAGGCGCCACGGAGCCTTCTACGAGCAGTACCTGTCCAGTCCCGACGTCATCCGGGAGATGGACCGGCTGCTCACGATGATGGACGCACACCCCGACCAGTGGGTCGAGCTGGGGCTGGCCATGCGCCGTGCCATCCCCTCCAGCGGCCACCCAACCGGATTCTTCATGGCCAACCTCATCGCCCAGGAGCTTGGCATGGACGAGCTGGTGGAGAAGGTAGGCAATCCCTTTGCCTTCCTGCGCCAGTACCACGCCGCGGCCCTGAACGCCGCGGGAGCCCGGGGCGTCGGGGACGGGGCGGTCGACGCACCCATCCTCTCCGACGCGAGCCTGAGAGTCATCGAAAGGCTGGAGCGGCGATACGTCGCCAATCCATGATGCCGGGCAAGGGTGGAACGTTGAGTGCATGGGCTGACGGCCATGCCGTCCGCTCATGGCTCCGCCCCGATCTTCGTCGGGATCTCCGGCTGGCGCTACGCCGGCTGGCACGGCGAATTCTATCCCGAAGGCCTGCCCCAGCGGGCGGAGATGGAATACGCCTGTAGCCGGTTTCCGTCGGTGGAGATCAACGGCACGTTCTACTCCCTTCAGCGCAAGGCGTACTTCGAGGCCTGGCACGACGCCACCGGCGATGATTTCGTCTTCGCCATCAAAGGGAGCCGCTTCCTGACCCACATGAAGCAGCTCAACGACCCGGCCCCGGCCCTGGCCAACTTCTTCGGGCAGGGCGTCCTGGCCCTGGGCGACAAGCTTGGCCCCATCCTCTGGCAGTTCTCCCAGCGCTTCCGGTACCGGGAAGAACGGTTCCGCCCCTTCCTCGAGCTCCTCCCCGGGGACCACGAGGCCGCGGCCAGACTGGCCCGCCAGCACGACCACCGCGTGAAGGACCCGGCCACCGAGCCCAGGACCAGCAGGGCCATCCGCCACGTCGTGGAGATCCGCCACGAGAGCTTCCTGGTACCGGGATTCGGCGAGCTGCTCAGGGACCACGACGTGGCCCTCGTCGTCTCGGACAACCCAGGGATCTACCCCGTGGTCGAGGAGCCCACCACCGACTTCATGTACCTCCGACTCCACGGCTCGGAACGGATGTACTCGGGCAGCTACGGCGATCCCGCCCTGGACTACTGGGCCCAACGAATCCTCGCCTGGAACGAGGGACGCGAGCCGGAGGACCCGCAGCGCATCACGGAGCAGCCAGCGCCATGCACCGGCCGGCGCCAGGTCTTCGTATATTTCGACAACGACGAGAAGACCCGCGCGCCCTTCGACGCCCGCCGCCTCATGGAGCGCCTCGGCATGGCGGAGGACTTCCCGGCACCGGGCAGCAAGAACGGCATGCCGCGCTGAGCCAGGCACCGGAATCGCGGAGAGTGTTGCCTGCGAGCCCGGAACACGCCAGGATTCTGCTACTGATATGATACCGCAACCCTGAACCCCAACAATCCGAGCCGATGCAAGACCTGACCATCTATCTGGCGGGCGAGATCCACAGCGACTGGCGGGACCGCCTCCGCTCCCACGTCGACTTCCTCGGCATCGACGCGCACATCGAGTACGTGGGGCCCCAGGAAGAGCACGGCCGCTCCGACGACGTGGGCGAAGCCATCCTCGGCGAACAGCCCGGCCCACACTACAGGGACCTCATGGGCGGCATGATCAACAACCTCCGGCGCCGGGTCCAGATGAACCGCGCCGACCTGGTGGTGGCGTACTTCGGCACCGAGTACAAGCAGTGGAACACCGCCGCCGATGCAGGCGCAGCAACCGCCATGGACCTGCCCCTGATCCTGGTCCGGGACCCGCAGCACAGCCACGCCCTCAAAGACCTGGAAGCCTTCGCCGCCGTCACCGTGGACACGCTGGAGCAGGCGGCCGAAGTCGTCGCCTACATCTTCGAGTAACACCCACATGGCGAACCCCCGGATCGAGAACCTGCTGGCCCTCCTCGAGCGCCGCCCCGACGATCCTCGCCTCCGGTTCGGCCTGGCCCTCGAGTACGAGAAGCTCGGCCGCTGGGAAGAGGTGGTGGAACACCTGGAGCACTACCTGGAACACGCCGACGACGAAGGCAACGCCTGGGGCCGGCTAGGCGGCGCGCTCCGTCGCCTGGGCCGCCACGACCAGGCACGGGCCGCCTACCGCGCCGGCATCCGCGCCTCGAACCGATACGGCCACCCCACCATGGCCGAAGAGTTCGAGGAGGTCCTGGCAGAGTGGGACGAGCAGAACGGCCAGTGACCACCACCGAACCGACCGGAGCCGGCAGCTTCGAACAGGAGGCGCTGCCACACCTGGATGCCGTCTACCGGTTCGCGCTACGCCTCACCGGATCCACCAGCGACGCCGAAGACCTGGTCCAGGAAACCTACCTGCGCGCATACCGGGCCTGGGACCAGTACACACCGGGAACCCGTGCCAAGTCCTGGCTATTTACCATATGCAGGAACGCGTACCTCAGACAGCGGGAACGGGACACCCGGCGCGACCAACTCGTCGCCCGCGCCGCCGCCCAGGAGGACGACAGCAACGTGCCGCACAACGAGACGCCCGTCTTCGCCGGCCGCCCACACTACGACCCCGAAGGAGATTTCTACCGCTCCCTCGTCGATGAACGGATCTTCGAGGCCATCGACTCCCTGCCGCCAGAGTTCCGGGAAGTGGTGGTGCTCAGCGACCTGGAAGACCTGAGCTATCAGGAGATGGCCCGGGTCCTCGACGCTCCCCTGGGCACCGTCAAGAGCAGACTGTTCCGGGGTCGGAAGCTGCTGCAAGAAAGACTCTACCACCTGGCTGTGGAAGCCGGCTACATAAGGGAGAGACAGCCATGAGCGATATCGACTGCAAGGAAGCACTGAAGAAACTCTACGAATACCTGGACGGCGAACTCTCACCCACGGACGCCCGGGATATCGAGCACCACCTGGAGATCTGCGCCGCCTGCTACCCCGAGGTGCGCCTCACCACCGAATACCGCGAAGCCCTCCGCCGCGCCGCTCAGGGCCAGCCCTGCTGCCCCGAAGGACTCCGCCACCGCATCGCCCACATCATAGAGAAGGAACGCCGCACCCCTCCCTGAACCTGCGAAGCCTGCAAGGCCAAAGGCCAAGCCCGCATGCGCCCCCAAGGCGCTCGCCTGCAAGCCGTCAGGCGAGCCCGCAACTCAACCCTCTTCCCATCGCTCCCTATTTCTGATATCTTTATGAGGAAATAGATAATCGCACCGGAGCGAGCGGACCCGAGATGGCCTTTTCACAGACTGCAGAGCACGCACTGCGCGCGGTGCTGTACCTGGCCCGGCAGCCCAATGGCGCCAGGGTCCCGGCGGAGGTGGTAGCCGAGGCGCTTGGGGCGCCCCGGAACTACCTGTCGAAGACGCTGGGCGTGCTGGCGAAGGCGGGAGTGATCACCAGCGCCCGTGGTCCCCATGGCGGATTCCGCCTGGCCGTCCCGGCTGGCGAGCTGACGCTGGCGCGTGTGGTGTCGCCGTTTCGTGAGGCGGCCGGGTCTGGGGTCTGCCTGGCTGGTGGTCGCCGGTGCGACGCAGCCGATCCGTGCTCGACGCACGCCCGGTGGGAGGCCGTCCAGGCGGAGCTGCTGGCGCCGATTCAGGGGACGACGATAGCCGACCTGCTGGGCGAGGTTGTGAGCGGCGGTGCCGAGCCCGGGGCCGGGTCCTGAGGCCTGGCTACGATTCATCGAACAGGAGGGGGAGATGAGACAGTTCGACACGAAGAGCAAGGCGATCTGGACCGTGGTGGGCGCGATCGGCGCGCTGCTGGCGGTATCTGCGCTGGCGTTCTCGTTGTCGTCGGCCCGCAGTGGCGCGACGGTGGCGTACGCCGACCCGATCCCGTCGGTGACCTCGCTTCCGGAGGTCCGCGGCGAGGAGTACGCGGTGCTGACTGCGCCTCCGCACGTGCCCGATCCCATCACACGGAACCACGCGACCCGTGTGATCGTGGAGTTGGAGACCATCGAACAGGACATGGAGCTGGCGCCGGGCGTGACCTACAACATGTGGACGTTCGGGGGGACGGTTCCTGGCAGCTTCATCCGTGTCCGTGAGGGTGACCTGGTGGAGTTCCGGCTACGGAACCGTCACGACAGCACGGTCCCCCACAACATCGACCTGCACGCCGTGTCGGGCCCGGGCGGTGGCGCCAAGGCGTCGCTGACCATGCCTGGCCACGAGACGGTCTTCGAGTTCCGGGCGTTGCATCCGGGTCTGTACGTGTACCACTGCGCCACGGCCCCGGTGGGTCTCCATGTGGCCAACGGGATGTACGGCCTGATCCTGGTGGAGCCCAGGGAAGGGATGAAGCCCGTGGACCGGGAGTACTATGTGATGCAGAGCGAGTTCTACACCGACAGCGGCTTCAACGAGCAGGGTCACCACCCCTTCTCCATGGAGCGTGCGCTGGCGGAGAACCCGAGCTATGTGCTCTTCAACGGGCACACGGAAGCGCTGATGGGCGAGAACGCGCTCGGTGCGAACGTGGGTGAGACGATCCGCCTGTTCGTGGGCAACGGCGGGCCGAACCTGGCCAGCTCGTTCCACGTGATCGGCGCGGTGCTGGACAACGTGTACCCGGAGGGCGGCACGGTGGCGAACCACAACGTCCAGACTACGCTGGTCCCGGCGGGCGGCTCGGCCATCACGGAGTTCCGGGTGAATGTTCCTGGCGACCTGATCCTGGTGGATCACTCGATCTTCCGGGCCTTCAACAAGGGTGCTTTGGGCACGATCGCCGTCTCAGGCGAGGATAAGCTGGGCATCTTCAGCGGTCAGCTGGACAATCGTCCGTACGACCCGCCCACGGCGCACCAGCACTGAGCCGCGGGCAGGCCACACATGGTGCGACTGGCTGCGCTCCTTCTGATCTTCCCCCTTCCCCTCACCTCCGCCGCCCAGGCGGGGGTCGAGGGAGCGGGTGACCCGCGTGCCGGGCTGGCAGCCGCCGCGCCCACGGCGGTGGTACGGGGAGGCAGCTACGTTCCACTCTACTCGCCGGAATCCGGCGCGGTGACGGTGGAGCCGTTCCGGATGGATCGCTACCCGGTGACCCGCGGAGACTTTGTCGCCTTCGTGGCGTCTAACCCGCGCTGGCGCCGGAGCCAGGTCCCTGGCGTATTCGCCGACAGCCGTTACCTGAGCGACTGGTCTGGCGACCTGGAGCCAGGCGATCGGCTGGACGCGCCGGTGACCCACGTCTCCTGGTTCGCCGCCCGGGCGTACTGCACCTGGGTGGGCAAACGGCTCCCTCGGGTGGACGAGTGGGAGTTTGCCGCCCGTGCAGACGAGACCAGGACGGACGCAATGGGTGATCGTTCCCACAAGGCCCGGATCCTCCAGCTCTACACCCAGCGCCGTACGCCCCTGCCCCCCGTGGGCTCCACGTTCCGGAACCTGTACGGGATCCACGACATGCACGGCCTGGCCTGGGAGTGGGTGCTGGACTTCAACACCGTCACAGCGGCGGACGACTCCCGTGGCGGCGACCGGAAGGACGGCCAGCTGTACTGCGCCGCCGGGGCCGACGGGGCCACGGACCGGGAAGACTACGCAGCCTTCCTGCGTTATGCCTTCCGCTCCACGCTTCAAGGCACCACCACTTCCGCCGTCCTGGGCTTCCGCTGCGCCGCAGACCTGGAATAGGAGAGATCATGTTCATCCATCGCAGACTTGCCTGGTCCGTCCTGGCCATCGTGCTCGTCATGGTCACCTCAGCCTGCGCCCCTCCGGAAGCGGGCGAGGATCTGGCCGATGTGGATTCCATGGACGAACACCCGCACCACGAGCACGGCCACGGCATGCCCGCGGCGGAGCCGGCTGAGTACTCCATCTACCACGCGAGCTCGGTCTGGACAGACCAGCACGGGGAGCGGCGGCCGCTAGACTCGCTGGCCGGTCGTGTCCAGGTGGTGGGTATGGTCTACACGAGCTGCGGCCATGCCTGTCCCCGGATGCTGCTGGACATGAAGCGGATCGAGGACGAAACGGGCCGCTCGGGCGGTGTAGGGTTCGTGCTGGTCACCATCGATCCCGAGCGGGACACGCCCGAGCGACTGGCCGAGTATGCTGCCGGTGCCCGCCTGGACCCGGAGCGGTGGACGCTGCTCCACGGGGCTGAAGGTGACATCCTGGAGCTGGCGGCGCTGCTGGGAGTACGCTACCGGCAGATGGCGAACGGCGAGTTCATACACAGCAACCTGCTCACAGTCCTGGATCCCGCAGGTCAGCTGGCCCACCGACAGAAGGGCCTGGGCTCTGACCCGGCGGAGACGCTGGCGGTGATCCAGACCGTGACCGGCGCCGACTGACGGGTCTGGCGCCGGTGGGGCTTCGGCGGCGCCCTCAGCCCTGACCGGGCTCAGCCCTGACCGGGCATCCAACGCCAGCCGATCAGTCCCCGCCAGCTCATTCCGAGCTGGGGACCATCCAGCCTCTGGTGTATCGGCAGGCCGAGCTCGAAGAACAGGCGTTGGCCCACCAACCCGCCTGTGGTACCGCGGAGATTGGCGCCCAGGAGAAGGTCGATCCGCTGTCCACCAGTCAGCCCCGGCTCAGCCGCGGGAGTGAGGGGGAAGTCGGGGACGCGGTGGTCGACGTCGCCCCGGAAGTCGCCGGCCAGCCGAACGGAAGCGCTGGCCCAGGGCAGGAGCTGACGCGCTGCCCAGAGGCCCAGGTCCAGGCGGTTGCTCAGCCGGAATCCTTCGCCGGCCTCCCCGAAGTAGAGCCGTCCACCGGCCTGGGCACCCCACGACCAGTCGGGCCGCCGCTCCTGGAAGGTGAGGGCCGGCCTCACGTGGAAGGTTCCGCTCCCTGGTTGCATGGCGTAGACCAGGCTCCCCTCTTCATCGCGCTCGGCCGCCCGCCCGGTGGGCAGTCCGAAGAGAACGGTGGCATGCGCCCGCCTGTCAGCCTGACCCAGCAACTCGAGCAGTCCACCCACCATGAGGTCTCCGATTCCCGAGACGGAGTGCCCCAGCGGGTCGCCTATCCGCCGCTCATGGGTGATGGTGCGCTGAACGAACGGCAACTCCGCCACCAGGGTCACCTGCTCCGTGGGGGCGTACCACACCTCCGCCACATGGCGATGAGCCGTCATCTCCTCGGGCACCAGGGCGTAGCCCACGTCGAAAGCGGCTTCCGGGCCCACTCGCTCACTATTCCGACGCAGGTGACCGAAGCGGGTGAAGTCGTAGCGGTACCCCACCATGAAGGCTCCGGCCGTGAGCAGGTGTCCGTGCGCTACCCCCACCGGTGCGTGAGCATCTGGCCGCTCCGCCCCCAGGTCCTCCTGCGCTCCCGCAGGCGCCGCCAGGGCCGCCAGGGCCAGCAGAACTGCTCCAGGACGCGTCGTCATAGGCTCCTCGTCGGTCACGGGTCACAAAACCCATCCGGTGGCAGCGCCTTGCAGGGATCGGTCCACTTCCTGCCGTTTGACGAGCCATGTCCGTGCGTACATCCTATCGGACCGGACGAGAAACCAACGCTCAAACTGGAGGCACTTCGTGTCCGAGCATGTCTACAAGAAGATCGAGCTGACCGGATCATCGACCAGCAGTGTGGACGATGCCATACGCAACGCCGTCGCCAAGGCGTCGGAGACGATCCACAACCTCCGGTGGTTCGAGGTGACGGAGATCCGGGGCCACATAGAGGAGGGTGCGGTCGGCCACTTCCAGGCCACCGTCAAGGTCGGCTTTACGGTGGACTGACCATGGGAGCAGCGGCACCCGACTCGCCGCAGGCGGCCATCAAGACCATGCGCGTCATCGGAGTAGCGATTGCCAGCGGCGTCACTGCCGCCGCGCTCGTCGCCTGGTCCGTGCAGCGGGGTGGCCCGCCCCCGCCAACTGCCACACCGGCACTGTTCTACGTCTGGATCGCAGTCGCCACCTCGCTGTTGGCCGCCAGCATGATCCTGTGGCGCGGGAACGTGGTGCCGCTCATCCAGAGGCCCGCCCTCGGGTCCGCTTGGCGGAAACGGGCCCGGAAGATCCAGACCGGCGTGGTGGTGTCATGGCTGGTGGTCGGAGGCGGGGCGATCTTCGGGGTGATCCTGTGCTTTGCCTGGGGGATCTGGCAGGCCGGTGCCCTCGGCGCGGCGATGATGTGGATCACCCTGGCGATCACCTGGCCCAGAGACGAGTGGCTGGCCGCGGGCAGCGGCGCCGAATAGACGGCTACCTGCGCCGGCCGCCCGGCGTCAGGAGGCGAGGCGCTCGAGGAGCCTGCGCATAGCCAGATCGTGCGGGTCGGCCGAAGGGTTGTCGGGAGCTATGTCGTTTTCCTGCTGAGGCGTCTCCAGGATCAGCGGGACACCCTGGCTCCGCCGGTCGGCCAGGAGCCAGCGAAAGGGCTCCTCGCCCATCTCCCCGGCACCGATGAGGGCGTGCCGGTCCCGGTTGCTGCCCATGGGATACCTGCTGTCGTTCAGGTGGAAGAAGGCGGGCGGGCGACCCGTCGCCGCTTCGAAGGCGTCGAGCGTCTCCTGTAGAGCGGCGGGTGAGCTGACTATGTCATGCCCCGCGCTGAAGAGGTGGCAGGTATCCAGGCCGTAGCCGGTGCGGTCCTGGAGCGACGAGGGCACCGCGCCCAGTATGGCGCCCACCTCCTCGGGCGTGCGGCCCAGGGTACGACCCGCGCCAGCCGTGTTCTCCACCCACACACACGTATCAGAGGACACCGCTTCCAGGGCACCGGTGATGGCCTCGGCCACCCACTCCAGCGCCCGCTCCGGGTCCCCATCGCCGGCGCTGCCCGGGTGGAAGCATACCCCCGCGGCGCCGATGGCCGAGGATCGCTCCAGCTCCCGGACCAGACCAGCGTGCGCCCGACCCCGCTTCTCGCCGTCCTGGTTCGCGGTGTTCAGCACGTAGGCGGCGTGCACCACCACATGCTCGCGACGGATGCCCGTCTCTTCCAGTGCCGCACGGAAACGCTCGACCCGTTCCTCGCGGATCCGGGACTTGTCGCCGTAGTACTTCGGGATCGCCGTGAACACCTGCACCGCCGCCATGCCGGCCGCGCTGGCACGGCGGACTGCCATATGGATACCGCCGTTGTCGACGGCGTGGGTACCGAAGATGTGAGCCATCGCCTCGCCCGGATCAGGTTGACAGGACCAGCACGACCGCTTCAATGCACAGGAGCCGGCGCACCCAACGGGCCGGTCGAGAGCATCAGACCGTGGCCGACCGTATAGTAGGGCGGCAGATCTATGGGCAGACGCCCGGCAACACGGATCTCCCCGAGCAATGCCCGGGCCGCCGCCCGCTGGCTCGCCTCCACCTCGCTCCACGCCAAGAGGTAATTCCTGGCGTCAGGGATCTGGCGAAGAAGATATGGGTCGCCAAAGGAGACCACAGGTGCCCCACTCGCCGCCAACTCCCGCATGAGACCCGCCACGTTCTCCGGCAATCCCAGGCCTCCCCTCCAGGGCAGGGCCCGGGAATAGCTGGTCACGATGGTCACGTCCGCGCCAGCCGCCCGCCGTCGGGCCTCAGCCAGCTCGCGGGCAGCGGAGCGGCGCGACAGGCGCACCATCTGGACCCGCGCGCCGCGATCCGACAGGACCGCTTCGAAGTCAGCGCCCCACCTGTGCCCCGCGCGATCGCCGTATACCAGCACCAGAACCGTGCGGCCCTCCACCTCCAGCGGCAGCGAACGACGATCGGCCCGCACCAGCGTCATCGACTGCTCCGTCACCTGTCCCGCCCACGCCGTGTGCTCCGGCTGGCTCAGCCTGCCAGCAAGAGCATGCAGATTCACCTGCGCACCAGCATGAAGGCCGGCCGCCGCCTTCGCCGCCAGCACCATGCGCACCGATTGCTCCACCCGCGCCAGCGGGACCACACCCCGCTCTACCGCGGAAACGACACCGTCGATGGCCTCCCCGGCGTTCGCCGGCTGAAGTACGATGTCCGCACCGGCCAGCACGGCCGCCACCGCCAGCTCCGACGTAGTGCCTTGACCAGTCACGCCATCCATGTTCATGGCATCCGTCACTACCAGGCCGCGGAAGCCCAGCTCCCCACGAAGCAGTCCCTTCGTGATGCCGGGGGACAGCGTGGCCGGGCGTAGATCCATCCCCGGATCGATAGCCGGAACCGCCACGTGGGCCATCATCACCCCGGCAGCCCCCGCGTCGATCGCCGACCGGAAGGGAGGCAGCTCCACTGCATCAAGGCGCTCCCTGTCCATCAACAGCACTGGCAACGCCAGATGCGAGTCGACCTCCGTGTCACCATGACCGGGAAAATGCTTCGCCACCGCCAGCATGCCGGCCGAATGGACACCAGCCACGAACGCAGCCACACGATCCGCCACCACCGATACGTCGCTCCCGTACGCCCGGGTGTTGATCACGGGGTTGAGCGGGTTCACATTCACGTCCGCCACCGGCGCGTAGGCCATGTGCAGTCCCGCCGCTCGACCCTCAAGACCGGTGATCCGGCCCGCCTCGTACGCCAGATCAGGAGCGCCCGCCGCAGCTATCGCCATGTTGATGGGCAGGACCGTCGCACCCCTGAGCCGCGTGCCAGGACCCCATTCCAGGTCCGCAGTCATGAGCAACGGCACCGAGGAAAGACGCTGCAACTCGTTCAACCAGCTAGCCGTCTCCCGCCACGGGCCCACACCCACGATGAACCCGCCTACACGGTCCTCCTCCACCAGCCGCCGCGCACGCCGCCAGGCCGCAGCGTCACTCGATGGCCGACCACCGTCGATGTACGGCACTACAAGCTGAGCCACCTTCTCCCGCAGAGACAACGACCCCAACGTCCGCTCAATCCACACGTAATCAGACGGGACCAGCCCCTCAGCGTACGGCACCCCCGCCAGAGCGACCACCCCACGCTCATACAGCAGCAGATCAGCCGCAGAAAGACCCACCACAGTGTCCCCCGGCACCACCGCAGCCGCCTCCACCCTCGCCTCCAGCGCACCAGCCAACACGCTCAAACCGAGAACGGATGACAGCGCCACCTGCGATATCACTGGCAACATCTCATCCTTCGCCTTCGTAGAACGCACCCCCTGCCGTACCAGGACCGCACGGCAGCGCCACACTCAATTTGTAGCATTCGCCACCAGACACAAGTTCCCCACCCCAGCAGTCCCGCGCCGCCATCTCTCTTGACAGCACGAACTTTCGCCCCCCACTTTAACATGGTTTCCAAACTCAAATCCCGGTTCCCGACGGGTAGTCGGAGGGACTGAAAACCCTCCACGGGTCCCAGACAGTCATACAGAACTCCGGAGTCGGATGGAAGTGGACACCAAGTACAGGACCACCGCAACGGACGTTCGCGCTCGCTTGGGACCCCGCTACCACGCGCACAAACAGTCGACACCACCGGCAAACGCGGAAACGCCGGACCAGCACGCGACTTCGGGACACGGAGCACCGCGGTCATAGCCGCGGGCAAAGCGGACAGACAACCAGGATACGGAGCCCCCCGCCGGCGAACAGTAGGCTCTCAGCGGAGCGTTTCACCCAGCGGAGCGACGCGGCCCCATTAGCGGAACAGGCCGACGCCAATCCGAAAGGAGGTGACGTTGCTTTGACGCTGATAC
>SLCC01000195.1 GCA_007126035.1 Gemmatimonadota bacterium
GACCCAGGATCCGGTCCACGTCGATGGAGAATTCCTGCAATCGCTCGGTCAGGTCCAGGCCGGGCCAGCGGGTGACGATGAGGACCAGGGCGACCAGCAGGTACGGCGTCCAGGCCAGCAAAGCCGGCATGTGCTGGTCGGTTTCGTCCTCCGTTTCCGGCTCGGCGTCCACCTCCAGCCCGCCGTGCCAGGACTCGGGCCAGCCCTCGGCTCCCGGGAAGGTCCAGTCGTCTGTGGGCATGAGGACGCCTCGGCGAGACAACACGATCCCCACACCCAGGACCACGAAACCCGCCATGATGTCGGGTAGCTCCGGTCCGAAGAGCCATGCCACCGCCAACTGCGTCGCTCCTGCCAGCAGGCCCAGGAGCAGGGCGAAAGGAGCCACGGGCAGAGTCTGCCGGAGCGCTCCGCGGAGTGATCGCCGCTCAGGCTCGCCGAACCAGTGGAGCATGAGGAAGACGCCGAAGAGGCCCCAGAACAACAGGGCACTGCCCGTGACCACGGCGGTCCAGCCGGTGACGTGGTCCAGGAACTGGGAGACGGTGGGCCCGTCCGCCAGGGTCGCGGCATCGATGACGGCGCCAACGCCACCTATGACGGGTGTGCCCGCTGCGCCGAACGGCGGTTGTGGCGCGTTGAAGTACAGGCCGAAGATGGCGGCGGCCATGGGCGGGAAGCCCAGCCCGATGAGCAGTGGTGCGGCCAGAGCGCCGGGCGTGCCGAAGCCGGCTGCGCCCTCGATGAGCGTCACGAAGCCCATACCCACCAGCAGGAGCTGGATGCGCCGGTCCTTTGATATCCGGGTGAAGTGCCAGCGGATGGTGGGGACCGCGCCGCTCCGCTCCAGGTGGTTCATGAGCAGGATGGCGCCGAAGACGATGATGATGATCTCCAGCGCCTGGAGCATGCCGTAGACAGCCGCCGCGGCCCACCACATGGTCTCCATACGCCAGATTGCCAGGCCCAGGACCGTGGCGGCGGCCCAGCCCACGCCCATGGCCCTGGCCGCGGACCAGCGGATCCCGACCAGCAGCACGAAGGCGATCAGGATGGGGACCGCTCCGGCCAGGGCCAGGACCGGCAGGCTCACCTGGACTTGAGCTCGAACGTGCGCGTCTCGCCCTGCTCCATCTCCACCACCTCGTCCCGGAAGGCGATCTTCACCGCCGGGTGATGGCCCCGATCGAACGAGACCGTGAACTCATTCTGCGTGACCAGTACGGTGAGCCAGTGGCCCCGGTAGCGGATCCGCATCTTCACGTCCGACAGCTCCTCGGGAAGGATGGGGTCGAACCGCAGGATGTCATCTTCCATCACAAGACCCGTGTGGCCACGGTGGATCAGGTCCACCGTGCCCGCCATGGCGCCCAGGTGTATGCCTTCCGGCGTGGTGCCGCCCTGGATGTCCTCGATGTCGGCGTGCAGCGCCTGCTGCCAGAACTTCCACGCCCGCTCCCGGTCGCGCCGGGCCAGGACCCACGAGTGGACGATCTGGCTGAGGGTGGAGCCGTGGGCGGTCCGCTGCATGTAGTAGTCGATGCTCCGCTCCAGCACTTCACGGTCGAACCGGCAGCCCATGTGCTCGAACAGGTCGCCCAGCTCATCCATGGAAAACAGGTAGAAGAGCATGAGCACGTCGGCCTGCTTGCTGGCCTTGTACCGGTTCACATCGTCGTCTTCCGCCTCCAGGATCCGGTCCAGGCGCAGGACCTCGCCGTACCGCTTCCGGTACGTCTCCCAGTCGAACTCCTCCAGCTTCTCGTAGCCCTCGAACTGGCTGATGATGGTGTCGCCGTGGAAGGGGACGAACATGTTCCGGCTCACGTGGTCCCAGTGCACCAGCTCGTCGTCCTCGAGCTCGAGCTGCTCCTTCAGCCGGTCGGTCCGCTCCTGGTCCAGCAGGTCCAGCACCAGGGGTGCCGCCCGGAGCACCCAGGCGGCCATGACGTTGGTGTAGGCGTTGTTGTTCAGCCCCGGCTCCTGGGTGTTCGGGTCGTCGGTGTGGAACTCGTCGGGGCCCACCACGCCGTTGATCACGTACCGGTCCCGCTCCCCGTCCAGCTTGGCGATGCTGGCCCAGAACCTGGCGATCTCCAGGAACATCTCGGCGCCGTAATAGGACATGAACTCCAGGTCACCCGTGGCCTGGTAGTATTCCCAGACGTTGTACGCGATGGCCGCGTTCACGTGGCGCTGGAGGTGCGTGGTGTCCGGCACCCAGCGCCCCGACTTCGGGTTCAGGTGCAGGACCTGGCTCTCCTCCCGCCCGTCGCTGCCGCTCTGCCACGGGTACATGGCGCCCTCGAAGCCCGCCTCACGGGCCATGTGCCGGGCCTCGGGCAGCCGCCGGTAGCGGTACATGAGGAGCGACCGGGTCAGCTCGGGGATGCGCAGGACCAGGAGCGGGAAGATGAAGAGCTCGTCCCAGAAGATGTGGCCCCGGTACGCCTCCCCGTGCCAGCCCCTGGCGGGGATGCCCACGTCACGGTGGATCGTGTTGGGCGACGCGGTCTGGAGCAGGTGGAAGATATGGAGCCGGAGGATGAGTTGGGTGTGGACCTCCCCGTTGTGGAACTCGATGTCGGCTATGCTCCAGAGGTGCCGCCACCTGGTCTCGTGAGACTGGATCAGCCGATCGAAGGTGGGCGCCCGGCGCACGTCCAGGCGGGCGTTCACCTCCGGCTCGCTGATCGCCGGATCGTAGCCGGTGCGTATGGATACGATCTTCTCCACCTTGAGCGGCTTCTGCTCCTCGCACGGGACGAAGATGTGCTGGGCCACCACTCCGTCCGACTCCGACCGCTCCCGCCGGATGGGGACCGGCTCACCCTCCTGGTAGACGCGGGTCCTGGCGGCCTGGGTCATCCGTACCCGTGACTGGTTGGTCTGGACCGTCAGGTACATGGCATCGTCGCCGTCCCACCCCTTGTCCAGCACGTCCAGGTGCCGGTTGCTCAGCCCCCGGTAACGGGCCACGTTGTCGTTGACCACGGACCCGTCCAGCGCCGAGCGGATCTCCACCTCGCCCGACCAGTTCAAGGGCTTCAATGTCCACCGGATCCCCGCCATGTGCGGCCTGGCCAGGTGGACGAACCGACGGCTCTCCAGCAGCGACTGCCGGCCGCCCCCGTCACGGAACCGGACCCGCCGGGTCAGGACGCCGCTGCGGACGTCCAGCCGGTAGTCGAAGTCCTCTATCTCCACGGCGTCCAGGTCGAACCAGTCCCCACCCACGGGGCGGAAGTTGAGGGGGAGCCAGTTGGGCCAGTTGACCAGGTCCTCGTTCTCGATCACCCGGCCCGAGACCTCCGACTCGAGACGGTTGTAGCCTCCCGCCACGTAGGTGCCGGGATAGTGGGGCCCGCCCGCCGCCGACTCCTCGAAGGCGCCCCTGGTGACGATGTGGCCGTTGCCCAAAGCGCAGAGGGCTTCCCGTAGAGGCTGCTCGTCCGGCTCCCACTTCCTGTAGATCAGCTCCCACGGGTGCATCTCCCGGTGGCGCGGCATCTCTATGGGCCTGGACTCCAGGCGGTCCGCCAGGGCCTCGAAGAAGCCCCTGAGCGCCTCGGTGTCGGGCAGGGTGTGGTGGGCCTGCGTGGGCTCGTCGGCGGGACCTACCCGGATGCCGATCCCAGTGTCCCGGAGCTCCTCGAACGCGTCCTCGTCCGTAACGTCGTCGCCTATGTAGACCGGCAGCACGTCGGGCGCCGTGAGCTCCAGCTCCTCCATGAGCCAGCGTACCGCCCGGCCCTTGTGCCATTCCACGTCGGGCTGGAGCTCGTAGATCTTCTTGCCACCCTTCTTGCGCAGGTCGTCGTGCTCCTCCAGCGCACGGTCCACCGCCTCCTCCACCCGCGCCACGTCCTCCTCGTCTGCCACCTCCCGGTAATGGATCGCGATGGCGAAGTGCTTCCGTTCCACCCGTGCGCCGTCGATGTCCCGGAGCTCCTGCTCGAGGAACGACTGGGCGTGGTCCAGGTCCGGGAGGCTCTCCCGCGCCTCCTCGTGTTGCATGCGCATCCCATTGGGGCCCGCTATGTCGAAGCCGTGGCTACCGGCGTAGTGGAGGTTCTCGAGCCCCACCATGTTCTGCACGTCCGCCAGGTCACGGCCGCTGACGACGGCTACCGAGGCATGGTCCGCCAACCGCTCCAACAGCTTCCGCATCTCCTCCGACAGCGTGGCGTCCTCGGGCCGCTTCACTATGGGCGTGAGGGTGCCGTCGTAGTCCAGGAACAGGGCCAGCCGGGCTCGGGTCATCCGTCCCACCAGCTGCTCCAGCTCATCGGCGGACGCGAAGCCCTCGGCCCCGGCTTGCGAGGCGTCGCCCGACTCCGACCCCGACTCCGACCCCGACTCCGACCCCGACTCCGACCCGGTCTCCTCCCGGTCCGAACCGGCGGGGGAGCGAGGCTCCAGCCGCGCATCTCGCAGGTCGGTCACCACCTGGTCCGCCCCGTGGCTGGCCAGGTCGGCGCCGTCCTCGCGGGCAACGCCCACCACCAGGCCGAACCCGCCGGCACGGCCCGCCTCCACGCCGGACACCGCGTCTTCCACCACCACCGCCTTCTCCGGCGCCACGCCCAGGCGGTCCGCCGCCTCCAGGAACACGTCCGGCGCCGGCTTCCCCGGGATCCCCAGCCGGGCCGACTCCACACCGTCGACCATGGCGTCGAAGAGGTGGCCCAGGCCGGTGGCCTCGATGATGGTGGCGCCGTTGCGGCTGGAGGTGATGAGCGCCGTCGCCAGCCCCTGGGCCCGCCAGGCCTCGATCTGCTCTACCGTGTCCTCGAATACCTGGGGCCCCTCCTTGCCCAGCAGCTCGTGGAACAGCTCGTTCTTCCGATTGCCCAGCCCGGAGACCGTCTCCTGGTCCGGGTCGTCTTCGATGCTTCCCTCCGGCAGCTCGATGCCACGGGACTCCAGGAAGCTCCGGACGCCGTCATAGCGAGGCTTGCCGTCCACGTATCGGTGGTAGTCGTCCCGGATGTCGAACGGCTCGTGCTCCTCGTCCTTCGCCTCGGCACGCTGTTCCAGGTACTCGTCGAACATGGCCTTCCACGCCTTGGCGTGGAGGTCCGCCGTACGGGTGACGACGCCATCCATGTCCAGGATCACGGCGTCGAAGTGTCCCTCGCTCATCTAGACCCCCTCTGCATCCGGGCGAAGAGCCGCTCGGTATCTACCCGGCGACACAGCTCCGTGCCCTCCGTCATCACCGCGGCCGCGGCGGCGGCCACGCCGAAACGGATGGCCTCCATGAGCTCCATGTCCCGGGCCAGTCCCAGGACCACCCCCGCCACCATGCTGTCGCCAGCGCCCACCTTGCTCCGGATCCGGACAGTGGGCGCCCGGACGAACTCCACGTCGTCCTCCGTTATCACCACCGTACCTCCCCGCTCCAGGGACAGGGCCACCACGGTGCAGCAGTCCTCGGCCATGGCCTGACGCGCCGCCTCCACCTGCTCGTCCTCGTCCGCCAGCTCACGGCCCGCAAGCTCCTGGAGCTCCCGCGTGTTCGGCTTGATCAGGAACGCGCCCGCGCCCGTGAGCCGCCGGAGCGCTTCACCCGACGTGTCCACTACCAGGCGCGTGCCATTGGCCCCGAGAGCCTGGCCCAGGCGGCTGTAGAAGTCATCAGGAATACCTGGCGACAGGCTCCCGCTGGCCACCACGTACTCCGGCGCCGGGTCAAGCTCCTCCAGCACCTGGATGCAGCCACGCCACTCCTCCTCCCGCACCTCCGGCCCCGGCATGCCGAACCGGTACTGCTGTCCCGAGCTCTCCTCGTACGCGTGCAGGTTCTCCCGGGTCCAGTCCTCCATGGGGAGCCGTCGCTGGGTCAGGCCCTCTTCCTCCAGGAGGCCCTCCAGGATGTCTCCCATGGGGCCGCCAGCCAGGTAGTAGGCCATGGACTCGCCGCCGAGACGGTGGATGGCGCGGGACACGTTCACACCACCGCCTCCAGGCTCCCGGCGAGGACGCTGGCAGCGCAGCTTCCGGTCCGGCATGACCTGCTCCACACGCGTGTTCTTGTCGATGGCCGGGTTGACCGTCAGTGTCGCAATGGTCTTCATCCCTCAGTCTCCCTCCCGCTCCCGCTTCCGCTTCTCCGCCTCCGCCGCCTTCTTGCCCGCCTCCGGACCTCGCCGGTACTCCGACTTCTTCCGCTCCTCCACGTCCTTCCGCACCTCCCCCGTCTCAGGATCCCGATACTCCGTCTCCTCCCTCACCTCCACCTCCCGCCGAAACACCTCCGCCTCTCCCTCTTCCGCCTCCCCCGTTTCCCTTTCCGCCCCTTCCGCCCTTTCCGCCGTTTCCGTTTCCGTTTCCGGTCTCTCCGCCGTTTCCGCCGTTTCCGCCGTTTCCGGCCTTTCCCCGTTTTCCGGCCTTTCCCCGTTTTCCGGCCTTTCCCCGTTTTCCGGCCTTTCCCCGTTTTCCGGCCTTTCC
>SLCC01000160.1 GCA_007126035.1 Gemmatimonadota bacterium
CCGCAGCCAGGACCGCAGCCAGGACCGCAGCCAGGACCGCAGCCAGGACCGCAGCCAGGACCGCAGCCAGGGCCGCAGCGGGGACGGACGCCGGAGCCGCGACCTGCGTCGGTACCGGACCTGGTCGGTCTACCGGGTGTCGTCGCATGGGTCCACTGCCCGATGGCGGAGTTCTCGACATCAGCCGATCACCAGCCGTTCACGCGATCCCACACATCCACTACCAGGCGATGACCGTCGACCACGTGGTAGGCATCGAAACAGGCCGCGGTCACGCAGGCGTGGTTGGGTTGGATGCGGAGCAGGGAGCCCACGGGGAACGAGGCGAGGACCTCGGGCGAAGAGGCCTTCACGATCCCGTGCTCCTGGTTGACGGTGGTGAACCGTAGGTCGGGAATCCACTCCTGGGAGGTGTGGTGGCAGACCCTTCCGAAGCCCACGTCCCCCTTGCCCCCCAGCCGTTCGGTGCTCCTGTCCTTGCTCATGGCCAGGGATCCTGCGTCGACTACCAGGTGGCCCTGGTCCGGGCGGTTGCTGATGACGGTCGCCAGCACGGAGATGGCGATGTCCTCGTAGCCGGAGGAGCCGAGTCCGGCCTGGAAGCAGTCAGAGAACATGTATACCCCCGCCCGGACCTCCGTCACGCCCGGCACCGGCTCGCCTCTCGATACGGTGGGCGTCGATCCGACACTGACCTCCTGGACCCTGATGCCGGCGTTCCTGAGAGCCTCCGCCGCCAGGACGGCGGCCTGTCCCTCTTCCCGGGCCACTACCCCCAATGCCTCGGGGCAGATGTGGTCGTAGGAGTGGCCTGCGTGGGTGTACACGCCCACGAGATGCAGGCCGGGGTCCCCGGCCACGTGATGGCCGAGCTCGAGAAGCTCGGGTGCGGTGGGAGGGATCCCGCAACGGGCATCGCCGCATTCGACCTCGATCATGACGGGGAACTTCACTCCCAGTTCCCTGGCCGCGTCGCTTGACGCCCGGGCCACGGCCAGGCTGTCCAGGGAGATTTTGACCGTCACGCCCGCGGCGATAAGCCTTGCGACCCTGTCGAGCTTGGGCCGGGTGGGGGTGACGGCCCAGAACAGGTCCCGGAAGCCATGGGCGGCGAAGTACTCCGCCTCGCGGACGGTGGCCACGGCGATCCCATCGCTGGCCAGCCCCGACACGGCCAGCCGGGCGACGTGCGCGGACTTGGCCGTCTTCAGGTGCGGCCTCAAGGCCACTCCGGCATTCTCGGCTCGCCTCCGCATGCGCCGGAGGTTCTCCTCCAGCCGGTGATGGTCCAGGAGGAGAAGGGGAGTGGACCAGCGGCTTGCGGCCTCAGCCAGGGGCAGGGGTTGCCGGATGTCGGCGGCGTGGTTCGGCGGGGGGATCACCATGTGGGGGATACTAGGTTTTGAGAGTGTGGGGGCGCAACGGGCCGGCCGGCCTGCGGCCGCATGCGGGCTCACTTCGGGCGCACGCGGGCTCGGGCGGTGCCCTCGCAGTGGCTCATTTCGGGCGCACGGGGGCTCGGCCACGCCTCGCATGTGGGCGGCATTCGCCGCAGGGGGGCGCTGTTGGGAAAGGGGCGGCCTGGCGAGCGTCGCTCCGGCTGGCCTCGGCGGCGGCTGCGCAGTACCATGGTGGGGAGGGAGGAGGGCTTGCCGTGAGATACGGACTGGTTGTGGCGGGGTGTTTCTGCTTGCTGGCTCTCGCGCCGCCGGCAGCGGCGCAGGTACCTGACTCAGTGGCGCTGCCGCTGGCGATGCCCGGTGTGCGCCAGGCGCTGGCCTACATCGACGCCGGGCGAGATCGCAACGCGGCGTTCCTGGCGGAGATCGGCGCGATCATATCGCCGTCGGGGCAGGAGGGACAGCGGGCGGAGGCCGTCGCCGGCAGGATGCGCGCGATCGGGCTGCAGCAGGTGCGCGTGGACGATGCGCCCAACGCCGTTGGCGTGCTGCCCGGCCGCAGCGGCCGGGCACTGGTCTTCATCTCGACGCTGGACGACCTGGCGACCGTGGCGGAGCACCAGCGGGAGCGGGGCCGACCGCCGCACGTCGTGGGCGACCGGGTCGAGGGGCCGGGTACGAACACGTCGGCGACGACCGCCTCCATGCTGGCGGCGGCGGAGGCGCTGATCTCCGCCGGCGTGGTGCCAGAGCACGACCTGGTCTTCGCCGCCGTGGCGCAGGAGGAGACGGGGCTGGTCGGCATGCGCCGGCTGTACGACGAGTACCGGGACCGGGCCGTCGCGTGGGTCGATATACTGGGTGATGGCCGCAGCATCTCGTACGGCGCCATCGGCATCCACTGGTGGCGTGTGGTGGCGCACGGGCCGGGGGGACACAGCTTGAGGGGCGGGCTGCCCAACGTGAACCAGGGCATAGCCCGGGCAGTGGACCGGATCCTGGCGCTGCCGCACCCGGAGAGGCACGCGGATTCGCGTACGGTGATCAACATCGCGCGGATCCACAGCGGCGCGGTCTTCAATCACAAGCCGGAGGAGGGCTGGTTCTCCCTGGACCTGCGCTCCCTGGACGCCCATGTCATCGCCGACATGGAGACCGACGTCCGTGAAGTGCTGCGCCAGGTTACCGAGGAGACGGGGATCGGCTTCGAGATGGAGCCGTTCCAGTTGACGCCGGGCGGTCAGATCGAGGGCGCCCGCGAGTCCGAGTTGGTCAGGCTCGCCGTCGCCGCCGCGCGGTGGCTCGGCACCGAGCCTCGCCTCGGCAACGCCGGCTCGTCGAACATGAACATCGCCGTCGGCGCCGGCAGCCTGGCCATCGGGCTGGGCGGCGAGCGGGGTGGCGGGCGAGGCCAGCCGGACGAGTGGGCGGACATCCCGGCGCTGCAACGGTCGGCCAAGCTGGTGCTGCTGCTGGGGGCGGGGTTGGGTCGGTAGCTGAGGGGGCTCACTTCGTTCGCAGGCGGCGCGGCCTACGGCCGCAGGAGGGCTCCCTTCGGTCGCAGGAGGGCTCCCTTCGGTCGCAGGTGGGCTCGGCTGCGCCTCGCAACGGCGGCCTACGGCCGGCAGGAGGGCTCCCTTCGGTCGCAGGTGGGCTCGGCTGCGCCTCGCAGAGGCTCCCTTCGGTCGCAGGTGGGCTCGGCTGCGCCTCGCAGAGGCTCCCTTCGGTCGCAGGTGGGCTCGGCTGCGCCTCGCAGAGGCTCCCTTCGGTCGCAGGTGGGCTCCTTTCGGTCGCAGGTTGTGCGGGAAGGCTGTGAGAATGGAGCGGAGGAAGGGGGCCATGAGGAACGCGATCTCGGGCTCGCTCGCGCCGAGTCGGACCACCACCAGGTCGTAGGAGGGGACGACGACGACGCGTTGGCCCTGGAAGCCGCTGGCCCAGAATGCGTCGGCGGGCAGGTCGGGGTGGATGCGGTCTTCGGGGTTGTCGGGCGAGCCGGCATTCAACCACCACTGGGCGCCGTAGCGGCCCTGGGGCGCGGTGGGGACGGGCGTGAGGCTGTAGTCGACCCATCCTTCGGGCAGCACCCGCTCGTCGGTCCAGACGCCGTCGCGCAGGTAGAGCAACCCCAGCCGGGCCCAGTCCCGGGCCGTGGCGTACATGAAGGACGAGCCCACCAGGGTGCCGGCGGGGTCCGGCTCCAACACCGCGCTCACCATCCCGATTCGGCGGAAGAGGGCCTCTGCGGGGAAGAGGAGGTAGGCCAGGTGGTCGCCGGGCACGGCCCGGGACAGCGTCCAGGACAACAGGTTCGTTGACCCGCTGGCATAGTACCACCTGGTCCCCGGCTCGTGGGCTGGTGGGATCCGGGCGGCGAAGGTGGCCACGTCCGGGGACTCGAAGAGCATGCGTGTCGCCTGGCCCGTGGGGTCGTAGCTCTCCTGGAAGTCCAGGCCGCTGGTCATCCGGAGAAGGTGCTCGACGGTGATCCGTCGCCGGGGGTCGTCTTCGTGTCGCCATTCCGGGCGCAGGTCCGCCGCGGCCAGGTCCAGTAGCCCGTCGCCGTGGAGGACACCAGCCAGCGCGCTCGTCACGCTCTTGGCCATGGACCAGCCGGCGAAGCGGTAGAGGGGGGAGTAGCCCGGGGCGTAGCGCTCCGCCACGATCCGACCCTGGTGAACGACTACCACCGCCCGCGTGCGCCGGTGCATCTCGGGGTCGGGGTCCTCGGCGAACGCTTCAGCCAGCGCCGCGTCGAGGCGGGCCAGGTCCACGTGCTCGGGGACCGCCGGATCCACGGCGTCGCCCTCGGGCCACAGCCGGTCCAGGTCCCGGGCGGGGCGGGGGAGGGGCAGTGAGTCGGGGAGGAGTGCCTGCCCGCGGCTAGGCTCCAGGGTGCAACCGAGACCGGGTCGGTAGCGGGCCTCCCGGGAAGCGACCAGCGGAATCGAGGACCTGACACGGCGCGCTTCCGGGTCCACCCTGGTCCGGATCAGCCGGGCCAGCGTCACGTCGGGCAGCGGGGTCAGGGCCTGCTCGTGGGTCATGCCGCCCACTAAGACCTCCGAGCACACCACCTTCGCCGCGAAGCCCAGCCCCGGCCGGGCCATGGGCGCCGCCAGGAAGCGCACGGCGACCACGGCTCCGACCACCAGCGGGAGCAGGATGAAGACGATCAGGTGCCGACGTCCCATGGCTTGAATCGCGGGGTGGAGACGGTTGTAGCGGTCAAGATGCGGTGGGGCCCGGGCGACGGCAAACCCGACCGCCGTCAGGCCACGAACAGGTGCTTCGTGGCGAAGTCGGGGTCGCTGGTGAGGTTGACGGCGATCCGGCGCAGGCCCGCCTCGTCGCCGGGTGTGGGCATGTGGGTCATGTGCATCTCGCAACCGCGCAGGTCGCGGAGTCTCTCCACGGCCGCCCGTGCCGCGGCGCTGGACGCGGTGCTCACGGCCAGGGCGGTGAGGACTTCCTCGGTGTCGAGGCTGATGCGCCGAGCCCCGAGTACCCGGGTCTTCATGTGACGGATGGAGCTGATGACCTCGGGCGGAAGGAGGTGGACCTCGTCGGGGATGCCGGCCAGGTGCTTGGCCGCGTTCAGCACCAGGCTGGCCGCGGCGTGCATTAGAGGCGAGTTGCAGCCGGTGATGATGGAGCCATCGCGCAGCTCCACTGCGGCGCCGACGAAGATGCCGTCGTTGCCTTTGCCCTTCCGTTCCGCGGCCCTGGCGGCGTCCCGCGCGGGTTGGACCGTCGGTCGGCTTTCCGGCTCCAGGCCGACGTCGTCCATCATGACCTCGATCCGGTGCACCGCGTCCGCGTCCACCAGACCCATGGCGTGCTCGCAGGCATAGCGGAAGTAGCGGCGCACGATCTCCTGCTCCGCACCCTGCCGGACGACGTCGTCATCCACTATGCCGAGCGCCGCACGGTTGACACCCATATCCGTCGGCGAGCGGTACGGCGCCGCCTCTCCCGTGATCTTCTCCAGGATGCGACGAAGGAGGGGGAAAGCCTCCAGGTCGCGGTTGTAGTTCACCGCGCGCTGGTCGTACGCTTCGAAGTGGAAATGATCGAGCTGGTTGATGTCCTTCAGCTCGGAAGTGGCAGCCTCGTAGGCCATGTTCACCGGGTGGCGGAGCGGTAGGTTCCAGATCGGGAACGTCTCGAACTTGGCGTAACCGGCTTCGAGCCCCCGCCGGTGGTCGTGATAGAGTTGCGAGAGGCAGGTGGCCAGCTTGCCGCTGCCGGGGCCAGGGCCCGTCACCACCACGATGGGCTTGTCCGTCTCGATATGGGGATTGGCACCATAGCCGTCGTCGCTCACGATGACGTCCACGTCCGTGGGGTAACCTCGCGTGGGTCGATGCGTGTACACCTGCACACCCCGGTTCTCGAGGCGCCGCCGGAAGACGTTCGCAGAAGGCTGCCCCTCGTAGCGGGTGATTACAACCGCCCGCACCTTCACACCCCACGCCCGCAGGTCGTCGATCAGCTTGAGAGCGTCAGTGTCGTAGGTCACGCCGAAGTCCGCCCGGATCTTCTTGCGCTCGATGTCGCCCGCATAGATGCACAGGACCACGTCCGCCCGGTCCGTCAGCCCCTGGAGGAGCCTCATCTTCACGTTGGCATCGAAGCCCGGGAGGACCCGAGAAGCGTGATAGTCGTACAGGAGCTTCCCGCCGAACTCCAGGTAGAGCTTGTCCGGGAAGAGCGCCATTCGTTCACGGATGGCCGCCGACTGCTCGGCCAGGTACTTCTCGTTATCGAACCCGATTCGCTGTGACATATGGTGGGAGTATGGTTGATGGGGGCCAGGGGGGCAAACGGGAGGGGCTCGGCTACGCCTCGCAGGTGGGCGGCCTGCGGCCGCAGGTGGGCTCACTTCGTTCGCAGGTGGGCGGCCTACGGCCGCAGGTGGGCTCGGGCGGTGCCCTCGCAGGGGCTCACTTCGTTCGCAGGTGGGCGGCCTACGGCCGCAGGTGGGCTCGGGCGGTGCCCTCGCAGGGGCTCACTCGTTCGCAG
>SLCC01000171.1 GCA_007126035.1 Gemmatimonadota bacterium
ACTAGATCTGGTGTCCGCTTGAGTTAAGTGCATACCCACTTCGCGGGAACTGTTGGCTGTCTGGATGGGACGTCTCCCTGACGATCCGGGACCAACAACTCCCGCGAACAGAGCCAGTCCATACCATCTAGTGGCCCGACACCATGGTTCTGGCGAGCACCGAGAGCGTCGAAGCGGCGCGCTGGCAAGGCGCGAAGACGGGTCCACCGCGCACCCCCCCCTCCCCCCTCCCCCCCTGGCGGCTGCGGTAGCTGTCGCTCTCGATTACCACCTGCCGGCAGGTCATCCCGGATGGGGCTTGCGGGGCAACCGGAACGGCATTCGTTTTTGCTGTGAGCAGAAAACGCTGCCGGTGCCGTCCGTAGGGAAGCCGGTGTCGGCTGCCAGCAGACGGGTTTGATACCATGACTGTCATGCGTTCCACGATACAGAACACTGCAGGCGTGTTGGTGGCGGGGCTGCTGATGCTCGCGGGCTGCACCACTCCGGTCGGTTCTGATGGCGAAGGGGTGGGGTACTGTCCGACGATGGAGCCCTATGCCAGGGAAATCGCGGCGGAAGAGGACATGGAACTGCTCCTTTATGGCAGTGCCGCCGCTGTCCTCCACGCGCTGCGCCAGGGTCAGATCACCGTCGGGGTGATCGGCAGGATAGCAGCCGCCAGCGAGTATCCTGAAAAGGGCCAGCGGCTCGCGCAGGGCTACACCCTGATCGGCCCGTCGCACTCTCTGATTTCGTACGAGACGGTCAAGTCACTCCCGATCTCCACTGCTCTGGCGGAGGACGTCGTCGCCAAACGGTTCCCCGAGCTCGAGCACGTGGCGTTCCACGAGAGCACGGCGGAGGCGCTGAAGACAGGGTCCGCCGTGCTCATCGACTGGGACGAGTGGCAGGACGGATACCAACTCCTCGTTCCCGTCCATCCCGACGGCCGCAAGGTCTCGAAGTTCAGGACGCCGGTGGTCTATCGGAGTCGGTACTGAGAGCCGCCTGAAGCACACGCGCCTGGCGGGGATCACCACCACGGTCGAACCGGGCATCTCCCCACTTGAAGTCCGGGTCGAAAGCCCCTATTGTTCGTTGTTCGACGAACAACACACGGAGGAGGCATGGGCACCAGGACGACACCGCAGGCGGCCGCGACCTCAACGGCGAGAGCACCGATCGGCCGGACGGACGAGGCGCTGGCGGAGCTCGGGAAAGCCGTGGGCCACCCGGTGCGGGCGGCGATCGTGCGGCTGCTGGCGGCACAGGAGAGCTGTCAGTACGGCGATCTGTCGGACCGGCTGCCGCTGGCCAAGTCCACAGTGTCCCAGCACCTGAAGATTTTGCGGGAGGCGGGTCTGGTGCGGGTGGAGACGGACGGCCAGCGAGTGTGCTACTGCATCGACCAGTTGGGCCTGTCTCGCCTGAAGGCGCTGGTGGCTGAGCTCTGAGGGCCGAGGTGAGCCGGCGCGATGAGGGCTCATAGAACGCGAACTCATAGAACGCGAATCAGGAACGGATAGGACGGACAGACTCATGACACGACAGTTGACTGACATTAAGCCGGCCATGGGGGGCAAGCTGAGCCTGCTGGACCGGTATCTGACGGTCTGGATCTTCGCGGCCATGGCCGTGGGGGTAGCGCTTGGCTTCTTCTTCCAGGCGCCGGTGGAGGCGTTCAACGAGCGGCTCACGGTGGGCGCACACACCAACCTGCTCATCGCCGTCGGGCTGATCCTCATGATGTACCCGCCCCTGGCCAAGGTGAAGTACGAGCTGATGCCGAAGGTCTTTGCCGACGTGCGGATCCTGGGGCTGTCGCTGGTCCAGAACTGGGTCATCGGCCCCATCCTCATGTTCGTGCTGGCGGTGGGCTTCTTCGGCTTCTTTGCTCCGGCGTTCCTGGGCGACGACCCGCGCTGGGCCTATTACATGGTGGGCCTGATCCTGGTGGGCATTGCGCGGTGCATCGCCATGGTCCTGGTCTGGAACCAGCTGGCCCGGGGCAACAGCGAGTACGCGGCGGGGCTCGTCGCGCTGAACAGCGTGTTCCAGATCGTCACGTTCAGCGTGTATGCCTTCGTGTTCATCACCGTGCTGCCGCCGCTCTTCGGCCTCGAGGGCGTGATAGTCGACGTGGGCATCCGGGACATCTTCGCCAGCGTCATGATCTACCTGGGGATTCCCTTCGCGGGCGGGATCCTGAGCCGCGTGTTCCTGGTCCGGGCCAAGGGTGAGCGCTGGTACGACGACGTGTTCATCCCCCGCATCTCGCCCATCACGTTGTCGGCGCTGCTGTTCACCATCGTGGTGATGTTCAGCCTCCAGGGCGAGCGGATCATCCACCAGCCGCTGGACGTGTTCTGGATCGCCATCCCGCTGACGGCGTACTTCGTGTTCATGTTCCTGGTCAGCTTCTTCATGGCGTGGAAGCTGGGCGCCGACTACAGCCGCAGCGCCACACTGGCGTTCACGGCGTCGGGCAACAACTTCGAGTTGGCCATTGCCGTGGCCATCGCCGTGTTCGGGATCGCGTCGCCGGTGGCCTTCGCCACGGTGGTGGGGCCGCTCGTGGAGGTGCCGGTGCTGATCGGGCTGGTCCACGTGAGCCTCTGGCTCCTGAAGAAGGTCTATGGCGGCGATGTAGGCCTGGAGGGCGCGCTGCACGACGTGCCCGAGGTGGCCGCCGAGACGGCCGCCGACGCCACGTGCGCCACCACCCGCCGCGTCGCTGAGGGGAGCGGCGTCGCCGGGCGCTGACAGCGGAATCCCTGGCGCCCGGCCCCACTCGGAGTGCCGGGCGCTCCCGATTCATCACCGGTACTTCGGGCTTGCCTTACCGCCGGGGCTTTTCTAGCCTTCGGGCTGGGTTTTCGGCTCGACCGTCCGCGTATCGACTCCGGAGAAGACAAATGCGTGCGTTGCTGCTGACGTTGGCTCCCCTGTTCCTGGCCACGGCTTTGAGCGCCCAGATCGGCACGCCGGCACCGGAGGCGGAGCGATCCACCGCTGCGGCGGCTGGCAGGTGGGACGTGAACCAGTCGCTGGGCCCGTCGAAGACGTTGTCGTTCGAGACGACCGAGGGCACGTGGCTGAACGTGGACGTGTCTCCGGACGGTGAGACGCTGGTCTTCGACCTCCTGGGCGACCTCTACGCGATGCCCATCACGGGCGGTCATGCCACGCGTCTGACGAGTGGCGCCCAGTTCGACTTCCAACCGCGGTTCAGCCCTGACGGCGGCTCCATCGCCTTCATCAGCGACCGAGACGGTGTGCCCAACATCTGGCTCATGGACCCTGACGGCTCGAACCTCAGGCAGGTGAGTCGGGAGGGTGAGCGGGAGGTGAACTCTCCCGCCTGGTCGGCGGATGGCGAGTACATCTTCGCCCGCAAGCATTTCGTCCAGACCCGTTCACTGGGAGCGGGTGAGGTCTGGATGTACCATCGCTCGGGCGGTGCCGGGCTCCAGGTCACGGACCGTCCCAACTGGCAGCAGGACCAGGGGGAGCCGGCGGCGCATCCTGATGGTCGGTGGGTCTACTACAGCCAGGACGTGACGCCTGGCCCCACGTTCGAGTACAACAAGGACCCGTACCGGGGCATCTACGCCATCCTGCGTCGTGACCTGGTAACCGGCCAGACGCAGCGGGTGACGGGCGGCCCGGGCGGTGCCATCACTCCGCGGCTCAGCCCTGACGGCCGGTACATGTCGTTCATCCGGCGGGACCGTCTGAACACGGTGCTTTACCTGCGTGACCTGGAGACGGGCGAGGAGTGGCCGGTCTGGGACGGTCTCGAGCGTGACATGCAGGAGATCTGGGCCATCCATGGCGTCTACACGCAGTACGCCTGGACGCCTGACGGCGACGGCATCGTGATCTGGGCCCAGGGCGGGTTCTGGAACGTGGACGTGGACACGGGCCAGGCGACGCCCATCCCGTTCACCGCCCATGTGGAGCAGACGATCCACGAGGGGCTGCGGACCCGGGTGGACGTGGCGCCGGAGGAGTTCCGGGTGCGCATGATCCGGAACGTGGCCACGAGCCCTGCGGGAGACCGTGTCGCCTACGATGCCCTTGGCAGGATCTGGCAGACGGGCCCCGCGGGCGGCGAGCCGGCGCGTCTGACCCGGGCCGATGCGGAGGACGCCCACGAGTCGCACCCTGCCTTCTCGCCTGATGGCCGCCAGGTGGCGTACGTGACCTGGAGCGACTCGGAGGCGGGGCGGCTCCGGGTGATCGGCGTGAACGGCCGGGGCGCCCGCACGGTGGTGAGCGCGCCTGGCCATTATGTGGAGCCGTCGTGGTCGCCGGACGGGCGGTGGATCGTGTACCGGAGCGTGGGCGGCGACCGTATCCGGGGCCAGGCCTTCGGCGAGGACCGTGGCATCTTCGTGGTGGCGGCTGACGGCAGCGCACCGCCCCGGAAGGTCCGGGACGGGGGTACGGAGCCGCGCTTCGACCACACCGGTGAGCGGATCTACGTGCTCACCGGCGGTGGCGCCGGGCGTCGCCTGGTCTCCACGGACCTCCACGGCGGCGACGAGGTGGTGCACCTGGAGTCGGTGAACGCCATGCAGATCGTGCCCAGCCCCGACGGCCGCTGGATAGCCTTCGCCGAGCGCTTCCACGCGTACGTGATGCCCTTCCCCCAGGCGGGTCGCACGGTGCGCCTGGGGCCCGACGTCAGAGCCTACCCCGTGGCCCGGATCAGCCGTGACGCGGGCGACTACCTGCACTGGGCCCGGACGGCCGACGGAAACTGGGCCGTCCACTGGACCCTGGGTCCTGACTACTACACCCGTGACCTGGCGGCGTCGTTCGAGTGGCTGGCGAACGGCCGGCCTGGCGGCGAGGGTGCCGCCGAGCCCGAGGCTGAGGGAATGGACATCTCCTTCACGGCCGCCACCGACCGACCCCAGGGCACCATCGCCCTTACTGGCGCCCGGATCATCACCATGGCCGATCACGGCTGGGCGCCGCCGGGAGGCTGGGAGCCGGAGTCGCAGGAGCACGAGCCGGTGTCGCCCGAGACGGGGACGCCGGCAGTGATCGAGGACGGGACGCTGGTGGTCGGTGACAACCGGATCGTGGCGGTGGGTCGGACCGGTGAGGTGGAGGTGCCGGCGGACGCCCGGGTGGTTGACGTGGCGGGGCGGACCATCATCCCGGGCCTGGTGGACGTCCATGCCCACGTGGGCACCGAGTCCAGCGGGTTGCTGGCGCAGGCGTCGTGGCCCCTCATGGCGAACCTGGCGTACGGCGTGACCACGGCGCATGACCCGTCGGCGAACACGGAGATGATCTTCAGCAACGCCGAGCTGCTCCGGGCCGGTCTCAAGCTGGGCCCCAGGCTCTACTCCACGGGGACCATCCTGTACGGCGCCGAGACGCCTTTCCGGACCATCGTCAACACCTATGACGACGCCCTGTCCCACATCCGGCGGATGCAGGCGGTGGGCGCCATCAGCGTGAAGAGCTACAACCATCGCCGTCGCGATGCCCGCCAGATGCTGGTCAAGGCGGCCCGCGAGCTGGGGATGATGGTGGTGCCCGAGGGCGGCGCCCTCCTCTACCACAACATGACCATGGTCCACGACGGCCACACCGGCCTCGAACACGCCCTGAGCGTGCCCGTGGTCTACGAGGACGTGAAGCGACTCTTCGCCGAGAGCACCACCGGCTACACGCCCACCATCCTGGTGGCCTACGGCGGGGTCTGGGGCGAGAACTGGTTCTACCAGCACTACAACGTCTGGGAGGACGAGCGCCTCCTGGCCTTCACGCCCAGGCCCACGGTGGACGCGCTCTCCCGGCGGCGTATGAAGGTCCACGAGGACGACTTCAACCACATCCGCGTGGCCGAGGGCGCCAAGTCAATCGCCGACGCCGGCGGCCTGGTCAACCTGGGCGCCCACGGTCAGCTCCAGGGGTTGGGCGTCCACTGGGAGATGTGGACGTTCGTCCAGGGCGGCATGAGCCCCATGGAAGCCCTGGCGGTGGGCACCATCAACGGCGCCCAGTACCTGGGCCTCGAGCAGGACGTGGGCAGCCTCGAGCCGGGCAAGCTGGCAGACCTGATCATCCTGGATGCCAATCCCCTGGACGATATCACCAACTCGGACGAGATCGCCTACGTCATGCTCAACGGCCGGCTCTACGACGCCGCCACGCTGAACGAGATCGCGCCCACGGAGCGGGAACGGCCGCCGCTGCCGTGGGAGAGGGCGAGGACAAGGAGGTAGGTGGAAACCGGAAAAACCCGGAAACCGGAAAAACCCGGAAACCGGAAACCGGAAACACCTGGAAACCGGAAACCGGAAA
>SLCC01000034.1 GCA_007126035.1 Gemmatimonadota bacterium
CCAGGACCTCGGTGGGCGCCCACCGGTCTGTGTTCGTCCCGTCGCCCAGGTGCCACCTGTGGTTCCGGCCCCAGCAGTAGCCCCTACCGTCCGTGGCCACGCCACAGGTGTGGTTGCCGCCGGTGTCCACGGACAGGAAGGCCAGTCCGCCCACGACGGGAGTGGGAATCGTGCTGGGCTCATCCGTCAGGTTGCCGTGCTTACCGTAGCTGTTCCGGCCCCAGCAGTAGAGGTCCCCGTCCACCGACGCCGCGCACGTGTGGGCGAAAGCGTTGGCGACCCAGGCGACCGGGGTGACGGCCAGGGTCACGCTCACTTCCGCTTCCGCGGTCTGGCCGTCGATGGACGCTGAGACAGTGGTCTCTCCCTCACCCACCGCCGTGACCATACCTGTCTCACTGATGGACACCACGCCCGGATCCAAGCTGACCCACTGGAACTCGTGGGGCTCGCGCGCGACGGGGAAGTGGTTGGCGTCCAGGGCCGTGGCCGTCAGTTCCTGCTGCTCGCCCACCTCGGTGAACATGAGAAACGTGGCGTCTAGGGAAAGGTCCGCCACCTTCTGCTTGACCTGCACCTCGATGGCGTCCGAATGGCCCTGGATGCTGGCGGTGACCATGGCCGAGCCCTCAGCCAGTGCCTGGACCAGGCCGGCGGACGAGACCTTCACCACCGCGTCGTTCGCCGATTCCCAGTCGATCCCGCTCGTGATCCGGTTGCCGTGCTCGTCCAGGACCGTGACGGACAGGGCCTGCGTCGCTTCGAGCGCCTCCAGAACAGCCTCCTCCTGGTCCAGCTCGAGGTTCACTGCGGCGCCCGGCTGGATGAGGATCGAAAACGGCAGGACCGGCAGACCCGGCACCGTGACCGTGACCTGGCCGGGCATGGCCGTGGTACCCAGCGTCCAGGTGACCTCCGCTATCCCGTCCTGGTCGGTGGCGACGTTGCTCTGGGAGAGCGAGCCCCCACCCTGGATGATCTGCCAACCCGTGTCCACGCCGCCGTGGGCGTTGCACGCCTGGTCCTTGATGAGCACCGCGAGCTGGACCGACGAACCCACAGGAGCGGGAGCGGGCTGCGCCACAACCTCGATGGTGGTCGGCTCCGGTGGACCGACATCCGTGGCGCTGTCGCCACATGCAGGGGGGACCACGGCCAGCGCCGCAAGAAGGACGAGCGGCGAGTATCGCCGCCACCCGCGCTGCGGTACCGGACTGGCGGTCTCCGGATGAGACGGTCCCATCCCGCGGGGACGCTCAGGTGTGCCCATCAACATAGCATCAGCTCCTGGCTGTGATTGATACGGTGGATCCTTCCGCGCGCACGACGCTGTACCACCCCAGCGACTGTGAGTGTTACTGGTAGATACCTTGAGCGGCGGGGTCCTACTATCGGGGATTGCTTGGGGTCCTGCTATCGGTGGGCGGCGGGCCTGGACAGCGCCAGGGCCACGCCCGCCAGCACGACCACCCCGCCGACCAGTGACCAGGCGGTGATGCGCTCGCCCAGAACGACCCAGCCCAGGGCAAGAGCGATGACGGGAGTCACGATGGCGATGTAGCTCATCGTCGTCGCTTCCCATGCCTTCAGCAGCCAGAAATAGATGAAGAACGTGACCACGCTGCCCAGCACAGCCAGATAGCCCACGGCCCACCAGCCCGTGGTCTCGCGGGGCAGGGCGAAACCGTCACCCGCGGCCAGCGACACCGCGGCAAGCAGCAGTGCGCCCAGCATCATGGCCGGCGCATTGAGCGTCGCCGGGTGGAGTGACGTGCCATGGCGCTTGGTGTACACGCTGGCCACCGCGGCGCACGCCGCGCTGGCCACGATAGCCGCCATGGGCCAGAAGAGCGTGGCATCGAAGCGGAGCGAGTCCCCGAAGAGGACGACGATCCCGCTAAACGCCACCAGCGCACCGCCAATCCGGCGAGGCGTAAGCCGCTCGGCCGGCAGGTAGACATGCGCCGCCACCGCCGTCAGAATGGGCATCACCGCGAACAGTACCGCCGTCAGCCCGCTGTCCAGCCACTGCTCCGCCCAGTAGATGAGACCGTAATCGGCGGCGAACAGGAACGTGCCCACCACCACCACTACCGACCACTGCTGGCGACCCCTCGGCCAACCGGCGCCCAGCACCGGAGCCAGCGCCCCCATCAGTACCGCGGCCAGGACGAAACGCAGCGCCGCCACGTTGAACGGACCCAGACCGCCGTAGCCGATCTTGATCACCAGCCACGTCGAGCCCCAGATCAGACAGAGCAGACCGAACAGCGACACCCGGACCAGCCACCCCCCTCCGATGCTCGACCCGGCGCCACCAATAGCCCGGCTCACCCCGGGTCGCATGCTGCTGCCGTAGACTTCCGCTCCATACTCTCCTTCGCCTGATCGGATCAATGCTCGGGCGCGCGAATGATGGGCCCCGTAGAGCACATTGGTCAACGCCAGGACGGGCGGCGAGCTGACGGGGGCGGATCAGGGTAGGGGACCGAAGGGCGGTCGCCATGGCAAGAGACGTGCAGCAAGGGCTGCCACATCACCCTCCACCAGGAGACGCGCTGTGTTACAGCCCAAGCCGCCCATCCAGTTCGAGCAGTTGACAGAACGCTACCCGGACCTGGCCGCCGCGTACGAGGCCTACGGCAAGGCAGCCACCAACGTAGGACCCCTGGAGCCGCGCCTGATCCACCTCGTCAAGCTGGGGATCGCAATGGGAATGCGCCACGAAGGGGCCGTCCACGCCCACACCCGCAAGGCCCTGGCCGCAGGGTTCTCACCTGACGAGCTCCGCCACGCCGCGCTCCTGGCGGCACCCACCATGGGCTGGCCTGCCATGATGGCCGCCTACCTGTGGGTCGAGGACGAGTTGGCCGCCGAAGGCTCGAGCCGTACCGTCACCACCGAAGGGATGAGCTGACGAGCAGCGCGGAAAGCAAGAGTCGACAGTACCCGGACCGGCCGGGTCGTACCCCGCGCAACGGCTTCCCAGCGTGCGCCCCTCCACCGACCCAGCCCACCTCCCTTGCGCCGTGTGGGGCGGCACCTTACAGACTGATGCGGGTAAACCCTGACGGCGATGTACGGTGGTTCTGCATTGTGGGGACCGGGGTCGTAGTCGCATAATTCCCTACGTCCGGCACTTCTTGTCGTTCCCACCTGTTCATGAAACGAGCCTTGAGCGATAGATGACGTGCCCGCTTCAGCGGGACGGGTCCCTTGCATCTGCTGGAGGGGGTATGGTGAACGGTGTAGCTGCGGGCGGCGATTATCTGAGCGCGCTGATGCCGGGCAATCTGGGACTGGTGGGGAAGGTGGCGGAGTCGTGGGGAGTCGCCGGTGGTCTGTTGGGTGCTGGCGTGGCTTCGGTCCACATGGTTGCCGGCGGTCTCAGCTCGAGTCTGGGTTTCCTGACGGCGACGATCTTGTTCGTGGCGGGTTCGCTGGTGGGCTTCCTTCACGGTGGGATGCTCGGCTATCTGGGCCGTCCTGCGGAGGTGACGCGGAAGCTGGCGCTCCGGCGCCTTGTTCTGGCGGCGTTCTATGCGGTTCCTGCCATGCTGGTGGGTTGGCTGTTCGCGCTGGCGCTGGCGCTGAGCGCGTCTGGTCTGGCCACTCGTCGTCCGGAGCTGTTGGTGCTATCGGCGATCGGTTGGCTGGGTCTGGTCGGTGCGGTGAGTTGGGCGGTGGTGGAGACGCGGCGTGCGCTGCCGCATCTATGTGCACGCTGGCCTGGAGCCCGTGGTGGTCTGACGATCCTGGTTCTTGCATTCCTGGCGCTGCTTCCGTTCTTCCTGATCTCGCGGCCGGAGGTCTGGGTTCTGGGGGTGACGCCCACAGAGACTGCGGCGGTGTTCATGGCGGTACTTGCCACGCTGTGGATCGGCGGGCCGCTGGTCTCGTTGGGCGTTCTGGCGTTGCGGGCGTGGCGTCGTAGTCACCCCGCGCCCGATCGGGGCTGAGTCGCAGCCGGGCCGGTCGTCATCCGCCCCCGGCTCATCGGGGCTGGCGATGGGCTCGCGGCATCCTTGCCGGTGGCTGTATCCGTGTTCCATCGAGGCTGCGGCGGGGTCGCAGGTGGGGGCTGCGGGCGTGACCCAGCTCGATGGGCAGGGCCACCTTCACCAGGGCGGTCAGGGCGAAGAGGCCCATGGCCCATATTCCTGCGGTGACAGCCAACTCGACCCATGTGGGCACGTACTCCACGATCTCACCCAGTGGTGACGGCACGAATCCCGGTATGACGAGCCCGATGCCTTTTTCCACCCAAATGGCGATGAAGAGGACGAGGCATGCCATGGTGAGCCAGCGCGGGTCGCGTCGCAGGGGGTGTATGGTGAGCACCGCGGTGGCCATGACGTTGAAGGCGATGGCGGTCCAGACCCAGGGGACGAGGGCGTTGTGGCCATCGAGGCCGAAGAAGAGGTACTGGGCGTTGATGCTGTGGTGAGTGGGGAAGTAGAACTTGTAGAACAGTTCGGAGGCCAGCATGATCAGGTTGATCTGTGCGGCCACGGTGGTGATCAAGGCCAGCTTGGTGAAGGCGCCCTTCTCGATCCGGTAGCTGGTCTGCAATCGGATGAACCCCAGCAGCAGGATCATGAAGGCGGGGCCAGCGGTGAACGCGGAGGCCAGGAAGCGTGGTCCCAGGAGCGCGGAGTTCCAGAAGGGTCGCGCCGGCAGCCCCGCCAGTAGGAAGGCGGTGACCATGTGTATGCTGACGGCCCACAACACGGCGACATAGATGAGGGGCACGTAGGCCTTCTTGATGGGCTGGCGGTCGGTGTAATGGCTGTAGAGGATGTAGAAGGGTATGCCCACGTTGAGGGCCAGGTAGCCGTTGAGCACGATGACGTCCCACGCCAGCAGCGAGCTGGGCCAGTTCAGGATGCCGATGCCCGGGATCATGTGCCAGGATGCCAGGGGATTGCCGATGTCCACGATGACGAAGGCCAGGCACATGAGCAGGGCGGAGACGGCCACGCCCTCTGCGATGAGGACGGCGCGTGTGAAGTCTACGTCCTTGAAGATGTAGGCGGGCAGGACCAGCATCATGGCGGCTGCGGCGAGCCCGACCAGGAAGGTGAAGTTCGAGATGTAGAGCCCCCAGCTGACGTGGTCGTTCATGCCGGTGACGATCAGCCCGTCCCTGAGCTGGACGAAGTAGGCATAGCCACCGATGACCATCACGACCGTCAGCGCCGCCATCCATATGTGGTAGTGGCGCCCGCCGGAGGTGAGGGCGCTTAGTGCGTCTGTGAGGAAGGCCTTGAGGTGCATGCTGATCAGTCTGTGAAGTACCAGAAACGGGGCTGGGTGTAGAGGTCTTCCTTGAGGCGGAAGACGCGCTTGTTCTCCAGGACCCAGCGGATCTCCGAGTCGGGGTCCAGGAGGTTCCCGAAGACGCGGGCCCCGGTGGGGCAGGCCTCGGCGCAAGCGGGCAGGCGGCCTTCCCGCGAGCGCTGGATGCAGTAGGTGCACTTCTCAACCACGCCGCTCTTGCGCGGCCTGTTGCCCAGGTAATGCTGGTTCGGGTTCAGCTCATCGCCGGGCACCTGGGGCTCCGCCCAGTTGAACCGTCGTGCCCAGTATGGACAGGCGGCCATGCAGTAGCGGCAGCCGATGCACCAGTCGTAGTCCACCACCACTATGCCGTCCGGCTCCTGCCAGGTGGCGCGGACGGGGCAGACGGGCACGCACGGTGGGTTGGCGCACTGGAAGCACTGGGTGCCCAGGTAGAAGTGCCCCTGCGCCGGCACCTGGTGGTGGAAGGTGGCATCGGCGTAATCCAGGTTGATGACGCCGTCCTCCAGCTCGAAGATCCGGATGTAATGAGTGCCCGTGGCTCGATCCAGGTTGTTCTCCTGCACGCAGGCCTCCACGCAGTTCCTGAAGCCCATGCACTTGGAGATGTTGAACGCATAGCCGAACAGGACCCCGGGCTGGGCCTCGGTGGTGCTGATGTGGGTGTCGATCCCGCGGCGCAGCTGGGCCAGCCGCTCCAGGCGACGCACCGTTGCCGCCTTCTCTTCATCCGACATGAGGGCGAAGTTGCCCTTGAAGTACTCCTCCCACTCCAGCACCCGGGCTTCCCGTTCCCCCTCCGTGGCGCCGCTCAGCGGTGAGCAGGCCGCTGCCAGTTGCGACCCGGCCGCCGCGGCACCGGCCATGGTGCGGAGAGCCCGTCGCCGGTCCATTGGCTTGTCCAGGGCGGTGGAGACGTGACCGTCTCGCCGGTGCCCGTGACTGGCTGCCCCTGCCTGCCCGTCATGCTCCCGTCCTGGAGCCCGTCCTGGAGCCCGTCCTGGA
>SLCC01000218.1 GCA_007126035.1 Gemmatimonadota bacterium
GCCGGTGAGGGTGGCGCGGCTGCCGCGGCTTTTCCGCCGCTGCCCGATCATGTACTCTTCGACACTTCCGGGGCACCGGATCAATGGAATGGAAATGATGGGATTGGGAATCATGCGACAACGGGCTACGACGGTCCTCCTGCTCCTGCTGGTTGGCCTCGCGGCCTGCGACGGTCGAGCCGGCGAGCCGCTGGACGACGGAGCGGCCCGGGCGGCCGAGGCGGAGGCGGTGGTCGCCAGCTTCTTCGAGGCCACGAACGACGGGGATGCGGACCGTCTCCTGGCCCACTACCATGGTGGCCCCGAGCTGGTGCAGGTGGCGTGCACCGAGGTGCGCCGGGGCTACGACCAGGTGGAGTCCCTGATCCGGCGCTGGTTGGCGGATCGGCCGGAGGTCCGGTTGGAGCACGAGGTGGTGCGCAGCGCGGCGCTGGGTGGTGATGGTGCAGTGGTGGCGGCGCAAGGCTGGAACGAGCGAGGTGAGGCCCTCTTCTGGACCTACGTGCTCCGCCGGGGCGCTGGCGGCGAGTGGCGGATAGTGCAGGAGCACCAGTCCTGGGCGGGTTGCCGTGAGCCACGCATCCGTCGGTCGCACTGAATGATCGACTCGTTCCGGGAGCTGGATCCGGTTCTCCAGGGCTTCCTGGCCGGCGGGCTGGGTTGGGCGGCCACGGCGTTGGGCGCGGCGGTGGTCCTGCTGTACCGCGAGTTCCCCCGGGCGGTGCTCGATGCCATGCTCGGCTTCGCCGCGGGCGTCATGATCGCCGCCAGCTTCTTCTCACTGCTCGCGCCGGCGGTGGAGCTGGCCGAGGGCATGGGTGTGCCTGGCTGGCTCCCGGCCACGGTGGGTTTCTTGGCGGGCGCGGTATTCCTGCGCATCGCCGACGCCATAATCCCGCACCTGCACCCGTTCCTGCCCATGAGCGAGGCGGAGGGCATAGAGACGCAGTGGAAGCGCACGACGCTCCTGGTCCTGGCCATCACGCTCCACAACCTGCCGGAGGGTATCGCACTGGGCGTCGCCTTCGCTGCCGCCCACGCGGCGGCGTTGGGCGCGGGAGCGGACGTGGTGGGTGCGGCCACGTTCGGTGGCGCCGTCGCCCTCACCATTGGTCTGGCGCTACAGAACTTCCCGGAAGGCATGGCGGTCTCCATGCCACTCCGGCAGGTGGGCGTTTCCCGATTCAAGAGCTTCTGGTATGGCCAGCTCTCGGCGGTGGTGGAGCCGCTTGGCGCGGCCCTGGGAGCGGCGGCGGTGCTGCTGATCCAGCCCCTCCTGCCGTACGCCCTGGCCTTCGCGGCCGGGGCCATGATCTACGTGGTGGTGGAGGAGCTGATACCCGGGGCTCAGCGGAGCGGGCGAGCGGACCTGGCGACCACGGGAACCATAATGGGCTTCGTGGTCATGATGGCCATGGACATCATGCTGGCCTGACCGACGAGATCCTGGATGCCAAGGCTCGGCACCCCCGAGCTGGTGCAGAGGCCGATATTGGAGCGCGGCGATCGTGCCGTGTTGGGTCGCACCGTGGAGCGAGTCCGGGAGATCCTCTGACCCAGAAGCAGCCAGGCGCGACCCGGTGGCCGGCTGGACTCAGCGTCGCCGGCCGCCGCCGACCATGCGGACCAGGCCCACGATCGCCGCCAGGATGAGCACGGCGACGATGACTCCCACCCAGACGCCCGCCTCGAAGATGGTAGCTATGGCTTCACAGCCGGCGGTGCCGAGGGCGACGGCGAGGAGGACGAGCAGTGTTGTTCCCCGATTCATGGCGGCGGTCTCCGGTTCCGGTTTTCCTCGGTCCGGCCGTGCGTAGGGGCAACTACCGTGCCCTCTCCGGCTGGTCCACTAGCGGCGACGCTCGAAATGCCGTCGGAACCATGGTATCGGTCTACGAGAGCCAGCCCCAGCGGGCCTTCTCCTCCGGTGCAGGGTGGTGTTGGTGCGGAGCTTGCCCTCGCAGCATCGGGGCCCACCAGGAGCAGTGAGGGAGACGCATGACGAAGCCAGGATACCCGCCGATAGCGGCACACGGCGCGATCGGGAACCTGCATACGGCCGCGCTGGTGGCGGCGGACGGTTCCATTGACTGGTGGTGTCCGCCCACGTTCGACAGTCCCAGCGTGTTCGCGGCCATCCTGGATCAGGTGCGTGGCGGCGTCTTCCGGGTTGGGGCGGTGGGGGCGACCGCTCGCCGGCAGCGCTACCTCCCGCACACCAACGTGCTGGAAACCATCCACGAGGTAGGCCGTGCGCGCCTCAGGCTGACCGACTTCATGCCGCTGGCTGGCGACATGGATGCCGGCGCCGTGCGCACCACCCACGAGATCGTCCGGATCCTGGAAGCGGACGGGGCCGTGGCGGTGGAGCTGGAATGGTCGCCCCGCTTTGACTACGCCCGTGCCCCGGTCGCCATCACGCCGGGCGACGCGGGGTTCGTCGCCACTGCCGATACGGGCTCTGTCACCTCGGCGGGCGGGATACCCATTGCCGGGCCGGGCGGGTTGTCCGTGGCCCTGGCCGGTGTGCCCGCCGGCGCGAGGATCGAAGCCGGTGATGACGGTCCGCTGGTCCGGACCACGTTCGAGTTGGGCGACGGCGAGCAGCTCGCCCTGTCGACGCGCTGGTCGAGCGCCGGTCTGGCCTTCGGAATCGAGCCGGCCCGGCAGGCGCTGGCCGCCACCGTGACGGCCTGGCGGGCGTGGGTCAACAAGGAGGAGGCCACCGGCGAGCGGGCGTGGGCGGGTGCGTGGTCCGAGCAGGTGATCCGGTCCGAGCTGGCGCTCAAGCTCCTGACCTACGCGCCCACCGGCGCGATCGTCGCGGCGGCCACCACGTCGCTGCCCGAGTGGGTGGGCGGGATCAGGAACTGGGACTACCGGTACTCATGGATCCGGGATTCAGCCCTGGCGGCGCAGGCGCTCTTCGCCCTGGGGCACCAGCGGGAGGCCGAAGAGTTCATCCGGTGGAGCGAGCGGGTGGCCCGGGACCAGGGCGAGGAGGACTGGGGCCTGCGCATAGTGTACGCCATCGATGGCAGCGCCAGGATACCTGAGAGGGAGCTGTCGCACCTGGCAGGATATGCGGAGTCGCCACCCGTGAGGATCGGCAACGGCGCGGTGGAGCAGGTCCAGCTCGACATCTACGGCGAGCTCATCAGCGCCGCTTATGAGCTGCTCCGGCTCGGTGGCCAGCTGCCGCCTGACATCCTGGAGTTCCTGCCTTCCGTGGTCGAGGAGGCGATCGCCCACTGGCGCGATCCGGACTCCGGGATCTGGGAGGTGCGCAACGGGCCCGACCACTTCGTCTACTCCAAGGCCATGGTGTGGATGGCCCTGGACCGGGCCGTCCGGATGGTCCAGGAGGACATGATCCCCGGCGACGCCACTCGCTGGCAGGCCGCGGCGGCGGAGATCAGGAGCCACGTCCTATCCCACGGTTATGACCCCGCGCTGGGCGCGTTCACCCAGCGATACGGCTCCGGCACGCTCGACGCCTCGAACCTCCTCATCCCACTCATGGAGCTCCTGCCCTTCGACGACCCCAGGGTCCGATCCACGATCGACATGACCCTCCAGGACCTGACCGTCCAGGACCTGGTCTACCGGTACAAGGCCGACGACGGACTGCCAGGGAAGGAAGGCGCCATGGGGCTGTGCACCTTCTGGCTGGTCGACGTCCTGGCCCTCTCCGGCCGGCTGGACGAGGCCTACCGCGTATTCGATGGGATGGTCGGCAGAGCCAATGAGGCTGGCCTGTTCTCGGAGCAGATCGACCCGGCCAGCGGTGACTTCCTCGGCAACTTCCCCCAGGCGTTCACCCACCTCGGGCTCATCAACAGCGCCCTGTACCTGGCCCACATGGAAGGGCGAGAGACGCCGGTGCCGGCGCCCATCGGCTCCGAGGCGCACCGGCGGTAGCGATCTCGACGTGGACGGCAGCTTCGACGTAGACTTGCCCCCGTACGATCACGCGTCGCATCCTGTCCTCTGCATCGAGTTCGGACCACCCTGACACGGCTGCCATGAGATGACACGTCGCCACCGTACCGGATCGGGCGTCTACTCCTTCACCTGCTTGCGGGCGGGCGCTCCTCCCGTTGTTGCCGGCTTCTGCCGTGTCGCGTTCCTCCCGCTGCTTCTCCTCCTGCTGGCCTCGCCGCCCGCGTGGGCACAGGAGCCTGACACCAGGCGTGACCGGGTGGACCTGCTGATGGCCGATTATTCGGGCCCCGACACGCCCGGCGGCGTCGTGGCCGTGGTCCGGGCCGGTGAGATCGTGTTCCAGCGGGCGTACGGTATGGCCAACCTGACTCACGACATCCCGTTCGCGGTGGACACCCGCACCAACATCGGGTCGACTTCCAAGCAGTTCACCGCCTTCGCCATCGGTCTGCTGGCGGAGCGAGGCGAGCTGTCCCTGGACGACGACGTGCGGCTTCACGTCCCCGAGCTGCCGGACTTCGGGGAGGTGGTCACCCTCTGGAACCTCATCACCCACACCAGCGGGTACCGTGAGTTCCTGAACGCCCTGGCCATAGGCGGCTGGCGCCACGACGCCGATCACATCGACCGTGGCGAGATAGTGACGGTGGTCCGCCGGCAGCCCGCGCTCCAGAACAGCCCTGGCGCCGAGTACAACTACAACAACACGGGCTACGCGCTGCTGGCGGAGGTGGTGGAGCGGGTCAGTGGTGACGAGTTCCCGGCCTGGATGGCGGCGAACGTCTTCGAGCCGCTGGGCATGACGTCCACCATGGTGCGGGCGAACCCGCGGCAGGTGGTGCCCGGCAGCGCCCAGGGTTACGGCCCCGTGGGCGACGACGGGTTCCAGGCGATCGGGGACCTGGGCGCGGCCATGGGCGCCGGCGCCATGTACACCACGGTCGGCGACCTTGCCCTGTGGATGCGGAACCTGCGCACGGCGGAGCTGGGCGGGCCCGCGCTGATGGACCGGATGACCACGCCCAACGTGCTCACCACCGGGGACACCACCAACTACGCCATGGGCCTCATGATCAGCCGGGCCCGCGGCCTCCGTATGATCCAGCACGGCGGCGCCGACGCGGCCCACCGGTCCACCTTCATCTACTACCCCGACCTGGACGCCGGCCTCATCGTGCAGAGCAACAACGCCGGTTTCGACGGGACGATCCCGGGTCGTATAGCGGAGGTCTTCTTCGGCGACCACATGGAGCCGCGGGAGGAGCCGGGCGACGACCCGGAGTTGGAGCCCGAGCCGGTGGAGTTCGATCCGGCGTCGTACGACCCCGCCGCCTTCGATGTCTTCGCGGGCCGCTACGAGCTGGAGGCCCAGCCCGGGTTCATCCTGACGTTCTGGCGCGAGGAAGACCGCCTGATGGCCCAGGCCACCGGCCAGCCGTCCTTCGAGATAACGCCCACGTCGGACTCCACGTTCGCGCTAGCGGTGGTCGAGGCCAGCATGACGTTCCACCGGGACCAGGACGGTCGCGTCACCGGCCTCACGCTGCACCAGAACGGGAACCATCCGGCCCCCCGTCTGCCCGACCGGGACGAGGCCGCTGTGGACCTGCTGGCCTACGTGGGGCGGTACTACAGCGACGAGTTCGAGACATACTACACCGTCCGGATCGAGGATGACCGCCTGGTAGTGCAGCACCGCCGGCGTCCGACGGTGACATTGAACCACACGGACGGCGACGAGTTCGCCGGGAGCTTCCCCCTGGTCCGGATCGAGTTCGAGCGGGACGATCAAGGGGTGGTCACGGGCTTCCGCGCCAGCAACGTGCGGGCCCGTGGCATCCTCTTCGAGCGGGTACGGGACCGCCCCGTCAGGGGCGTTCTGCACCCCTCCTGCTGCTGATCAGGGCGTCCACCGAGTAGCGGCCGGGGCCGGCCAGGGCGAAGGCCAGCGCGATCACGCCGAAGAGGATGCCCAGCTCCCGGTCGCCCAGGACGTCTCCCGCATGGGCGATGAAGATCACGACCAGGAAGTGGATGAAGACGATCAGGGCCACGGGCCGGGTGAGCAGGCCGATGGCCAGCAGCAGCCCGCCCACGAACTCGATGAGCCCCGCCAGCCAGGCAAAGAACAGCGGGGCGGGGAACCCCATCTGGCCGATCCAGCCGACGAATCCCTCCTGAGGCGGTACCTTCCCGATCCCGTGCAGGAAGGCGAGCCCCAGTCCCGCCACGATACGCAGGACGGCGAGCCCGCCATCCGCCGCGGGCGTTCCAACGGTGCTACGTCCGAAGA
>SLCC01000017.1 GCA_007126035.1 Gemmatimonadota bacterium
CGGCGCATCCGTGAGGAGCACGGTGACGCGAGCCTGGTCGGCGGGAGAGGTGAGGGAGTCGCAGGCGGCGAGGCCGAATGCCGCGGCGACGAGGGTGATGAGCGTTGCCGTACGTAGCATGGTTCCTCCTGTCTGGTGAACTCGGCACCGGCCAGGCCGGTGCTCTGCTCCCCCAATCCTTCGGCAGCCGGACGATCTCGTGTCGGGAGATTCCAGGCTTTGCGGCCCCGTCTCGCGACGGGTGTGCCTTTATCGGGAGCGCAGAAGGGTACGTGCCCTCAACATGGTGGACGAGTCAGGGTAGGGCAAGGTAACATCGAGCAAGACCAGCTCGTACGCCGGCCAGCCTACCGGTGGGTGAGACCGGGAGCGGTCAGGTCGCCTGCCGCCTCTGTCCCCTGAACGTGCCCCAGTCGCCCATGGCGCTCCACGTGCCGGTGAACCGGTCATCGTCCACCGTGTACTCCAGCTGCACCGGCACGAACCCCATGGGCGAGTCCATGTCCAGGTGGATCGTGATGGTCTGATCCTCTACCCGTACGGAGCGAGCCCTGGCCTCTCCGGGGGCCATGGTGCTGGTCAGCACCGCCCGGTAGTCGCCGGGAGCGCCCTCGATGCGGATGGTGCCGGTGACCAGATCACCCATCACGTCCGCGGTGAAGTCATAGGTGCCCGCCGGCTGGAAGGGAGCGGGTCCGGGTGACCCGAGCGTTGCGCAACCGGCAAGGAGCGCCACCGCCAGGGAGAGGGAGAACCACTTCTGCATGATTCCTCCTTGATGACAGGGAAAGGTGCGCCGGTCCGGGATCGGCCGAGGTCAATGTAAGGCCGGGCCGCGGGCGGTGAAAGACGGTCCCGTATGGAGTCCCGTGACCCGGTCCGCCGCTGGGACCGGGCCACGGGCCATTCATCCTTCGCTGCTTGCCTGATCTGGGAGACGATCTCTTAGTTGAACGCCGTGGGCCCGAACAGCAGTCCCACGGTGATCACGAACTGGTCGGCGTCGGATATGACGGCTCGTGCCTCGATGAAGGGCGTCAGTCCCGGCCTCAGGAAGCGAACGCCGCCTCCCAGGTTGAGCCCTGTCTCGGTGGAGCTGCCATTGAAGGACAGACGGGTGACGTTGAGACCGCCGCCCAGGTAGGGCAACATGTTGGGCGCGTCGGGCATGTGGAAGTGGTAGAACACGTTCCCATTGAACTCGAGCCAGTCCACGTCGCCGTCGGGGAAGAAGACGTCGGCGCTGGCCACCGCCTCCAGGTTGACGTTGGGGATGTTCACGAGCAGTCGGCCACCGACGCCGAAGTCTGCCTCACTGCCCCAGTTGCCCTGGAATCCGAAGGCGGTCTGGGCCTCGAGCTCCTGCGCCGGGAGCCCGACGAGGATCAACACGAGGGCAGAAGCTGCAACTGCTGCGAGAGCTCTCCTGAACATATGTCACTCCATGGTTTAGGCCGGCGTGGGCGGCGCGGTCAGGCTGACGCCGCCACCAGCCGGCACTGATACGGAAGGCCCTGTGGCCCGGCGTCCTGTTAGCAACATCAGTGCCTCACCAAAGCGCACCGGACCGCCGTCCTGCCTCTCCGAATTGCTTGACCCGCTTTAACAAAGCACTATGAAGTGGCATCACTAGGTAGGTCCTGTTGGACAGACGATGGGGCATGGAGTTCTTGGCTCCGGGGAGCATTGGCGATGGCGAAGGCGTGGATAGGGGTCGCTGTCCTCCTGGCGCTGGCCGCGGGTGGCTGGCTGGCGCTGGGTGTATCTGGCGATAAAGAGCAGGACACACGGGAGGTCCACACGGTGGGCCGCCGTGACATCAGCGCCACCGTCATGGCCATGGGTGTGGTCCGGCCCATGGTCGGCGCCGAGGTCAAGGTGGGCTCCCGGGTCTCGGGCGTGGTGACGCGACTGCGGGCGAACATCGGCGACCAGGTCAAGGCGGGCGACGTCATCGCCGAGCTGGACGCCGCGGAGCACGTGGCGAAGATCGCCCAGGGCGAGGCCGCCCTGGCCCGGGCCCGGGCGGAGGCCGAGCTGGCCCGGGTCAACCTCGAGCGGTCGGCTAGCATGGCCGAGCGGCAGTACGCGCCGCAGCAGGAGGTGGACGTGGCTCGCAGCGCGCTCCAGGTGGCCATGGCCCAGGAGCGGCTGGCCGAGGCGAACCTGGAATCGGCCCGGATCCAGCTCTCGTACACCCGGATCACCGCCCCCGTGACCGGTGTGGTGGCGTCGGTCTCCACGCAGGAGGGGGAGACGGTGGCGGCCAGCTTCGCCGCGCCCACCTTCGTCAACATCATCGACCTGGACCGGCTGGAGGTCCAGGCCTACGTGGACGAGACGGACATCGGCCGGATCCAGGAGGGCCAGGCCGCCCGCTTCTCCGTGGACAGCTACCCCGCCCAGGAGTTCGAGGGCGTGGTCACGGCCATCTATCCCAAGGCAGTGATCCAGGACAACGTGGTGACCTACGTGGCCACGGTGCAGATCACCGACTCGAAGGGCCAGATGCTGCGCCCTGAGATGACGGCGGCGGTGACCATCGTCCTGGAGCCCAGGGCCAACGTCCTGGCGGTGCCCGCGGCGGCCGTGGGCCGGGACCGTGCCGAGCGCTTCGTTACGGTGCTGGAGAACGGCGTACCGACCAGACGGACGGTGCGGCCGGGCTGGACGCAGGGTGGCTGGATCGAGATCACGGAAGGCCTCGCCGAGGGCGAGCAGATAATCCTCCCGCAGCGATAGAGGGAACAGACGATGGAGCAGCCGTTGATCCAGACCCGGGAGCTGAGCCGGGTCTACCAGAAGGACGGGACGGTGGGCGTGGCGGCCCTGACGGGCGTGAGCGTGGTGATCCGGCGGGGCGAGTTCGTGGCCCTGGTGGGCGCGTCCGGCTCGGGGAAGAGCACCCTGATGAACCTGCTGGGCTGCCTGGACCGGCCCACCTCCGGCAGCGTGGTCCTGGACGGCCAGGAGGTCAGCCGGCTGGACGAGGACGAGCTGGCGGAGGTCCGGAGCCGCAAGGTCGGCTTCGTCTTCCAGAGCTTCAACCTCCTGCCCCGTACCTCCGCGCTGGAGAACGTGGAGCTGCCCCTCCTCTACACGGACCGCCCGGACCTGGCGGGCCCGGCGAGGGCCGCCCTGGAGGTGGTGGGTTTCCCGGCGGACCGCTTCGACCATCACCCGGGCGAGCTGTCCGGCGGCCAGCAGCAGCGGGTGGCCATCGCCCGGGCACTGGTGAACGACCCGGAGATCCTGTTCGCCGACGAGCCCACGGGCAACCTGGACTCCACCGCCAGCGACGAGATCATGGCGCTGTTCACCGAGCTGAACCGCCAGGGCCGCACCGTGGTGGTGGTGACCCACGACGCCGAGGTGGCACGGCACGCCCACCGCGTGCTGACCATGCAGGACGGCCGCATCGTCTCGGATACGGCCGCCGTGGCGGCAGAACCGGGCCCACCGGCCGAGGAGGTTGTGTCATGAGGACCCGACGCATGCTGGCCCAGGCGCTCAGGGGGCTGAACCGTAACCGGCTTCGCTCCTTCTTCATGGCTACGGGGATAGCCGTGGGGATCACCGTCCTGACCGTGGTCCTCTCCGCCGGGATGGGCGCCCGGGAACGGATCATGGACCGGGTCCGGGTCTTCGGCTTCGAGAACATGATGGTCTGGGCGGGCGGCCCCACCGACCAGACCAGGATCGGCGGCGGCGCGGGCGGCGGTGGTGGCGGCGAGGGCTCGGAAATCACAGCCACGCTGAAGCTGGAGGACGCCGAGGCCATCCTGGGCGAAGTCCGTGGCGTCCGGGAGGTGGCCCCCTTCTCCCGCGCCGGGCAGACGGAGGTCCGCTGGCGCGACCGGACCTTCACGTCGCCCACCTTCGGCGTCACCCCTGAATGGGCGGACGTCTGGGACTGGTACGTGGAGCGCGGCACCTTCATCAGCCACGAGGACAACCAGCTCCTGGCCCGGACCGCCGCCATCGGCCCCACAGTGGTCCGGGAGCTCTTCGGCGCTGAGGACCCGATGGGCCAGACCATCCTGGTGGGCGGCGTGCCCTTCGAGGTCACCGCGATCATGGAGGCCAAGGGCACCAGCGCCGGCGGCGGCGACATGGACAACCGGGTCTTCGTCCCCCTGAGCACCTACATGCGACGGGTGGCCAACGTGGACTACCTGTCCGGCATCCGCGTCCAGGTCCAGAACGTCCGGTACATGGAACCTGCCGCCGCGGACATAGCGGCGCTGCTGCGGGAGCGGCACAACCTGGCGCCGGGCATGCCCGACGACTTCCGGATCAGGACACCCACGGAGGTCACGGCCATGGTCGAGGAGATGCAGGGCACGTTCAACCTGTTCCTCATCGTCGTCGCGACCATCGCGCTGCTGGTGGGTGGCGTGGTGGTGGCCAACATCATGCTCATCTCGGTGAGCGAGCGACGGGGTGAGATCGGGCTCCGGAAGGCCGTGGGCGCCAGGTCCCGACACATCCGTGCCCAGTTCCTGGCGGAGTCGGTGGCGGTCACCTTCCTGGGCGGGATCGGCGGGATCCTGCTGGGACTCATTGGCAACGTGATCCTGGAGCGCTTCACCGCCACGCCGGCACTCCTCACCTGGCACGTGCTGGCGGCTGGCATCGTCTTCGCCAGCGTGGTGGGGCTGGCCGCCGGGCTGCACCCCGCCCGCAAGGCCGCCGCCATGCCGCCGGTGGACGCGCTCAGGTCCTGAGAGGAGGCGGAGACGCCATGAAGGTGGTCCGCGGCCTCCGGATATCGGCGCGGCAACTGGGCGCCCACCGGACCCGGACCGTCCTGTCCCTCCTGGGCATAGTCATCGGCGTCTCCTCGGTCATCTCGATGGTGGCCGTGGGGCATGGCGCCCGCCAGGAGGTGGTCGGCCGGATCGAGGCCATGGGCACCGACCTCATCATCGTGACGCCTGCCCAGGTCCGCTCCGCCGTGGGGCGGGCCCAGGTCCGGGGCACCGTGACCACGCTCACGCCACAGGACGCGGAGGCCATCCTGGACGAGGTGCCCCAGGTGATGGCGGCGGCGCCGTGGGCCAGCCGGCGCATGGCAGTGACCTTCGAGGGACGGTCCTCCACCACCAACGTCCAGGGCGTGACACCTGACGTGCTGGACGTGCTCAATGTGGGCACCGCCACGGGCAGCTTCTACACCGAGCGAGACGAGCTCACCGCCGGTCGCGCCGTCGTCCTGGGACCGTCGGTGGCCGAGGCCATCTTCGGCAGCGAGCCGGCCGTGGGCCGGAGGGTCCGGATCGGACAGGTCCCCTTCGAGGTGGTGGGCGTGCTCCGGCCCAGGGGCTCCGACATCTCCGGCGCCGACCAGGACGACGTGGTGATGATCCCCCTCAACACCGCCCTGCGCAGGGTCCTGAACCAGAGCTGGCTCAGCGGCATCTACCTCAGGGCCCGGAGCGGGGCCGAGATGGACGACGCGGCAGAGCAGGTCCGCTGGCTCCTGAGGGAGCGGCACCGGCTGGATCGCACTGGCGCGCCGGACGACTTCGAGATCCAGACCCAGATCGAGATCATGGCCGCGCACCAGGAGGTGGGCGACACGTTCACCACCCTGGTGGGCGGCATAGCCGCCGTATCACTCCTGGTGGGGGGCGTGGGCATCCTGGCCGTCATGCTCATGACCGTTAAGGAGCGCACCCGTGAGATCGGCCTGCGCCTGGCCGTCGGCGCCAAGCGCAGGGACGTGCGCACCCAGTTCCTCACCGAGGCCATCATGCTGGGCACGGGCGGCGGCCTGGCCGGCATCGCACTGGGCCTGGCCGGCGCCGCGGCCCTCACCGTCACCACCGAATGGGCCGTGCAGGTCGAGCCGCTGTCCGTGGCACTGTCCCTCGGCTTCGCGCTCCTGGTGGGCGTGTTCTTCGGCGTATACCCGGCCTACCGGGCATCGCTGCTGGACCCGGTGGCGGCGCTGAGAGCCGAGTAGGTCGAGCTCGGCGTACCTCGCCTGCTGCTGCGGCTGGTGTACTGATGCCGAAGTCCCGTGTAGCACCGAGGCCGCAGCCGCGGTCAAATGCAACGAGACTTCGGTGTGTACACTAGAAGTCCCGCACGATGGTTCTGACGAGCACCGAGAGCGTCGAAGCGCCGCGCTGGCAAGGCGCGAAGCCGAGGAATAGCAGATTGGGATGAGAAGGCCAACCTCCGTTGCGGAGTCCGAAGCC
>SLCC01000134.1 GCA_007126035.1 Gemmatimonadota bacterium
CTTGCCACTAACACAGCCTTCCGGGCGCCCGCCCAACAACTGCCGCTAACACAGCCTTTCGGGTACTCCGACCCACCATCCCGTCCCGCGACCAACAACTCCCGCTAACACAGCCTTTTCGCCCGCTCGACCCACCCCCTGGGCCACACCCAACAACTCCCGCTAACACAGGCTCGTCGGGTTCCCGACCGCCTCCGCGACCGGGTGTCAGGTGCCGTTGTCCACCGGTTCGAGCCTGGCGAGGACTCCGTTCGGGCTGTCCGTGAGGAAATATATGTAGCCGTCGGGCCCGTCGCGGACATCGCGGATCCGCTCGCCGTAGTCGATCAGCAGCTCCTCTTGGTGAGTAGCCTCGGTATCGTCGAACACCACGCGGCGGATCTGACGAGCCGCGAGGCCTCCGTTGAACACGTTGCCGTTCCAGTTGGGGAACAGGTCACCGGTGTAGAACGCCATCCCGGAAGGTGCCAGTGCCGGTGTCCAGTCCACCAGCGGCATGACCACGTCCGCCGCCGGGTCGTAGTCTGGGATGGGGCGGGTGTCATAATGGTCGCCGTATCGGTATTCCGGCCACCCGTAGTTCCCCCCCGCCGTCATGACGTTGATCTCGTCGCCTCCCCTGGGGCCGTGCTCGTTCTGCCAGACCTCATCTGTTTCGGGATGGATGGCCATGCCCTGGGAGTTGCGATTGCCGTAGGTGTAGATCTCGGCCCGGGCGTCGTCGCGGTCCACGAACGGGTTGTCGTCCGGGACCTGCCCGTCGTCGTGGAGCCGTACTGTCACCCCGGCGTGATCGCCCAGGTCCTGGGACCGGTCCGGCGACCCTCGATCGCCGATGGTCACGTACATGTAGCCATCCGGATCGAAGGCTATGCGGGAGCCGAAGTGCTGACCGCCGGGGCCGGCGGCATCGGCCACGAACACATCCTCGGTCCCTTCCAGCCTGTCGTTCTCCCAGCGGGCGCGGGCCACGGCAGTCGTCCGGCCGCCTGGCACGGCCTTGGAATAGCTGATGTAGACCAGGCTGTTCGCGTCGAAGTCGGGGTGCAGCACGATGTCCAGCATGCCGCCCTGCCCTCCGGACCGGGCGTCGGGCGCGCCCTGCACGGGCTGGTCGGCCAGTTGGCCGTCACGGACCAGGCGGACCCGGCCCGGTCGCTCGGTGATGAGCATGTCGCCGCCGGGGAGGAACGCTACCGCCCAGGGGTGCTCGAGCCCCGTCACCAGCTCGTTCACCGTATACTCGTGGGTGGCACCAGGGCCTTCAGGGGCGGGAGGCGGATCGTTGTCGGGCACCGTGCGCGGGTCCGTGGGCGGACAAGCCGCTAGCAGGACGGCCACGACCGTGGTTGCACCGACACTCACGACACGGGCACGCAGCGGGGCGCCAATTCCGGATTCCATCATTTCTTCCTCCGTTCTGTCTTCTCCACCACTCTATCCGGGCCAGGTCAGTCGAGCGTCCGGAGCACGGCCCGGGACGGCGCGCCGTCGAGACCTGCCAGCCGGAGGGGCAGACAGATCAGCTCGTACCGGCCCGGCGGCACCTCCCGCAGGTCCAGCCCCTCGACTATCACCACCTCCCGCTCCAGGAGCGTCCGGTGTGCCACCGGCTCCTCAGCGTCGGGAGCCTCCACCGACAGGTAGTCGATCCCCACCAGCTCCACGCCGGCGTCCAGCAGATACCGGGCCCCGTCAGCGGTCAGGTGGGCAAAATCCTCGCGGAAGGTGTCGCGACCCAGCAACTCCTCGTTCCCAGTCCGCAACAGCACCCGCTTCGCTCCGGCGATACCGGCCGCCCGCAGCTCATGCTCCCCGATCGCCCTCACCTCCGGCGGTAACCGAACCACCTGGGCAGGACCGACGAGCCGGTCCAGGGGCATCTGGTCCACCGTCTGGGCGTCGTCAAAGAAATGACGCGCGGCGTCCACGTGGGTCCCAGTGTGGGAGCCGAAAGACAGACGGGTGACGTTTGCGTCGTCGCCGTCGGCGATTCTGCTGTGGGGCCGGATCTCGATCTCCGGGTCGCCAGGGTAGACGATCAGGTCGTCGCTGATGGGAAGGGAGATGTCGTAGAACCTTGCCATGGCCTCGCTCCTCGGCTGCCGGGATCGCACCCCGCACCGGCCGGACATAGCGGGCAGGGTCTGGACAACCCTCGACGCCTGCAACGGTCGCGCCCGCGGCTCGGGCTCAGCCCTCGCCCTCGCCCCCCTGGTCCGGACGCTCCCCCTGGATCCGCTGGTAGGCCCTGGCCACGACGGGCGTGAGGGCGAGGGTGGATGCGATGCGGGCGGGCTGGGTCAGCTTCGTCGCCAGGTACGCCGCGGCAAAGCCGCCCATGTTCGCGGTCAAGCTCTCCGGCTGCCAGCCCAGGTTCACCGCGCCCCAGAACGTGACCAGCACGGTGAAGAAGATGCCAAGGTACACGACCACGGCGATGGGGCCATACTCGGTCACTATGTTTTTCAGCGTCTTGCGCACGGCACGCTGCCTGTTATCCGGTCTGTCCCTGAGTGCGCCGGCCCCGCGTCCCTACCTGGACCTGTCCGCTGGTGGACCAGGAGCCAGGACACGGCCGCCACGGCCATGTGTATGGGTACTGCCAGCGCCAGCAATTCGCCGTTGACCTGGTGGAACCACGGCAGAAGCTTGAAAACTACCCCCAACACCCCCGCCACCGCCACCACCAGCGCCAGGCCCACGGTCCAGCGCTCGAGCCGGGCGCCACCGCGCCCGCCCATGAGCAACGGGAACAGCACGGCCAGCGGCAGGGCCAGGGGGTTGAACAGTAACAGGTTCTCGTTGCGGTACGCGGCGGCGTGATCGGTGAAGCCCCACAGCCCCACCAGGACCACGCCCAGGAGCCCGGCGGCCAGCATCCAGAGGCCCCCGATCGCGCCGGCGCCGGCACGGGCGGCGACGCCGCGGGCTCCGACGCTGCGCGCGGCGAGGTGGCCGGTGCCCAGGATCAGCATCGCGGCGGCGAGTCCCACCAGCAGGTAGCCGGGCCACCAGCGGGGCGGCTGCTGCCGGAGGGGCGGTCGGTCGGCCACGAACAGGGTCTGCTCGGAGCGCACCAGGGGCAGCTCCCGCCCGTCGTCGTCCGTCACGGTGATGTGCCGGACCCGCTCCCGCATGGACAGGGGCAGGAACATCTCCTCCCAGACCGAGATCTCGTGGTCCACTCCCTGGCTCAGTCCGGCCATGAGCCCGGTGTAGGTGAGGAGGTCGTTGGTGGTGACGCGCCGGGTATGATCCCGGAACGTGTATCCGGACGGCAGCCCGCCGGTCTGCGCCAGGATCTGGCCGCCCAGGGCCCGGTCCAGGGCATCGCGGACGCGGGTCGAGCAGTTGTCGTGGTAGTAGTCGTAATGGTAGAAGCGGTTCTCCGGCCGGATGTTCCAGGCCACGAAGTCCGCCAGGGCCTGGCGCTGCCGGGGCATGAGCTCCAGCTCCTGGATCCAGACCGAGCGGTTGGCCCGCATGTACGCCCGGACCATGTCGTCGGCGTGGGCGGCGCCCATGGAATAGTACATCCGGCCCTGGACGAACTCCCGGATGAAGCCGGGCTCGTCGAAGTCGAACAGGCCCCAGTGATAGGTGTGGTCGGTCCCCGCCACCGGGTCGTGGATCCAGATGGCGTTGTGGCCGAACCGCTCCCACACCAGGTCGCCCTCGCCCATGGTCATGAGATAGACCACTAGGTCGGCGCCGGGCTCGCGCGCCTGCGACCAGGTAGGTGACGGCGACGCCTGCACCTGCCCCTGCGCTCCCGGGGAGAGGGGCCCTGCCAGGGAGAGGGGTGCCGCCAACAGGACGGCCGCCAGCCACGCTGCTGCACGTTGTCGACTCATGGTCGGTCAGTATCCCGCTGATCCCGGTCGGTTCCACCCGCTCACATGCCCGCCTCGTGGAACGGGAAGAGTAACGGCACCACCAGCAGCGTGGCCATCAGCAGGAGCAGCTGGAGGGCGACGCCGATCCGGAAGAAATCGCCGAACCGGTAGCCCCCCGGGCCCAGGACCAGCGTGTTCACCGGCGATGCGATGGGCGTGGCGAAGGCGGTGGACGCGGCCACGGCAATGCCCATCAGGAACGGCTCGGGTCTGGCGTCCAGGTTCAACGCCAGCTGGAACGCGATGGGTGCCAACAGCACGGCGGTGGCGGTGTTGGATATGACCTGGCTCATCGCCGATGTCATTATGAACAGCACCGCCAGAAGCGCCAGCGGGCCGGCCAGGGCCAGCGGCCCGCTCAGGGCATCCACGATCAGGTCCATCCCGCCCGTCACCTCCAGCGCCCGGGCCACGGGCAACACCGTGGCGATCAGGACCACGCCCTGCCAGTTGATGGAGCGATACCCTTCCTCTGCACCCACGCAGCCGGTGAGGACCATGGCCGCGGCGGCGGTGAGCACGGCCAGGACGGGCGGGAGCAGGTCCAGGGCCATCACCAGCATCATGCTCACCATGATGGCCACGGCCAGCGGCGCCTTGCCGTACGGACGGACCGCGCGGTCCAGCTCCCTGGGCAGGCCGGTCACAACGAAGTCCGATCGCTCCCGTTCCAGCAGCCGGATCCGGTCCCAGGCGCCCTTCACCAGCAGCGTGTCGCCGAACCGCAGGGGCGTGATGCTCAGGTCCGCCTCCAGGGGCTCGCCCATCCGGCGCACCGACAGCACGGTCACCCGGTACTTCTCCCGGACGCCGCTCTCCTCGATGGTCTTGCCCACCAGCGACGAGTCGGGCGTCAGGAGCACCTCCACCAGGCCCATCCCCTCGGGTACCTCCGGCCCCTCCACGTCGGGCAACAGCTCCAGCCGGTGGGCACCCACGAAGTCCGCCACCGCCTTGGGCCGGCCCTGGAGCCAGACCTCGTCGCCCGCCCGGAACCGGGTCGACGGCGGTGTCGACTCGATACCCAGGCCTGGCCTGAGGCCGGGGCCGGTCCGGAGGCCGGGGAAGGGCGGGGGCGCGGGCCATAGTCCGCCACCGGGCCGACGGCCCGCCGACCGCTCGTGGTCAGCCCGGCGGAGACCCACCACGTTGACGCCGAAGCGACGGCGGATCTCCAGCTCCTGGATGGTGCTGCCCGCTATCGGGGAATCGGCCGGGATTCGGGTCCGGAAGAGCGTGGCCGGCAGGCCGTAGGCCTCGCTCAGGGCGGCCACCGACGTGGCGGGCGGGCCGGTGACGGAGCCGGGCGGTGGACGCTCCGGCAGCAGGTGCCGACCCACCAGGATCATGAAGCCGAGCCCCACCACCACCATAACCAGCCCCACCGGCGTGAAGGTGAAGAAGCCGAACGGCTCCCGGCCCATGGCCGACAGGTGATTGCTGACCACGATGTTGGGCGGCGTCCCGATCAGCGTGAGCATGCCGCCCAGCAGGGACGCGGCGGCCAAGGGGATCAGCAGTCGCGACGGCGGGATCCCCCGCTCCCACGCCAGACCCACCACCACCGGGAGCATCACCGCCACCGTGCCCGTGGAGCTCATGAACGCCGACAACGACGCCACCATGAGCATGATCACCGCCAGGAGCCGGACCTCGCTCTCCCCGGCGATCCGGGCGGGAAGCCTGCCGATGGCCTGCGCCACACCGGTCTGGAACAGGCCCTCTCCCACCACGAAGAGGCCGGCTATCATGAGGACCACGGGGTCGGAGAAACCCGCCAGCGCCTCCGCGGGCGTCAAGATCCCGGTCAACGCCAGCGCCAGCAGCGCTAGCAGGCCCACCAGGTCGACCCGCAGGCGGTCGCTGGCCCACAGGATCACCGCACCGAGCAGGACCCCGTAGACCAGCGCGATCTCGAACGTCACTCGTCGCCCTCCCTCTCTTTCAGCCCGGCCTTCAGGCAGCTCTTTCCGGTAACGGCAACAATGATAGAGCGAGTTCGTCAGAACGCCAGGTCGGAACGCCAGGGCTGCTCCCCGCCGCGACGCCGCGGGCGCCCGAACGTGAGGGCCTGCTCCCGCCCGACCGCGTCGGACCGACGGCCCGCCCGAACGCGTGGGGACCGAACGGCCCGCCCGAACGCGGTGGTCCGCCCCCTACCTGGCCCTGCGGGCTACCGCCTTGAGCACCTCGCCGGCGTCGAACTCCGGCGGCTCCGCCGACGTCACCGGCACGTCGTA
>SLCC01000035.1 GCA_007126035.1 Gemmatimonadota bacterium
CCCCACCGAAGCCCGGCAACCGGCGGCCAGGTGGCGGCTGGGCGGTCGGAGCTCGGAGCTCGAAGCTCGGACCTCGAAGCTCGAATTCGAGCGCCCGACACCCCACCCCCGCCCGCCACCCCACCGAAGCCCGGCAACCGGCGGCCGGGTGGTGGTGGGGCGGTCGGAGCTCGGAGCTCGGAGCTCGGAGCTTGCGTGTACCCGCTTAGACGATTATAATGAGGCTCGCAGCGATGGAGAGGTGGAATGGAGCAACTGGGACGGGTGTTCAAGGCGCTGGCGGACGAGACCAGGCTGACCATCATGGCGCTGGTGTTCCGTCACGGGCCGCTGTGCGTGTGCGAGGTGGAGCAGGTTCTGGGTGTGACGCAGTCGAAGGCGTCACGACACATGCGTTATCTCCGTGATGCTGGCGTTCTGGAGGACGAGCGGGACGGGGTCGTCGTGAACTACCGTCTGCCGGAGCGGCCGAGCCCGGAGTTGTCGGCCATACTGGTCCTGCTGCGGGGTCTTCTCGCCACGCGTCCTCTTCCGGAAGCTTCGCCCGTGCTAGTTCGGATCCGGTCCGTGCGTTCGAACGGCGGGGACGGGGCGATTCCTGAGCCATCAGGCGGGGCGACCGCGGCGCCGACAGTCGGCGAGGAGTCGAAGGCGAGTCGTGCTCATGGTGGCGGGAGCGGACGTGCGGAGGGGGCATCAGAGCGATGAGCGACTCGTCGGCCCGGAGCAGAGTGGCTGCCGCGGGTTGTAAGGCGGCCGTGTCGGTAGGGGTGGCATCCGGGGAGGAGGCCGGGCCGGCCGCCGGGGTGGGCCGGGAGGTGGACGCAGGCAGTGGCACGTTTGCTGGCCGGGCAGCGAGCCTGTCTCGTTGGTGGCGTCGTGGCCGGGGGGCTGGGGCGACAGACTGGTCGGCTGAGTGGAAGCCTCTGGCCTGGGTGGTGGCCATCTTCCTGGTGTTCTACTTCCTGCCAGTGGGCCAGGCCCGGTTCGACGGCGCGGTGGCGGAGTCGCTGGCGTTGACGAAGTGGTACGCGCGGGAGCATGTACTGCTTTGCCTGATACCCGCCTTCTTCATAGCCGGAGCGATCTCGGTGTTCATCAGCGCAGGGTCGGTGCTGAAGTACCTGGGCCCGTCCGCGCCCAAGCCTGTGGCCTACGGTGTGGCCTCGGTCTCGGGCACCCTGCTGGCGGTCTGTTCGTGCACGGTGCTACCGCTGTTTGCCGGCATCTACGCCACCGGCGCGGGTCTCGGTCCCGCGGCGGCCTTCCTGTACGCGGGTCCGGCCATCAACGCGCTGGCCATCATCCTGACGGCGAACGTGCTGGGCGTTCAGCTGGGGCTGGCCCGGGCGGTGAGCGCGATCCTGTTCGCCCTAGTTATCGGTCTGCTCATGCACCTGGTCTTCCGGCGCAGCGAGGCGGAGCGGGCGCGTGCCGGCATGGGGGCGCCAGAGGAGGCGGACGAGGCTCGTCCCCTGTGGCAGACCGGTATCTTCTTCGGTTCGCTGGTGGCCATCCTGGTGTTCGCCAACTGGGGCGCGTCGGAGGCGACGGCCGGCTTCTGGTACTCGGTGCACGCGCTCAAGTGGCAGCTCACCGCCGCCTCGGCGCTGGTCCTGGCCGTCGCGCTGGTGCGGTGGATCGGGCTGAGCGCCCTCGAGGTCGGCGGCGTGGCGGCGGTCACGGTGGTGCTGGCGCTCCTGTTCCCGGGTGAGCCGCTGGTCCCGTTCGCCGCGGCCACGGTGGGGCTGTCCCTGGTGGCGAGCACCAGCGGCGGCGAGGCGGGTGAGTGGTTTTCGGCGTCGTGGGGCTTCGCCAAGCAGATCTTCCCACTTCTGCTGATCGGGGTCCTGGCGGCGGGACTGCTCCTGGGTCGACCGGGTCACGAGGGCCTGATCCCGTCCACGTGGGTGGCGGACGCCGTCGGCGGCAACTCGGTGGCCGCGAACCTGTTCGCGTCGGTGGCCGGCGCCGTCATGTACTTCGCCACGCTGACCGAGGTACCCATACTCCAGGGGCTCATGGGCGCCGGGATGGGCGACGGTCCGTCCCTCACACTGCTGCTGGCGGGCCCCGCGCTGTCGATCCCCAGCATCCTGGTGATCCGGAGCATACTCGGCACCCGGAAGACCGCCGTCTTCCTGGCCCTGGTAGTGGCCACCGCCACCTCGGCGGGCCTGATCTACGGCGCTCTGGTCTGAGCGCCACGTTCGGCAACAATCGATACGGAGGACAGAGATATGAAGGTACAGATCCTAGGCACCGGCTGCGCCAAGTGCAGGACGCTGGCGGCCAACGCGGAGACAGCCATCCAGGAGCTCGGGCTGGACGCGGAGATCGAGAAGGTGGAGCAGATAGCCGACATAGCCCGCATGGGCGCCATGATGACTCCGGCCCTGGCGATCGACGGGCAGCTCAGGTCCACCGGCCTCATACCCGTGGCACAGATCAAGGAGATCCTGGAAGTCGATGTCGGTAAGTAGCCCCGAGTCGCGATTTCCAGTTTCCGATTTCCGGGAGGCTGTCTGGCACCCCCCGGCTTCGAGGGCAGCACAATCTTCGAACGGCGTGACAATCTTCGAACGGCGTGACGGATATTGAGAGCACGCCCCTTGGCGGTATCATGGAAGCGCGAACCAACCATGGATACCAGCAAGGAGCGGCCCTCATGAAACGGAGCGCGAAGTATGTCGGCCTGGACGTTCATCAAGCTACGACGACTGTGGCGGTGCGGGAAGGGAGTGGGCGGGTGATTGCTCGGTGTGTGCTGCCGACGGAGGAGTCGGCGCTGGTGGAGTTCTTCGAAGGGATGCGAGGTCCCATTCATGTGGTGTTCGAGGAAGGCACGCAGGCGCAGTGGCTGCACGATCTCCTGAATCCCTTACGCCGAGCTCGACCTGCTGCGCACGCTGCGACCGAAAGCGAAGGGGGCGATGATCGCGGAGGCGAGGCGGCATGCGCCGTGGGAGCTGCTGCAGACGATTCCCTTCGTGGGGCCGGTGCGTGCGTCCCTGCTCCTGGCGACGATGCGAACGCCGTGGCGCTTCCGGACGAAGCGGAACCTCTGGGCGTACGCGGGCTTGGCGGTCGTGACCCGCTCGAGCGCGGACTATGAGTGGGAGGACGGTCGAGCCAAGCGCCGCCGGCGCCAGCCCATGACCCGTGGACTGAATCGCAATCACAACCGGGCTCTGAAGAACGTCTTCAAGAGCATGGCCGCGGCGGCCACGGGCCGGCCCGGGCCTCTTCAGGATCTGTATCAGGGAATGATCGATCGCGGCATGCGCGAGGAGCTGGCGCGGGTGACGCTGGCTCGCAAGCTCGCGGCCGTGACGTTGCGCGTCTGGAAATCAGGAGAGCCTTACGATCCGAGCAAGCTGACACAGCAAGCGCGCTAAGGACCGGAGCCGAGGCGGCAGTGCGGGACGTTTCCCCCCTGCGCAGCCTCAGATCCGGGACGAGGGTGCGGGAGAGAGTCTCGTCCTCCGTGTTTTGCCCGGCCGCTGTCCGCCGAGGCACTCGCGTGACCACAGGCCCTCCCGCAGAACCCGAAAATGCGTCAGGCCGGCTTCTCAGCCGAGTCTCAGATAGGGGTCTGGTTCGCTTCGACGACCTGTGGTGCGCTTGAAACCGTCCTGCTTGGATCTGTGGCATGGAGGAGGAGAACGAATGCGGAAGAAGACAGCTCCGCCATCCCGGCGGCACCCACGATCCTCGTCTCCCCAATCATCATCGGGGCTGATCGCCAAGGGCCAGAACCCTGGGCAATCAGAGGGGGCGGAGCCCGCTCTTGACAATCGCTCTCATAGAACACGGAGGGCCCGGACGAGTCGGAGGACGCGGAGTGGGCATGGGTATGGCAATGCTCGGTGCGGACTGGATTGCCGCTTCGAGGAGGTTACGTGATTCCGTTTTCCGTTTTCCGGCTTCTCGACTTCCGTTTTTCCGGCTTCTCGACTTCCGTTTTTCCGGCTTCTCGACTTCCGTTTTTCCGGCTGCTCGACTTCCGCTTTTCCGGCTTTTCGACTTCCGTTTTCCGGCTTTTCGACTTCCGTTTTCCGTTTTCCGGCTTCTCGATTTTGACCTTAATACTCCTCCGCCCTTCTCCGCCCTCTTTCCTGGTCGACGCGAGAGCCGACGACGATGGCGGCGGCGAAGAGCGCGGCGCAGAAGAGGATGGCGGACTGGAGGCCGAACCAGGCCTGGAGGGCGCCCAGGCCCAGGAGCCCGAAGACGGCGGCCAGCTTGGCGGCCATGCCCCAGAAGCCGAAGAACTCGGCGGCCTTGTCCTGGGGTGAGAGGATGGCGACGAGGGCCCTGCCGGCTGACTGGCTGGATCCCAGGCTCAGGCCGGCCAGGCAGCCCGCCACCAGGAACACGTGCTGAGCTTCCCAGCTCACACCCAGGACCCGTGCCGCCGCGGTCGCCAGCCAGGGCGTGCCCCAGATGGCGACGATGGCCACGATCCACAGGGCCAGGGTGGTGAGGTAGGTGGTCTTGGCCCCGATCCGGTCCTGGAGCATACCGAAGCCGAAGGCACCGGCGGCGGCGGTGATCTGGACCACGACGAACATGAGCTGCCTCACCCCCTCGTCCCAGCCGATGACCTGGGCGCCATAGATGAAGGCGAAGGTGATGACGATGTAGATCCCGGCCATGGTGAAGAAGATGGAGCCCAGAAGGGTGGCCAGGTCCTTGAAGCCTGCCAGGTCGACTGTGGTCTGGCGGAGGCGCTGGATGCCCACCGACAAGTAGGTCCATCCAGGCGGCAGCGCCTGCCGTGCCCCCCGCTCCCGGACCCAGATGAAGGTGGGGATGGCGGCGATCATGAAGAAGGCCGCGGCGAAGGGCCCGACCCAGCGGACCCGCTCGAAGTTCTCGAGGCTCACCTGGCCCAGGAAGACCAGGGCGAAGCCGGCTGAGACCAGACCGCCCACGTAGCCCAGCGACCAGCCGAAGCCCGAGATCTTGCCCAGGTCGTCGGGCGGGCCCAGGCCGGGCAGGAAGCTGGCGATGAACGACTCGCCCACGGCGTAGCCGAAGTTCGAGATCACCAGGAGCAGGACGCCCAGGAGGATGTAGCCGGGTGCCACGAAGTAGAGGAGCGTGGTGGCGACGACGGTCAGGGCGTAGCTGGCGAAGAGGAACCGCTTGCGGGCGGCGGAGAAATCCATGATGGCCCCCAGCAGGGGCGCCGCCACCACCACCATGAGGTAGCTGGTTGCCAGGCCCACACTCCAGAGCAGGTTGCCCAGACGGTAGTCGTCGCCCCGGTCGCCCACGATCACGCGGGTGAAGAGGTCACCGAAGATTACGGTGATGATGAGGAGGGTGTAGGCCTGGTTCGCGAAGTCGAACATGGCCCAGCCGAAGATCTCCCGCTTCGGAGCCCGCTGGCGGGGCGCCCATGCGGCGGCCAGCGGCCGGAGGGGCCTGGGTGCGGGCGGAGTGGCGCCGCCTTCCGTCTCTCTGGTCATGGCATCATGGCGACGGTCGCGGGAGTCGCAGGAGCTGGACGGCGGGGAAGATCAGCCGTCGGGGCGGGCCGCGCCAGGTTGCGCGACCCACCACCGTCGGGTTCGCGTGTTACAGCAACCGGAACTCGTCGCCCTCCAGGGGGCGGAGCTGGTCGAACCAGGTGGCCTCGGGATCGTACCTGGCGAAGAAGGGCCGCCGGACCAGCGACGGGTCCCGTGCCTGGAGGTAGTCCAGGACGAAGACGCGCTCGCCGTCCACCTCCTGCACGCCCAGCACCCTCACCTTCCCTGGCGTGGCAGACATCACCGGGCCCCGGACCGACCTGGCCAGTCCGGTTACCTTGGAGTACGCTTCCTGGTAAATCTCGTGCACCTTGACCAGCGGCAGCTCGAAGTAGGCCTTGGCACCCGTGTCACGGCCGACGAACATGTAGTACGGCGTGATTCCCAGCCGCACTGCGCTGCTCCACAGCTCCGCCCAGACCGCCGGGTCGTCGTTGATGTGCCGGAGAACGGGCGCCTGGGTCCGGATCACCGCCCCGGTATTCCGCAGCCGTTCGATGGCCTCCTCCGCCTCCAGCGTCGACAGCTCCACCGGATGGGAAATGTGCACCATGAGCGCCAGGCTCCGCACCTTCGCGACCCGCTCCAGCAGGCGCAGCAGGTCGTCTGAATCCTCCTCGGCGAAGAACCTCAGCGGATAGCTGGCCGGCGCCTTGGTCCCGATCCGGATATTCTGGACATGCTCCAGATCCGGGGCCAGCAGCGGCTCGATGTAGTCCTGGAGACGCCTCGCCGACATGGTCATGGGATCGCCGCCGGTGACCAGGACGTCCGTCACTTCCGGTGTCCGCCGGAGGTACTCCACCAGCTCCGAGGTGTCCGGTGCGGCGAACAGCAGGTCCGGATCGCCCACGAACTGGGCCCAGCGGAAGCAATAGGTACAGTTGGTGAAGCAGGTCTGCCCTGCGGCCGGGAAGAGTAGTGCAGTCTCGTGGTACTTGTGCTGGACCCCGGCCATCCTGCGGCCATCCAGCAGCGGCACGTTCAGGGTGGACTGACCCTGCGAGTTGGGGTTCAAATGGGCCCTGGCTTCAGTCACCGCCAGTGCAAACTCCGCCGGGCTCCCCCGCCGCCGGACATCCCGCAGCCGCTCGTACTCCGACGGCTCGAGCATATCCCGATGGGGGAAAGTCAGACGGTATATCGGGTCATCTGGCGCGCTATCCCAGTCTATCAACCGACTCAACACGTAGGAATTGGTGCGGAACGGGAGCACCGGGGCCACTATTTCCAGCGCCTCCTGCGTCTCTCCGTCCAGCAGCTGCCAAAACTCCGTACTGGCAATGTTCTCCTGCGTGATCGGTCGGTTCGAGGGATGCGCAGCTACATCACAGCGCATAGTCACCTCCTTGCGGTTGCCGTTCCCTACACCCGACCGTTCCGCGGGGTCCGGCCTGGTACGGCTCTCACCTGAAGGTAACGGTCTCCACCCACTCGTCCACTCGCCGCTCGAGCAGCGTCAGCGGCATGGCCCCGCCGGTGAGGACCACGTCGTGGAACTCCGCCAGGTCGAAGCTCTCGCCCAGCCTGGCCCGGGCCGCCTCCCGCAGCCCGAGGATCTTCAGCCGACCGACCATGTAGGCGGTGGCCTGGCCCGGCATGACTATGTAGCGCTCGATCTCGGCGACCACATCGCTCTCCGGGACACCGGTGTTCGCCGCCATGTAGTCGATTGCCTGCTCCCGGGTCCAGCGCTTGGCGTGGATACCCGTGTCAACAACCAGGCGGACGGCCCGGAAGAGCTGGGCGGCCAGGTAGCCGAGCCGGTCGTACGGGTCGTCCTGGAACCCGTGTTCCGCCGCCACCTGCTCGGCGTACAGGGCCCAGCCTTCCGTATAGGCGGTGAACGGCAGCACCCGCCGGAAGAAGGGCATGCCCGTCTGCTCCTGGGCCAAAGCCATCTGGAAATGATGGCCCGGGACCGCCTCGTGGTAGGCCAGCGTACGCATGGTGAAGCGGGCATGCTCCTCCACGTTGCGCAGGTTGGCCCAGAAGATTCCGGGACGGGATCCGTCCAGGGGCGGAGGCGTGTAATACGCGCCGGCCGTGTTGGCCTCCCGGAATACCGGCACCCGCTCGACCCGGACCGGAGCGGCTGGACGACTCCGGAACAGACCGTCCAGTCCCTGGCTGATCTCGTCGACCAGCTCCTGGTAGTGGGCCAGGATGGCGGCACGACCCTCCTCGGTATCCGGCCAGGTGAACCGATCGTCCCGGTGCAGCGCCTGCATGGCGGCGCCCAGGTCCGCGGCAGCGTAGCCCTCCGCCTCCAGGATCCCGCGCATCTCCGCCTGGATCCTGGCCACCTCCGACAGCCCCACACCGTGGATCTCCGCTGCGGTCATCGTAGTCGTCGTGTAGTGGCGCAGGAGATGGGCATAGTAGTCGTCGCCGGCGGGAAGCTTCCACACACCAGCGTCTGTGGTGGCGACGTTCTCCAGCCGCTCGAGCTCGCCGATCAGCCTCCGGTACGCCGGGTAGACCGTGCCCTCGACCTCCGCCAGCGACTCCGCTATCAGCCGCTCCCGCCGCTCGGCGGACAGATCGTCCAGTGCGGCGGTCGCCTCCACGAAATGGGTGTGGAGGACATGCTCCGCAGGCGACGACGCGACGAACTCCCGCACCTGGGCCAGAACCCGCTCGATGACGAAGCGAGGCGGGACCACCCCCAGCTCCTCCCGGTACCTGCCACCTTCCATCACCTGGTCCATGTAGTCGCCCACCGCCGACAGCCGGCGGACATAGTTCCGCGCGTCCCGGCGCCCGTTGATCTGGTGCACGTTCAGGAGGAAGTCGGGGAGGTTGGTCTGTTCCCCGAACATCTGGTTCACCGGGTAGTTGTGGAACATGAACCGGCTGCCATCCACCCCGTCCACCAGGAACCACTCCAGCACATCGTACGATAGAGGATCCCGGAGCCGGTCCCGGTCGTACGATCGGAGGATCGCCAGCTGCCGCTCCAGCCACCGGGCCTGCTCCTGCCGGAACTCCACCGACCGATCGTCCAGACGGTGCGAGTAGAAATCCAGCCGGGACGGCACCACACGCAACTGGGACATCAGCATGGGACTGTCGAGCCCCGCCTTCAAGAACGTCCGGCCATAAAAGTGCTCCACCGACCACGGCTTGAACCAGATCGTGGGTACGATGAAAGCGGCCAGGGCAAGGACAACGGCAGCGGAGAGTCCGAGGACCCATTTCCTGGTTCTGGTCATTGCGGCGCGTGGCAGAGGTGTGTAGGGACCTTTCGACGATCGCCGCCGGAAAGCTACGTGCGCGAGCGTGCCGTGACCAGTCGGGTTACCCCCATACCGCCACCCCACGGCGTGGAGATATGGTTCGACGTGGAAGTATCCGGTTCTCGAGGGACCACACGACGTCGATGGGGCCCGGGGGCAGCTGGCGACGGGCGCATCTGGTCAGGACCAGGTGCGGGCGGTAGTCTGTTCTTGATCCGTCAGGACAACATACAGGAGAAGACCCATGCAGCGCCGCATGATCCAAGCAGTCGCCGTCGTCGTCGCCACTCTCCTCGCGCTCCTGGTCGCGCCTGACGCCGGCACCGGCCAGGCCATCCCATTCGTCCCGGCCGACCAGGTTCGGCTGATAGGACAGGAGATATCGGGGGACGCGGCCTTCGAGCACATCCGTCACAACACGGCGTTCCATCGTCCTCGTGGCGGAGCTGACGGTCTCTGGGAAGTAGCGGAGTATTACGCGGAGAAGGCGCGGGAGGCGGGTCTGGTGGACGTGCGCCTGATCCGGCAGCCGTACGGGATCCCGCCGTGGAACGCCCGTTTCGCCGATCTCTGGATCGAGGGTGCCGAGCCGGAGCGGATAGCCAGCACGATCCAGTCTCAACTTCACCTGGCTGACTACAGCCGCGCGACGGACGTGACGGCGGAGCTGGTGGACGTCGGTGCGGGCAGCTCGGGGGACTACGAGGGTGTGGAGGTAGCTGGCCGGATCGTGCTGACGTACGGCCCGCTGGCGGCGGTGATGCGGGAGGCGGTCGGCAATCGTGGTGCTCTTGGAGTGGTCTGGTATCCGAGTCCGTTCTTCGAGGGGACGGGCACGGTGCCGCCGGGGTTCGACCGGCCTGATCAGCTCCGGTGGATCTCGGTCCCTTCAATTGGCACTGCCGATTACGAGCCCACGTTTGCGTTTGGTGTGTCACTGCGGCAGGGTATCGCGCTGAGGAACCGTCTGGAGCGGGCGAGGGAGCCGGTGCTGGTGCGGGCGTTGGTGGACGCGGGTTTCGACTCGTCGCAGGGCAGTGAGCCGTGGCAGGTGATGGTGGAGGCGCACATCCGTGGCACGGAGCCGGGCATCGCTCAGGACGTCATGCTGACGGGCCACATCCAGGAGGAGAAGTTCTCGGCGAACGACAACGCCAGCGGGTCGGCCACGATTTTGGAGATCGGGCGGGCCTTGACCAAGCTGATCGAGGAGGGCCGCCTCCCACGTCCCCGGCGCGACATCCGGTTCTGGTGGGTCACGGAGTTCTCGAGCCAGCGTCAGTACTTCGCCGATCACCCCGAGGCGCATCACCGGATGTGGGTGAACGTGAACCAGGACATGGTGGGAGCGGACCAGTCGCAGGACGTGGGTCGGAAGCAGAACATCACCCGTCTTCCCGCCAGCCGGTTCCACTTCCTGAACGACGTGACGGAGACGGTGATCGAGCACATGGTGGTGGGCAACACGTACGAGATCGCCCAGAGCCAGGCCGGTCATCCCGGTTATCCCTGGCCGCATCTGTCGAAGCTGGGCAGCAGGTTCAGGTACAACGCTGAGATGGTCTTCTACCACCGGAACACGGACCACACGGCGTTCAACGAGGCCCCCATCGGCGTGCCCGGCGTCACGTTCACGAACATGCCGGACCGTTACATCCATTCCAGCGACGACGACCTGTGGAACGTGGACCCGACGCAGCTGGGTCGTAACGCGGTGGCGGCGGCGCTCATCGCGTACGCCATGGCGAACGCCGACGCGGAGTCGGCCCCGGCCCTGACGGCGGTGACGGTGGGTCGCGGCGCGGAGCGACTGGGCCGGAACCTGCGCCTGGGGATGAGCTGGATCGCGTCGTCGTCTGATCCCGTGCGTGCGTACCACGACGCGGTGGACCAGGTCTGGTACGCGGCGGAGCGGGAGCGTCGGGCGATCCGTTCGCTGGAGGAGGTCGGCGGTGGCGCGGCGGTCCCGGTGTCCGAGCTGCTGGGCCAGGTTGGTCGGAAGGAAGAGCAGGCGGTGCGTAGCCTGGCGGTCGCGTACCGTCAGGCCACTGGCTCGTCGGATCTCCCGTCCCGGCCGGCGTCCGCGGCGGATGACGAGCTGCATGGGGTCAGGCCGGTCCCGGTGGGTGGTCCCCGGGAGTTCCTGACCGGTCGGCGTCGCATAGGCGGTGTCCCGGGCCTCCACGGCATCATGGCGGAGGAGATCCTGAGCCTGGTGGACGGCGATCGGACTGGCGCCGAGATCTACCGCACGGTGGCGGCGCAGGCCCGGGAGGCGGGGCCCCACTACTACGGCACGGTGTCTCCCGAGGCTGTGCGCAGGTACCTGGAGAACGCGGCGGCGGCGGGGCTGATCCGACTGGACTGAGCCATCCGCCGTGGTGATCCCGGGTTCATGGAACTTGCGACGCTGGGGCATGGGTGAAGCGCGTCGAGCGCGCCGCGGACCTATCGTAGCGGAGGATTCATGATGTACCGGAGATTCGACGACGGCAACAGCCAGGTCCTGGCCTACCGTCTGAGCGGCAAGGTCACGGACGACGAGGTAGAGGAGATCAAGCGGGAGCTGAGCCAGGTGGTGGACACCCGGGGCAAGGCCCGTCTCCTGGTGGAGCTGGGTGACCTGGCGGCGCCGGAGCCGTCTGCCGTCTGGGAGGACCTCAAGGCCACCCCCACCTATGTCAAGGACGTGGAGCGGTTCGCCATCGTCGGTGACAGACGCTGGCACGAGTGGGCCGCGGCGCTGTCGGACAAGCTGACCGCCGCTGACTCGGAGTTCTTCGAGTCAGCCCGGCTGGACGAGGCCTGGGACTGGATCCGTAGCTGAGCCGCAACTCTGGTTCAGGCAAGATGACAGCCGCGAGGCTGGTCCGAATGCCCTCCTCGCGGCTGCGTCTTTTGCTACACGAATGGCGCCCTGGCGCCTTCCCTGGCCTGGTGCCCGGGTGGTCAGTCGTCCTGGTTCCGGTTCCGCGGCTGTGCTCGCCGGGGCTCGGCGGTCCGGGTGCCGCTACCGCTGGTGGCGGCGGGCTGGGACGAGCCGCCCCGTCGGGGTGCCCTGGCCGCGGCCCCTGAAGGCTGGCTGCCCGAGGACCCCGATGAGGCGCCCGGTCGCGTATAGCCCTGTCCCCGCACTGCGGTCAGCCGGTCGAAGCGGCTGCGGGGCTGGACCACGACCACGGTGGGCCGGTAGTAACCCCAGCCACGGCCCCAGTAGCCCCAGCCCCCGTACGGGTCCCAGTACCCGGGGTACATACCAGGGCGACGGACGGGCATCCGGGCGCGGGGGTAGTAGGGCTCGTCCCGGGCCACGGCGAAGCGCTCGGGATAGGCAACCGCGACCGCCACGTCGATGACCTCTTCGGAGACGCCTGCATCTGCCAACCGGAGCAGGCCCTGCGCGTCCAGATACAGCGGCTGTAGCTGCTCGGCGATCCAGACCCTGACCGCCTCGGCGTCGGTGCGCTGGTAGGCCTCGATGATGTCGTCCACGCTGATGGGGTCGGCGGCCACGGCACGGGCGGCGGCTATGACGCCCCTGCGGCTGTCGACCTCCGCCAGTATCTCCGCCTGTCCCAGTGCCTGGACGCGGGCACGTGGTGCCGGCTCGTAGCGCTGCATCCACGCCGTGGTGCGACCCCGCACCTCCATGGCCTGGGCCTCGATCCAGCGGTCCTGGTCCAGCATGGCGATGAGCCCGCGACTGGCCCGCGGCGCGTCGCCGGGGCAGGTGCGCTCCGCCTCCAGATAGACCCGGGCGCCGTCGTGGGAGAACTCGGCCTGCTCGGTGCCGGGACAGCCGCCCACAGTCGAGTGACGGGGCACGCCGTCGGCGACCAGGTGGCGCCTTTCCACGATCCCTTCCTCGGAGACGGTCAGCATCAGGATGCCGCCGCCGGGGGCTGGCCGCACGCATGTGAGCGGCGCGTCGGCGGGCGCGTCCAGCGCCTGCCAGCAGCCCAGCCAGGGTAGCCATTCATCGGCCATGGGGTCCTGGGCAGCCGCCGGTTGTGACACCGCCCCTACGAGGATCGCCGAGAACACTAGCGCTGACGCGCCCTTCAAACTTCTGCGTAGCTCGCTCATGGCGTACTCTCTTCCTCAGAACCTGGTGGCGATGCCGATCGTGGCGCGGTGGCCGGCGAGATCGAACGGCTCGAACCCGCGGAAGTCGCGCGCGTCCACCGGCGCCGTACCCCAATAGTAACGGTACTCGCCGCGCAGGGCGAGGCGCGGTGTGAGGGTGATCTCGAGCCCTGCCAGGGCATGCAGGCTGCCACCGTTGCCGCTGGTACGGAGTGTTCCCGTGACGATCTCCGGCCCCAACGGGTCATCGATGGTCGTGTAGTCGATGAAGTCGCCGTACTGCTCGAAGCTGTACCAGGCGATGCCGCCACCACCGCCTACGAAGGCGGACCAGCGTGCGGGCACCCAGGCGTGGGTCCCGACGGTGTGGCCCCGATCCAGCAGATAGACCCTGCCGCTGGCGTTGAGGCGGGTCCAGCCGAACTCGGTGGTCTGTTCGATGGGCCAGCCGTCCTCGACCCAGTCAAGGAGCTCCGAGTGGCGGGTGGCCCTGGCGCCCTCGACACCGAGCACCACGTCCAGGTGGTTGGTCAGGCTGAAAGCCAGGTCGGCGCCCAGCAACGGCGCGTCGAAATCGCCCTGCTGGATGGTCATCTCCTCCCGGACGTGGTCGAAGATGTCGCTGCCCTCACGGGGCATGGACCAGCCGCCGTAGAGTCCTATGGATATGCTCGGACGGGAGAACAGGAAATCGGGGGCCTGGGCGGACGTCAGTGCGGTGGTCGAAACGAGCAGCGCCAACGTCAACGCCAGACCGCGCAAGACGATTCGGATCGGTTCGGTCATACGGGCCTCCAGCTGATGAGGGCGAGCCTCTGCCGCGCGCCCCTTGAATCCTCTACAGCCGCTCCAGTGCCCGTGTTCCCCTCAGTCGCCGGTTCCCGGTGACTCCTGCGCCCTCTCCCGCTCTTGCGCCTCAACGGCGGCCCCGGCCTTCTCGGCCCGGGCCTCCTCCTTCTCCTCCTCCTCCGGCTCCACGGCGGCCGTCTCCTCGTAGGGCATGATCAGGCGTAGCGGCGGCTGGGCGAAGACGTAGTCGGCGGCCCAGTTCAGCATGACGCCGAGTCGGTTGCGGAAGCCGACGAGCTTGCCCACGTGGACCAGGGCCCAGGCGGGCCAGGCGGGCATACCCGTCAGGGTCCGGCCTTTCAGCTCCACCACGGCACGAGTCCTCCCGACGGCGGCCATGTAGCCAAGGTCCCGGTACGAGAACGGCTCGAGCGGCTCGCCGCGGATCTCACGGAGGATGTTCTCGGCGGCGTGGCGTCCCCCCTGGATGGCGCCCTGTGCCACCATGGGCACCGGCTCGCCATCGGATTCCACTTGAGCCATGTCACCCACCACGAAGGTGCTGCTGTCGTCGGGGCTCCGGAGGAATGCGTCCACGGGCACCGTCGCCTTCTTGGTCACGGGCAGGCCGCACGCCTCCGCCAGAGGGTTGCCCTTCACGCCGGCGGCCCAGACCACGGCGTCCGACGAGATCTCCTGTCCGCCCTTCAGCTTGATGGAGGTCGGGGTCACCTCCTCCACCATCTCGCCCGTCCTGACGTGGACGCCGAGCTTGTCGAGTCGCTTCTCAGTGTACCTGCTGGCCTTTTCGCTGAAGGTGGGCAGCAGGCGGTCCAGGGCTTCCACGATGATGATCCGGACCTCGGCCATGTCCAGGTCGGGGAAGTCCCGGGAGAGCGGCTTCCGTACCAGCTCCGCCAGCGCCCCCGCCAGCTCCACTCCCGTGGGGCCACCGCCGACGATCACGAAGGTGAGCAGGCCTCGCCGCTTTCGGGGGCTGGCCGCCGCGGCCGCTCGCTCCACGCGGTTCAGGATCCAGTTCCGCACCGCAAGGGCGTGATGGACCGTCTTGAATGGCAGGGCATGCTCCCGGGCGCCGGTCACGCCCAGGTAATTGGTCTGGCTGCCCGGCGCCAGGACCAGGTAGTCGTAGGGGACCTGGATCCCGTTGCCGGTCACCACCTTCCGCTCCCGGTCCAGGCGGTCCACCCGCATCATCCCGAACTGTATGTTCTCCTTGCCCCGGAAGATGGCCCGGACCGGGTGCACGATGTCGCTGGCCTCGATCTGCGCCGCGCCCACCTGGTAGAGGAGGGGCAGGAAGGCGTGGTAGTTGTTCCGGTCCAGCACCACCACCTCCACCTCCTCGCCAGCCAGCCCCTTCGCCACCTGGAGCCCCGCGAAACCCGCACCCACCACCACCACCCGGGGCCGCTCTCCTCGATCAGTCATGCGCACACCTCCTTGACTCGCTGGATCCAGGTCCACGCCTGCACGATCCGATCCGCAGGATAGCGTCCGCGAGTGAGTGCCAGTATTGAGAGGCGGGGCCTGCGGGGGCCCGCAGGGCGGCTCAGCTGTTGGCGGCGTTCGGCGCGGCCCGCAGCGAGATCTCCTCAGCCGCTGCGGCTGGCGATGTGGCCTCCAGCAGAGCCTGCTTCCGGCGGCGCGCCACCTCGGCTCTCACGGCCTCGGGGGTGCCCGGCGCGATGGGGGTGTGGATGTCCCGGCGGCGGGTGATGTCGCGAATGACCGCATCGGTGAACGGTCCGTCCTCGGCCGTCCGTTCCGCCACGTACCGGGCGATGTCCAGGCTCTCTACCCGTAGCTCCAGGGGCTTGAACAGCCGGGGGTAGCTGGCCCCGGGTGGGAATACGTGGTGCAGACCGCCACTGTAGGCCAGGATCATGCGACCCCGCCCCAGCGCCTGGAGAACTTCGGCGATGCCAGGCTTCACGGTCATGGCGTCGCCCCGCTTGTCCCGGCCGTCGGGTCGCATCATGCGGCCCTCGGGGCACATGGCCACAATGGCCTGCGGGTCGTCCACCTGCTCCATGACCCTGGCCCAGCTGTTGTCACGACGACGGGTGATGGGCACGGAGTTCGCCACCACCAGGCGGAAGAGGCGGCCTGCCACGGGGCGCGCCATGGTCTCGTCCGCGATGGGCGCCACACCATGCCGGGCCATGCGCCGCAGCATCCTGTCAGGCACGGCTGGCAGGTAGATGGGCTCCGCCAGACTCGTGTGGTGGAGGATGGCGATGAGCCGGACATCCTCCCACGGGTCCTCCGGCACGTCGCCCACCCATTCGATGGCGGCGCTCCACAAGCTACGGCTTGCGAACCGCCCCAACAGCAGGATCAGGTATGTCAGCCAGGTTGGTCGGCGCATAACTCCATAAGTCGACGGTACGGGCGCGCGCTTGTCAAGATCTGCTTCCATCAGCAAGCACAGGTATACCGCCGAGCGGCCAGAACGATCCTTGCGTCGGGGACGGTGATCTGTCCACACACAACAAGGGCGAGGCACGATGAACGGAATCACCCCACTGGCGACGGCAGCGCTCGTTGCGCTGGCTGCCGGACTGAACGCCCAGGAGCCCCTCACCGCCCGGGCGGAGCTCCTGGACCGCGACGGCGCCCATGTCGGCACTGTCGAGCTGACCCAGACACCGGGCCACGGAGTCCTCCTCCATATCGACGTCTGGGGCATCGAGCCCGGCGGCCGGGCCATCCATATCCACGAGACGGGCAGGTGCGACCCGCCCGATTTCATGTCCTCCGGCGGCCACTTCAACCCCGGGGACGCGGCTCACGGGGTCATGCACCGGGATGGAATGCACGCCGGTGACCTGCTCAACCTGCACATTCCCGATGACGGTCGGCTCGTGTCCGAGCAGTTGGCTCGGAAGGTGACGCTTCACGAGAGCGAGCCGGCCTCGCTCCTGGGCGGCGACGGCACGGCCATCGTGATCCACGTCTCGCCCGACGACTACGTGAGCCAGCCAACCGGCGATGCGGGCGACCGGATCGCCTGCGGTGTCATTCGCCCGGCTAGCGCGGCTCCCGCTGGTAGGCCTTATGAACGATCTTCCAGTCCCCGTCAACCCGGTGCATGACCATGTAGTCCACGATACGCAGGCCCGGGTGCAGGAGGATGATCTCCGCCAGGGCCAGGTCCCCGACCACCGTCACCGACTCGACCCAGCGCTGGCGATCCGCCTCGTCGGGGGCGGGCTGCCCGGGCCAGCCTGCCAGGTAGTCGGCCGCATGCCCGATGTGCAGCTGGCCGTCCACCACCACGCTGAGCCGGGCCTCCTCGAAGAAAGCCGGGGCCATGACCTCACCGCGCCCGGCGGCATGGCCGTCCAGGTACGGCTGGAGGGCCGCCCTCACCGCTCCCTCGTCCGGGGTGGGGGCGGTCGCGACGTCGTCGCTCCTCAGGCTCAGGGTGAAGGCAGCTACCACGGCGGCGGCCAGTAGCAGCAGGAGGACGGACGTCCATCTCTTCACTGGCATGGTGCTCTTCTCCTGTCGTGGGTCGTCGGAGGTCAGGCGCCGGCGCGCCACTCCCCCGAGTCCGGGTCCACGCCGAGCGCCACCTCGCGGTCACGCTGCTCCCGGCGGAGGCGATCGACGTCGATGGCGTCCGCCAGGGCGGCGAGGAAGGCGCGCACCTCGTCGGTATGACGGCAACATTCGGGTACGCTGCGTTCGATGCACTCGATACAGCGACCTCTCAGGGCCTTGCTGATGTTCTCCAGCTCCTCCAGCGAGAGCCGGCTGGTGTCCATCCGAACCGTCAACATCCGATCCTCCTCTCTGCCGGCCGCCGGATTGGCGACCGGCTCCCCGTCCGCCGCTCAGCTCATGGCTCCACCTGCCAGACCGTGTCCAGCACGGTGCCGTCCACCCACTTGATCACCGCCACCGGCCGGTCCGTGGTCCGCGGCGGCGAAGGCGGCCCGCCGGACATGGCCTCGACTTCCGCCTTGATGTCGGCTATGGGCCGGACGGGCAGAGTCGAGCCTTCGACCGCCCGGAGCAGGTCCTCTCGCCGGGGGTTGATGGCGATGCCGCGCTCGGTCACCACCACGTCCACCAGCTCGCCCGGGCCGGTGAGCGTTGTTACCCGCTCGACCAAAACCGGGATCCGATCGCGGAATGACGGCACGGCCAAGATGGTGCAGCCGCTGAACAGGCAGTTCTGCCAGCCGCCGATGCCGTGGAGCAGCATGCCGTCGGAATGGGTGACCACGTTGGCGTTGAAGTCCACGTCCACCTCGGTGGCGCCCAGGACCACCGCGTCCACCATGGAGGCGAAGTTGCCCTTGCCGTGGTAGTTGTAGGACGTGAGCGGGGTGCTGGCCACGTGGCGCGGATCGGAGCCGATGGACTGGACCCCCGCCAGGTCGAAGGTCTGGCCGTCCAGGATGTAGTCGGTGAGCCCCTCCTGGAGGAGCTCCACCAGGTACTGGGTCGAGCCGCCCCGTACGAACCGGGCCTTCACCCCGTCCTGCTTCATGAGCTCCTTCAGGTAGGCGACGAAGGCCAGGGCGATCCCGCCCGCGCCCGCCTGGAAGCTGAACCCGTCACGCATGATGCCCGCCTCCTTGATGAAGCGGGCCACGTGCTCGGCTATGAGCAGCCGGTCAGGGCTCCTGGTGATCTGGGTGGTGCCCGACACGATCTTCGACGGGTCGCCCACCGAGTCCACCACCACCACCGAGTCCACGTGGTTGCCCTGGATCTGCCAGGGGATGCACGGGAACGGGACCAGGTTGTCCGTCACCACGATGACGTGGTCCGCGTACATGGAGTCCGCCAGGGCGAAGCCCAGGGACCCGCACGCCGAGGGGCCGTGGGACCCATCCGAGTTGCCGAACGGGTCGGCGCTGGGCGCCGCGATCACCGCGATGTCGATATGGACCTCGCCGTCCTGTACGGCCTGGAACCGGCCGCCGTGGGAGCGGAGCACGCCCAGGCCCGGCATACGGCCGCGGGAGGTGAAGTCACCCAGCGGGCCGTTCATGCTGCCTTCCATGTGGTGCACCACGCCCTGCTCCATGAGCTGGATCACCGGCTCGTGGACCGGGAAGGACGCGCTGGGGAACCAGCGTAGACCCTTCACGCCCATCTCCGCCGCGGCCTGGAGCACCATCAGGGCCACCTTGTCCCCGTTGCGGAAGTGGTGGTGGCTCGAGATGGTCATGCCATCCCGGAGACCCGCCTTCTCGAGCGCCGCCTTGATGTCCGGTACCCGCTTGTCCCCGTCCGCCGGGTAGTCCCGGGCCGATCGGATGGGCGGGCCGTGCCTCGCGCCCTCGGGGGCGTAGCCGCCCACTCCCTGGAAGGGTACCTGCTCCTGGCCGTTGATGACGGTTGGCACCCGCCGGCCCGCGGCATTATCCGCCAGCCCGTCCGCCGCCGGCCCGTCGAGCCAGGGCGCCCGGGGCATAGTGACCACGTTCATTCCTCACCTCCATCCAATAGCCCCAGCTCCCGCGCCCGCTCGACGAGGCGCCGGGCCCGGGTCACCACGGGCGGGTCGATCATCTTGCTGCCCAGACTCACCACGCTCAGACCCCGGGCCTCGGCCTCACGGAAGGCCTCCACGATACGGAGCGCCTTCTCGATCTCCTCCGTCGTGGGCGCGAACGCCTGGTGGATCACCCGGATCTGGCGAGGATGTACGCAGCCCATGCCGGCAAAGCCCATGGCCCTGGAAGCGTGGCCCCAGGCCAGCAGGCCTTCCTCGTCCTGGACGTCGCCATAGACCGAGTCGATGGCCTGGACGCCGGCGGCCCTGGCAGCGTTCACCAGCCGCTGCCGGGCCCAGAGCGTTTCCAGCCCCTCCCGGGTCTTCACCACGCCCAGATCAGTGGTGTAATCCTCGAGGCCGACGGTCAGGGCCACCACCGCAGGCGAAGCGGAAGCGATGGCGAAGGCGTTCTCCACACCCACCGCCGACTCCAGGATGGGCATGAGCCATATGCCCGGCTCGGCCTGGCCCAGGATCGCGGCGATCCGGTCCGCCACCTCCACCACCTGATCGGGACGCTCCGCCTTCGGGATCAGGATCAGCTCCGGCCGCTCCGGCACCACCGCGTCCAGGTCCTCAAGGCCCAGGGGCAGCTGGTTGATCCGGACCATGCGCTCGGCGCCGCCGAAGTCCACCTGCCGAAGGGCGTTGCGGACCAGCAGCCGGGCCGCCGGCTTGGCGTCCGGGTGGACCGAGTCCTCCAGGTCCAGGATCACTCCGTCAGGGCGATGCAGCCCGGCGTTCAGCATGAACTTCGGCTCGTTGCCCGGCAGATAGAGCCGGGACCGGCGGAGCAGGTGGCGGGCCGTGGCCGGCGGCGCCGGCGCGGCGGGAGAAGGCGACGGCGCGCCCTCACCGGTGGCGGCCGGCGGCAGGCCCGCCGCCCGGACAGCCGCCTCGACCCGGGCTTCGATCACCCACGGCAGGGCGCCCGCGTCCTCCACCTCGACCCGGGCAGCCTCGACCCCCAGACCGCGGAGCGTGGACTCGACCGTCTCCCGGATGCTGTCCCCGTACAGCGCCGCCACCCGGGACTCGAGCGACACCTCCAGTCCGGCTCCGCCCGCCTCCACCGCCACATAGAGGTCGGAGCGGACGTCCCCGCCGCGGCGCCCTGCCTCACCACGGCGGACTCCGGCGGCGGGGGCCGTCCCGGTGCTCACGACCCGTCGCCGCCTGCGGCCACGCCGCTGGCCAGCGCGGCCAGGATGGCGTCCACCATCTCGGTGGTGGTGGCAGCGCCCTGCTCGATAGACCTGGGACCGCCAGGTATGCGCATCATGTCATACGTGCGGACGTTGCCCTCCTTCACCACCGCGGCCACGGCGGCGCGAATCTGCTCGGCCTTGTCCGTCTCGCCCACATGATCCAGGAGCATGGCCCCGGTCAGGACCATGGCGATGGGGTTCACGATGGGCGGGTCCAGCTGGGCGTACTTGGGCGCGGAGCCGTGGGTCGGCTCGAAGACCGCCACCTCGTCTCCGATGTTGGCGGAGCAGGCGAAGCCCAGGCCACCGACCAGACCCGCGTACGCGTCGCTCACGATGTCGCCGAACATGTTGCCCGACACGATGGCCCCGTAGTCCTCGGGGTTCTTGGTCATCCACATCATCTGGGCATCGATGTTGGTCGACCAGAGCTCGATGTCCGGGAAGTCCTGCTGGACCTTGCGGGCCTCCTCCTCCATCATGCCAGACGTCTCGCGCAGCACGTTGGGCTTCTCGCACACCGTCACCGACTTGTAGCCATGGGCCACGGCGTACTCGAACGCGGCCCGCACGATCCGGTAGCACGCCCGGCGGGTGAAGACGCGGGTCGAGATGGCCATGTCGTGGGGCGGCGTGGCAGCGAAGAACTTGAACTTGGGATGCGTGTTCAGCGCGTCCCGCACCACCTTGGGCGGATTCGTCCACTCGATGCCCGCATAAAGACCCTCGGTGTTCTGCCGGAAGACGGCCACGTCTACCTCCGGCTCCTCCACAGTGTCTCCGGGCCCGCGACGGATGAAGTTGAGCGGGTTGCCCGGGAACGAGCGGCAGGGGCGGACGCACACGTCCAGGTTGAACCGCTGCCGCAACGCCACGATGGGACTGTAGTAGACATAGCCCTCGTCCCGCAGCTCGGGGCTCAGCTCGAGCGCAGCCTCGTTCTTCGGTTTGGAGGTGATGGCGCCGAACAGGGCCAGCTTGTGCTTATCGATCAGCTCGACCGTCCGCTCCGGCAGAGCGTTGCCCTCATGGATCCAGAACTCCCAGCCGATGTCCCCGTGGACGTACTCGGCATCGAAACCAACGGCATCCAGCACCCGGATCGCCTCGGGAAGAACGACCTCGCCGATCCCGTCACCAGGCATCGCCACCACAGTGTACTTCGCCATTTCACTCCTCTCGTGGATATGTCAGTCAGACTGCGCTATCACTTTGGTACCGCCCTGCTCCGCCCCGTTGCCCAGGCCGAGCCGCTCCTTCACCTGGGCCTCCGCACCGCCGGCCACTATCAGCGCCTGCGGCACCCGGCCCAGGGCCGGGAACGGATGTTCTTCGCCCCGCCAGCGGGCCACGCTGCGGGCGAAATCGAGCTCGACCTCGTCACCAGGTATGATCGTCGCCTCGCCCGCCGCCAGCTCCGAAGCCAACGCCGCCTCCACGCTACGGACAAGACCGGGGCACTCGATGCAGATCAACCCGTTGTTGAACGCGTTCCGCTTGTACGTCTGGGACAGGGTCTCGGCGATCAGGAGAGCGATCCCCTTGGCCTGGAGCGCCGTCGCCGCCTGCTCCCGGCTCGAGCCCGTGCCGAAGTTGCGCGTACCCACCAGCACGTCGCCGGCCACGGTGCGCTCCGCGAAGGACGGGTCGTAATTGGCCATCACCACCTCGGCCATCTCCGGAGCGCTGAGTTCACGGTACGTGTAGTCCTTGCCGTAGATGCCGTCGGTGTTGAGGTTCTCCCGCGGCACGAAGACCAGCCGGCCCACCACCTGGTCCGGGAAGCCGGGCAGGATGTCCACCGTCTCCGGGGTAGGCGACCCGTCAGCCAGACGCTCGAACGTGGTGGCAGGCTCACCGGCACCCACCTGGCCGTCCGTGATCCGTCCAGCCAGCGCTGACGCCGCCACCACCGCGGGACTGGCCAGGTAGACCTTCGCGTCAAGGGAGCCCATGCGGCCCTTGAAGTTCCGGTTCGTGGCCGAGATGCCCACCTCCCCCGGCTCCAGGAGGCCCTCACCCAGCCCGATACACGGCCCGCAGCCCGGCGGCAGCGGCGTGGCACCGGCGGCCAGCAGGTCGCCCCACACCCCAGCCTGCTCCGCCCGCTCCTGGATCTCGTGGCTGGCCGCGGCGATATAGAGCGACACGCCGTCGGCTATCCGCTTGCCACGCAGCTTGGCCGCCGCCACCGCCAGGTCCTCGAAGCGACCGTTCACGCACGACAACAGGTAGGCCTTATGGATCGGAATCCCTTCCGACTCCACCTCCGCCACCGGTTGACCCTTCTGCACCGTGTCAGGCCCCGCCAGGAACGGGGTCACCGTGGACAGGTCCAGCGTGAGCCGGGCCGCGTACTCGGCGCCGGCGTCAGGGCCTGGTGGGGACTCGGCGAACCCCCAGATCTGGGCCTCGGTGATCCGGTGATGACCCGCCGCCTCGAGCCGGACCTTCCGCTCCTTCAGATAGGCCACCGTGTGCTCGTCCACCGGGAACCAGCCCGTCAGGGCGCCCCACTCGGTGGTCATGTTGGCGATGGTCATACGGGCCGCCATGTCCAGGGAAGCGACACCGGGCCCGGCGAACTCCACCGCAGCGTTCAGGACCTGACCACCGCCGTAGAGGGCGCACAGCGTCAGGATCACATCCTTGCCGGCCACACCCGGCCGCAGCTCACCCTCGAGCACCACCTGGACCGTGGGCGGGATCTGCCACCAGAACTCGCCCGTGGCCCATATCGCCGCCGCGTCCGTCCGGACCACTGGCGTGCCCAGAGCGCCCACCGCGCCATACGTGTTGGCGTGGGAGTCCGACGCCACCACCAGCCTGCCGGGCAGGGCGTAGCCCCGGTCCATGATGATCTGGTGACCGATACCGGTGCCCGCAGGATGGAAATCCAGACCGTGCTCCCGGCAGAAGGCCCGGATGAGAGTGTACTTCTCCACGTTCTCCGGGGACTTGTTCTGGATGTCGTGGTCCAGGGCAATCACCGGCTGACGGGGATCATGGATCCGGGCTACCCCGATGGAGCGGACCTTGGATATGACCGCCGACGTGTTGTCGTGCGTCATGATGTGACGGGGCCGCAGTGAGACCATGTCCCCGGGCCGGAGCTCACGCGCCGGGCCCTCCACCATGTGCGCCCGAGCTATCTTCTCGACTATCGTCGCGCCCATCATGCCTCCAGATTAGTGGCCGCCGTCCCCGCATTCCCGCATTCCCGCAAATGCGATATTACGTGGCGGCGGTCCACGAATCTGTGGGGAATCCCTTGAATCGGGCCGGGGTCCCGACCCGCTGTTTCCCTACCTGCAAACCCCTACAGGTTCTTGAACGGCACGTATGCCATGAAGTCGGCGTGATGGACGATGACCGCTTCCGTCGACCGCTTCACCAGGTCGCCCTCGCCGGCGTGGGCGGCGATGATATGACAGACCTCGTCGGGGACCCCCGCCTCCATGGCCAGGGCCACACCCGTGAACGGGTGGCGCAAGGCCTTGCCCAGAGCGCTCTGGCGCGTCGCGCCGCCCACCTTCTCGTACTCCAGCAGCTTGCCCACGTCCGCCAGGATGGCGCCCGCGATCACCACGTCCATGTCAATGGGCAGGGCGTGGCCCATGAAGTCGGCCATGGCCTCAGCGCCCCGACGGGCGATGTGGACCACGCACCGCTTGTGCTCCATGAACGTGGCCTTGCAGTCCTTGACCAGCAACGTGAAGGGAATCCGCTCCAGGTCATCCGCGTCCAGCGGGCTCAACTCCAGCGCCCGCTCCCACGTCCGCGCCACCTTCTCCCGCAGCTCCTCGTCCTCGATCCATTCCAGCTCCGGCCACAGCCGGTCCACAGCCTCTCGCATAGCCAGTCTTCTCCAGGGTAGTGGGGCCTCGCGGGAGATATGATATCACCACCAGCCCCCTGCACAACAGGATTCGAGCTCAGAGCTCCGAACTCCGAGCTCCGAACTCCGACCGCCCTGCAACCATGCCCCTCCGCTTGGCGGGCTTCGGAGGGCTGCCGGGCGGCGGACAGTGCCGGGCGCTCGGCTCGAGCTCAGAGCTCCGAGCTCCGAGCTCCGACCGCCCAGCAACCATGCCCCTCCGCTTGGTGGGCTTCGGAGGGCTGCCGGGCGGCGGACAGTGCCGGGCGCTCGGCTCGAGCTCCGAACTCCGAGCTCCGAGCTCCGAGCTCCGACCGCCCTGCAACCACGCCCCTCCGCTTGGCACTCGCCGTCGCGCGGCTGGGCAGGTCGCGGGGTGGACGGGGTGGAAGAGCCGGCGAGTTTGCAAGACGGCTCGCGGAACTCGATGTTCGAAGCTCGGGCTGTCAGAGCAGGAAGCGGTCAACCAGCATCAGGGCCAGGATGATGGGCAGGTAGGTGATGGAGCCGAAGAAGAGCTGCCACGCCCGCTGGTCGTTGCGCACGAGCCAGAGCCGCAGGCTGAGGGCGACCATGGCCAGGCCGAGGGGGGCGGCGCCGGCGGCGTAGAGCCAGCCAATGAGCCCGGTGGCCACGGGCACGAGGCTCACCGCCAGGAGCGCGACGGAGTAGAGGAAGCTCTCGAGCCCTATCCGGGTGCCCTGGGGGTCGATCACGCTGAGCATGCGCAGGCCGCCGCTGCCGTAGTCCTCCCGGTAGACCCAGGCCAGGGCGTAGAAGTGGGGCATCTGCCAGAAGAAGACAATGCCGGTGATGGCCAGGGCCGCGGCGCCCACGGGCTCGCCGGCGGCGGTCCAGCCGGCCAGGGCTGGGAGCGAGCCTGGCAGGGCGCCGACGAGGGTGGCGTGGTGCGTTCGTCGCTTGAGCGGCGTGTAGACCAGGACGTAGGTGACCAGGCTGATGGTCACCAGCAGGAGCGTCGGGATGTTGACGAATACCCCCAGGTGCAGCAGTCCCAGGGCCGACAGCGCGATGGCGAACGTCAGGGCCTGGCGGGCCGGGACGCGACCGGCGGGAATGGGCCGTCGGCGGGTGCGGGCCATCATGGCGTCGCTGTCCCGCTCCCACCACATGTTGAGGGCATTGGCACCGGAAGCCGCCAGCGCCGCGCCTATCACCGTGTTGAGGACGCGGAAGAACTCGGCGTCCCCACCGGCGGCCATGAGGTAGCCCGCCGCCGTGGTGAAGACCACCAGGCGGGTGATTCCCGGCTTCGTGAGTGCGGCCAGGTCACCCAGGACGGTGCGGTAGCTGAGGGCTCCCGGCGCGTCCGGCGCGCGATCGGATGAGGTAGCTGCGTCCACGCCGCGGAAGGTAACCAAAAACGTGTCCCGCGTCATGATATGGCGGGCCGGATCCGAACGGATCGGGAGGCGGGCCCGGACCGGATCTTCGGTCCGGGCCCGCCTCCCGGGCTCGGGCTCCAGGATGGGCCGGCCACGGGCGGCAGGCGCCGCCCGCGCCGCAGCGCTACATCCTCTTCAGCTCGGACACCAGCGCCGTGAGCACCTTCTTCGCGTCGCCGAAGAGCATCCGGTTGTTGTCCTTGTAGAACAGCGGATTGTCCGTGCCGGCAAAGCCAGGGTTCAAGCTCCGCTTCACCACGATGGTGTTCTTGGCGTAGTCGGCGTTGATGATGGGCATGCCGTACAGCGGGCTGTCCTTCTTGGTCCGGGCGTCGGGGTTGACCACGTCGTTGGCGCCCAGGATCAGGACCACGTCGGTGCGCTCCATCTCACCGTTCACGTCGTCCGACTCGTACAGCTGGTCGTAGGGCACGTTGGCCTCGGCCAGGAGCACGTTCATGTGGCCGGGCATCCGGCCGGCGACGGGGTGCACCGCGAACTTCACGGTGACGCCCTTCTCGCCCAGCAGGTCCGACATCTCCCGTGCCTGGTGCTGGGCCTGGGCCACGGCCAGACCGTAGCCGGGCACGACCACCACGTTGTTCGAGTACGACATGAGGACCGCCGCGTCCTCGGCATTGATCTCCTTGGCGATCTTCGGTCGGCCATCGCCGTCGCCCACCGCCTCGACGTGGGCGCCGAAGGCGCTGAACAGCACGTTGGCCAGGGACCGGTTCATGGCCCGGCACATGATGTTCGTCAGGATCAGCCCGGACGCGCCCACCAGGGAGCCGGCGATGATGAGGACGTTGTTGTCCAGCACGAACCCCGTGGCCGCCGCCGCCAGCCCTGAGAACGAGTTCAGGAGCGCCACCACCACGGGCATGTCCGCGCCGCCGATGGGCATGACGAACATGAGGCCGAAGATGAGCGCCAGTACGGCCAGGACGATGAACCATTCAATGGGCACGCCGGGCATCACGGCGATCCAGGCGCCAATGACGATGATGCCCAGGAACACCAGCCCGTTGACGATGTTGCCGCCAGGATAGGTGATGGCCCGCTCCCAGTGGCCCTCCAGCTTGGCCCAGGCCAGGAAGCTGCCCGAGAAGGTGATGGACCCGATGAACACCGAGAGTACGATGGTCAGCGAGATCACGAATGTGGGCGCGGCGATCCCTGGCTCCAGGTAACCCAGGAACTCCGCCGATGCCACCAGCGCCGACGCGCCACCACCGAAGGCGTTGAACACGGCCACCATCTGGGGCATGGCGGTCATGGCTACCCATCGGGCCAGGAACGCCCCGATGGCGGCGCCGATGACCAGACCGACGATGATCCAGGTCCAGTCCAGGATCTGGGTGAATGCCAGCGTCGCGATGATGGCGAGCAGCATGCCGCTGGCACCCATTAGGTTGCCGCTGCGCGCCGTCTTCGGCGAGCTCAGTCGCTTGAGTCCGAGGATGAACAGGACAGCGGCGACCAGATACGTGATGTGCATGAGGACCTCCATCGGTCCTCCGACTTGTGCGTTCACGTCATGCCTCCCGTTCTTCCTTCTTCTTGAACATCTGGAGCATCCGGTCGGTGACCATGAAGCCGCCCACCACGTTGATGGTGGCCATGATCAGCGCGATGACGCCCAGGATCGTCCTCGCCGGGTCAGCCACCATGCCTGCCACTACCAGCGAGCCCACGATGGTGATGCCCGAGATCGCGTTGGACCCCGACATCAGCGGCGTGTGCAGGATGGTAGGCACTTTGGTGATGACCTCGAAGCCCACGAAGATCGCGAGCACGAGGATATATATCGAGAACAGCAGATCCAAGCCTTCCATATCCCTCTCCCTGTTCAGGCGCTGGCGCCAACCGAGTCGCGCGTGCGCTCGTGCACGATCTCGCCATCATGGGTGACGCAGCACTCCCGGGTGATCTCGTCTTCGAAATCCACCTTTAGCGTCTTGCTCTCGGCGTCGACCATGTGCGTGAGCAGCGCGTGTATGTTGCGCGAGTACATCTGGCTGGCGTTACGCGGCAGCCCGCTGGCGGCGTTCATGAGTCCGATGACCTTCACGCCGGCGCGCACCACCGTCTCATCGGCGCGGGTGAGCTCGCAGTTACCGCCCGACTCGGCGGCCAGATCGATGATGACGGAGCCGGCGCGCATGTCGGCGATCATGTCCTCGGTGATGAGGACCGGTGCCGGCCGGCCCGGGACCTGCGCGGTGGTGATGACCACGTCGGACTCGGCGCAGAGCTTGTGCAGCAGCTCGTGCTCCTGCTTCTTCTGCTCCTCCGTCACCTCCTTGGCATAGCCGCCCTCGGTCTCCGCCTCCTCGAGGGTGACACCCACGAACTGCGCGCCCAGGGACTCGACCTGCTCCGCCGCCGCTGGCCGGATGTCGAAACCCTTGACCCGAGCGCCCAACCGACGGGCGGTGGCGATGGCCTGGAGCCCGGCCACGCCCGCGCCGATGACCAGCACCTTCGCCGGCGGGATGGTGCCCGCCGCCGTGGTGAGCATGGGGAAGAAGGTGTCCACCTCCTGGGCCGCCAGGAGAGTGGCGATGTAGCCGGTCACCGTCGCCTGGGATGACAGGGCGTCCATCCGCTGCGCCACCGTGATCCGCGGGACCAGCTCCATGCTGAAGCTCGTGATGTTGGCCGCTGCCAGCGCCCGTATGAGCTCCGGCGAGGTTAGGGGATAGAGTAAGCCGACGAAGGCGGCGCCAGACTTCAGCCGCTTGACCTCGTCCGCGCCCCCGGCACCGCCAACCTGTGGGGGGGCTACCTTGACCACCACGTCGGAAGCGAAGACAGCGTTGGCATCAGCCACCGTCGCGCCCGCCGCGGTGTACTCCGAGTCTACAAAGCCAGAGTGTTCACCGGCCCCCTTCTCCACCACCACCTCGAGGCCAGCGTCCACCAGCTTATTCACCGTTTCAGGGACGACGGCTACACGCCGCTCGCCCTGGAGCACCTCTCGCGGCACACCTACCTTCATTGCCCTTCCTCCTTCGGACTGGCTGAACTTGGCCGCCGAGCGGTTCTGTCGCGGCCGGGCCTAATTTAAGCCCGGGGTAAGGCCCGGCCAGTCTCTGTTCTGTCAGGGATTCCCCGATTTTGCTGTAGGAGTTAGTTCGAGCCAGCGCAAGATGTCGCGATGTGCGGCTCAGCGATCGGGCAGGATGGTGACCGGTCCGAGGCGACGGGGATCGAAGGCGGTGGTGTCGCCGACTATGAGGACAGTGAACGCGTCGGGCCGCACCTTGTCCCTGAGGACCCGGGCGACCTGGCGCTGGTTGACGCGGCCGATGCCCGTCAGGTACCGGACCATCCAGTCGCTGGGCAGGTCGTCCGCCATGTAGCTCACCTGCCGGGCCACGATCTGGGCCGGGCTGCCCACGCCGAAGATGAAGCCGTTGCTGATGGACTCCCTGGCCAGCTCGACCTCGTCGCTGGTGGGCGGCTCCGCCACCGATTCGCTCAGGGTGCTGAGGATGAGGCGAGCGGCGTCGATGGTGGCGTCGGCTCTGGTATGCGTGATGGCGCCGAAGATGCGCTCGTGGTCCCGGGCCACGCCCCACACGGAGGAGGCGGTGTAGGCCAGTCCCTGCTCCGTCCGGAGCCGGGACGCGAGGCGGCTGGTGACGCCGCTGCCGCCGATGACCCAGTTGGCGATCCGGGACGCGTAGTAGGCGGGCGAGTCCTCCAGGAGCACACCGCCCGGCTGGCCCACGACGATGGTGCTCTGGGCCAGGGTCTTGGGGATGACGTAGACGGCGGGTCGGGCCCTTACTTCCGGCGGTGGCGGCAGCTCGAGCAGCCGGCCGCAGGGCCGCCAGTCGGCCAGAGCCTGCTCGAGCACCGACCTGGCCTCCTGGCGAGTCAGGGCTCCGGCCGCGCCCACCACGGCCGTCTCCGGGCAGACTGTCTGTCGGTGCATGGCCACCAGGCGTTCCCGGCCCAACCGCTCCCGGGCCAGGTCCGCCTCCTCCAGGATCCAACCGGTGGGGTGTTCGTCATAGAGGATCTGGTTGAACTTCGCGACGGCGAGGGAGCCGGGGAAATCGCTCAGGTTCCGGACCGCGTCCAGCTCCCGGACGCGCCAGCGCTCCATGGCCGCCGGGTCGAAGCGAGGCCGCAGGAGCATGTCGGCCCAGAGCTGGATTGCCAGGTCCAGGTGCCGCCGCAGGCCGCGCACTCCCATCAGCATGCGCGACCCGTTGCCGTAGGTGCTCACCCCGATTGCGTGGTACTCCAGGACTGCGTCCAGGGAGTCGGGCTCCAGGCTGGTCGTCCCGCCGTGTCGCATGAGGGACAGGAGCGAGCTGGCGACGCCGAAGTCCTCACGCCCGTGGTACATGTAGCCGCCGCTGAAGTCGACGAACACATCCACGACGGGCAGGGACCAGTCGGAGAGGAAGACCACGGTCACGCCGTTGGAGAGCTGGAACAGCTCGGGCTCCGGCGGCTGGAACCGGAGTGGCGGGAAGGAGAGGCTGCGCACCGCGTCGGCGCCACCGATCAGCCTGGCTGGCGCCGCCTGCGCCGCATCCCCTGCCCTGGCCCCGGCGCACCCGCCCAGGCCCAGACCCGCGGCCAGGGCCAGGACGAGGGCGGCGACACCGATGGAGGCGGGGTAGACGTGTGGCTGCCGTGTCATGGCGAGCCTCTCCCTGCGTCCGGCACGTCCAGTCCGGTGGATCCTGGCTCGGGCCGGACCAGGACAGCGACGGTCCTGTTCTCCCGGACCAGGTACCGGCGGGCGGCCCGCTGCACGTCCTCGGGCGTGACTTCGGTCAACCGCTGGGACTGGCGGAACGTGTCGCGCCAGTCCCCATGCAGACCGGCGGACTCGGCCAATCGGAGCGCCAGGCCCAGGCTCGACCCCATCCGGGCCACCTCCGCCCATTCCATCTGGTTGCGGACGCGCTGGACCTCGTGCCAGGTGGGCGGCTCCCGAGTCAGCCGCCGGACCTCGTCGTCTATGGCCGCCTCGATCTCACCGGTGGACCTGCCGGACAGAGGCCGCATGCCCAGAACCAGCATCCGGGGGTGGCGGAAGCCCGGGCCCAGCTCGAACGTCACGTTGGTGACCAGGTCGTCCCTGGTCACGAGCCGGCGGTGCAGCCTGGAGGTGCGCCCGTGGGCCAGGACCTGGGCCAGCACCTCGACGGCAGCGGCCTCGGGATCCGACCCGGCGGGCACGTGCCAGCCCATCATGATCTCGGGCGCGGCGTCGTATACCACCTCGACCCGCCGCTCACCGCGCTGGGCCGGCTCCGCCGCCAGGAGTGGCGGCGGCGGGTCGCCCGCCGGGATGGGGCCGAAGTAGCGCCGTGCCCAGCCCATGATCTGGTCGGGATCGATGTCGCCCACCACCGCCACCACCACCCTGGCCGGGACGTAGTGACGCCTGTGGAAGGCCACCACCCGCTCCCGCGTGTGGGCCTGGATGTCCGACATGTGGCCCAGCACTGGCACGCCATAGGGATGGACACGATACGCGGCGCCGTAGAACTCCTCGGCCAGACGGCCCGCTGGACTGGAGTCGATCTGCTGACGACGCTCCTCCGCCACCACGTCCCGCTCGGCGAAGAACTCCCGGAAGACCGGGTTCGCCAGACGGTCCGCCTCCAGGGCAAACCAGAGCTCCGCCCGGTTGGCCGGGAGCTGGACGAAGAAACGGGTCCCATCAGGGCCGGTGGTGGCGTTGAACGACCTGCCACCCGCCTCCGACAGGATCCGGTCCAGCTCCGCCGGTAGCACGTAAGACCTCGCCCGGTCCTCCAGCGCCCGGATCCGCCGGGCCAGCCGGTCCTCCTCCTCGGACGACACACCCGCGGCGCGCACGTAGAGCAACGAATCGTGCACCGCGTCCATGGTCCGGAACAGGGTCTGCTCCCGCCGCAGTGAGCGGGTGCCCAGCGTGGTGGTGCCCTTGAAGAGCAGGTGCTCGAGGAAATGGGCGATCCCAGTCTCGCCCAGCGCCTCGTTGGCAGAGCCGACATCGACACGCAGGACGAACGAGGCGGTGGGCGCGCCAGGCCGGCGCAGGGCAAGGACCCGCAGCCCGTTCGGCAGGACCTCCTCCACCACGGGCAGGTCAAGCCCCCGTGGGTAGTCCTGGACCACCGGAGGCTGGGAGGCGTCGGCGGCCGGGGGCGCGACGTCGCCCGGCAGGGACGACGGCGTGGGCCCGCCGGCACACCCGGTCCAGACCCCGACGATGGCGACGACCGATACCCGAAGCGCAAATCCCACTCTCGAGGGCCTCCTCACCTTCAATACCTCTACCTCTTGCGTTCCCCGTCTCTTACCCCAGAAACGCTCAGCCCTCCCGCTTCGTGACTCAGATCACCGCGATCGCCTCGATCTCCACCAGGATGGCCGGGTCCACGAAACCCGCCACCTGGACCAGCGTCGTCGCGGGCCGCACATGCCCGAAGACCTCGCCGTGGGCCCTACCCACCTCCGTCCAGTCCGAGGCGTTGCGGACATAGATCCGCGTCCGCACAACATGCTCAGCCCGGGCACCCGCCTCGCCCAGGGCCCAGACGACGATCTCGAGGCACCGCTTTGCTTGGGCATACGGATCGCCCTCGTGCATGACACGGCCCTCCGCGTCCACAGGCGCGGTACCGGCCACATACACCGTGTCACCCACCCGGACCGCCCGGGAATAGCCCACACCCTCGGCCCAGGGCACCGACGTCGACACCCGTCGTCGTTCCGCCATACCGGAAAGATGGTGCGTACACCACCCAAAGAACAACTACCGCGCAAGATCCTACCCGCGACGGCGCGCCAAGTCCTCGGCCGACCGGGCCCGGCGCCGGATGACCGACGGGTCCAAGACCAAACGGTCCCGCACCTGCGCCACCCCCGGCACCGCCGAAGCCACCTGCATCGCCAGCGACCGCTCCCAGTCATTGGCCACTGAACCGGTGATCTCCACCACCCCGTCCTCGCCCTCCTCCACGTCCAGTCGGCGACGGCCCAGCGCCGGCTCCTCCCAGAACCGGTCCAGTACCCGGTCCGCCAGAGGCGTCCGGCGCCGGCCCCGGAACGTGTCCGCCACCAGCCGCCGACCCCGCCGCGAAATCAGGAACCCGCTGGCCAGAGCACCGAACGCCACCGCGCCACCGAGCGCCAGCCTGGACCCAAGGCCCGAAGACGCCTCCCGCCGCCCACTCTCCTTATCGTCCCGCCTCTTTCTCAGCATGATCGCCTCCCTGCAGGCACTCCATCGGGCACTATCACCGTCGGGCACTACCACCGTCGGGCACTACCACCGTCGGGCACTACCACCGTCGGGCACTACCACCCCCGGGCACTACCACCCCCGCAAACCTCCGGCCGCAGAAACCACCCTCAGACGCCGACCAGCGACCGCCGCCCTCGGCCCGTCACCAACCCCCTCCCGGACCGGCTTGTAGACCAGGCCCGCAATCGCTATCTTGACCGTACCGCAAGACGGGACGTGGCGCAGTCCGGTAGCGCACTGCAATGGGGTTGCAGGGGTCGCCGGTTCGAATCCGGCCGTCCCGATACATGTAGGCCGAAGGCCCGGCAACGGTTGGCGTTGTCCGGGCCTTCTTGCGGCACTGGCGCGCCCTGAGCGGCGGCTCCTGATCAGTGTTGGATCCGGAGGTTGGCCACCACCCCTGCGTGGTCCGACGGCCATAGCCCGCCCGGGGTCCGGCCAGCTGGATCGGTGCCCACCACCTCCGCCGATAATGGAGCGACGGTGCCGCTATACAGGATGAGGTCGATCCTGCTGTACAGGTCACCGGTCAGGTTCAGGAGCTCTGGGAAGCAGCAGGTCAGTCCCGGGTCGGTGGTGTCCAGGGCGGTCCAGGCGTCTGTGAACGTACCGGTGAGCAACTCGTAGGGCTCATCGCCGGGCCCGGTGTTCAGGTCGCCGACCAGGACCACCTGGGCGCGCTGGCCGAACTGCTGGATCAGCTCCAGGATCTGGAACGACTGGATGGCGTGGAGCTCACCACCGGCGCTCACTTCCAGGTGCGTGTTGACGAAGGTGAAGTCGGCCCCGTCCACCGTGGCGTCCACCCACGTGTAGCCGCGCTCGAACCAGATGGTGTCGCCCGTGACGAGCTCGAACGGAACGATGGCCTGGAACCCCTGAGCGCCAGGGTTCCTGGTGGCCACGTCGGCCCGGGCCAGGATCACGTCCCGGTCCGTCATGCGCACGTCGAAGAACTCCGTGGGGCTCCGTGCGGCCGGCATCTGGACGTCCGCGTTCACCACCTGGCTCGCCACCTGGTACTGGAGGCCACGAACCTGGAGGGAGTCCATGAGGACCTCCAAAAAGTCCAAATAGACGTCGGTGGCCGGCGTGGACATGTCGCTCGGGTCCTGGATCCGGTACAGCTCCACCTCCTGGAGGCCAATGAGGTGAGGCTCATGGGCCTCGATCTCGGCCGCCAGCGCGCCGGCCCGGGCGGGGAAGTCGTTCATCTCCATGATCTGGAAGATCTCGGCCACGATCGCCGGGATCTCTTCAGGCGCTGTGGCCTGCGTGACCCGGAAGATATCCGCACCGAGATAGAGGTTCCGCGTCATGACGGTGACGTCCGTGGTCTCGGTGGGTGGAGTGGTCGTTTCGCCGCACGCCGCAAGGAGCAGGGTGCCGACCAGGAGGAAGAGGGGCGTTCGGATCCAGGGTCTGGGACGTGAGTCGGTCACGGTAAGACCTCCGCGGTAGGGGGAGTCGAAGGGATCGGCTGCCGCTCAGGAAGCAATAGCGCCGCTACACCCCTTCGGTCAAGGGGCGCGGGTAATGGCTCGCAGCACCCCCAACCGGCGGGGAGTGAACGGTTGCGCCGGAGAGTTTGGAATGTCCATCTTTCCTCCGAACGCACGTTCTCCGGTTGAGCCTCTTTTCTGCAGACAACCCAATGATCGAAGCCCTGGGTATCAACCACATCGGTATCGCGGTCGCCTCGATCGACCAGCGCCGGCAGTTTTACGAGCAGACGCTGGGTGCCCGTTTCGAAGGCATCGAGGAGGTGCCGAATCAGCAGGTACGGGTTGCCTTCTTCCTGGTGGGCGCCCCCGGTCACGAGGTGCGACTGGAGCTCCTCGAGCCCACAGCGCGCGATTCTCCGGTGGCCAGGTTCATCGAGAAGCGCGGCGAGGGCATGCACCATATCGCGTACACGGTGGACGATCTGGACGGCAGGCTAGCGAGCCTGAAGGAGGCGGGCGTGGAGCTCATCGACGATGAGCCTCGCGACGGCGCCCACCACACCCGGATCGCGTTCCTGCACCCGAAGAGCTGCGGCGGTGTGCTGACCGAGCTGTGCGAGCCGCGGCAATGACTGTGAGGCTCTTCAAGCGTCGCAACCGGATCGCACAGATTCAGGTAGTAGGGCATCCCACCAAACACGCCGTGTGCACGCACCCGCACAAGATCAGGTTCATCGCCTGGTAATGGATGGTCGGCCGGCCTCGGGTCGCCTCCGCTAGGATGGGCGACTTCCAACCCGCCGGGTGCTTTGCGACAGGTCTTCGCGCGGGTCCGGTGGTGGCCCCAGGACCGGCTTTGGCTGTGTTGCCGGGTCTTGTTGGTGGGGAATGGGACAGCGGCATGTCTGGGCGGGACCAACAACTCCTGCGAACACAGCCTTAGTGGCATCCTGGGCATGTCTGGGCGGGACCAACAACTCCTGCGAACACAGCCTTAGAGGTATCCTGGGGGCTGACGTGGAGGTGAGGCAACACGTGGTCGTGTTCTTCGCACCGCCGCTCTCCCGCAGCACTTCGCCGGCCTACCCCGGGTCTCAGGGCGGGGTCAGCGCCGTGATCAGCTGCCGCTCCGGGTCCAGGTCGGTGAGAATGACCTTGTGGAAGCCCGTCAGCTCGAGCCACTTCTGGTGGTCGTCCAGGGTATAGGTGTTGCCACCGGACGTGCGCAGGAGCATGACCACGGCGAACCTGGCTGCTCTGGGGCTGCGGCCCCGGAGGAAGTCCGCGATGGCGACGACGCCGCCCGGGACCATGGCCGAGCGTGCCTGCCGGAGCAGCGCTACGCTCTGCGCCGGGGAAAGCATGTGGAGGATGTTGCTCAGGAGCACCACGTCGAAAGGCCCTGCCGGTAGCGGGTCGGCGAGGAAGTCGGCGCCGACGGTACGGAGCCCCGGCACCTGGGCCAGTCCGTACTCGTGGCGGATGAATTCCTCCACCTCGGGCCGGTCCAGGAGCACGGCGTCGAGGCCCTGGTCGATGAACGCCCGGGCGATGTGGCCCGGTCCCCCGCCCACGTCCAGGATCGTCCGGGCACCGGGCCGCCGGCCCAGGACCGCGTCCACCAGGCGTTCCACCCGCTCGCCCGGGGCGGCGGCCATGCCGGCCATGAAGCGGGCGATGCGGTCGCGCCTGCGCGCGTCGTCGCCGGCCTCGTCGTCGCCGGCCTCGTCGTCTACCGGCTCCACGGGCGCGCCGGTCCGCAGCGACTCGGCCAGGCGCGTCCAGGACCGGAGGTTTTCCAGCCACAAGGGCAACCCCCGGCCCTGGTAGTCCGGCGACCGGGGGTCACCCAGCTCACGCCCGGCTCGCTCGGTCAGCCGGTAACGTGACGCCGACGTGGTCGCGGCTCCTGCTTCGGGCTCTACCAGCCCCAGCTCCGCCAGCACGGGGAGGATGATCGACACGGCCCGGGCGTCCAGCCCTGATCGGGTGGCCAGCTCCTCTGCGGACAGCGGGCCCTCATGCAGAGCGTGGAAGAGGCCGGCCTCTGCCGCGGCGGCGACCGTGGCCGCCGCCTCGGCAATGTCCCGGAGCTGGGCGAGGGCAAGATCGCTGTGGTTCATTCTGGTGCGCTGGTCGGATGGTATCGGTGCCCGGCCGTGAAGCCCGGCCATGGTGTGGCCAGAGGTGCCGCAGGATCCTTGCCTTCCGGCAACGGTCACGACTTCACCCGGTTTCCCCCGTCCGGAGCAGATCTCGAAGAGCCGGACGTAGTCGCGGCAGATCCACTCGAACAGCCGCCCACGTAGTCATCGAGGTGCGGTTCGATCGCGTGCTCCCACACCTGGTCCGCATGCCCCGCTGAGAGGGCGGATGCGCTGGCGTCGCGAACTGCGCGGGCCGGGTCTTCTCGAGGGTCCGGTGGCGGACCCAGGACCGGCTTTGGCTGTGTTCTCGGGTCTTGTTGGTCGAAATGGGACAGCGGCATGTCCAGGCGGGACCAACAACTCCTGCGAACACAGCCTCAGTGCTACCCGGGGGTGAGCCCCGGGTGTCGGCCGGTTGATTCGCTCGAGCCACTCCTGTTGGTCTTCCAGCGTGCAGATGTTGCCACCGGGCGTGGGCAGGAACCTGACCACGGCGCATCTGGCTGCCCTCGGGCCAGGCGCCGCTCGTCCCGGCTCCATCGCGGCCGGCGGTCCGGAACGCGAGGTGCAGTCTGGGCACCGGGACTGAGGGAGGGACACCGCGGCTTAGGGAGCGACGCGCGGGATCACCGTTCACGGAAGGCGGCATATGGGGCCGAAGCAAGATTCGCGGGAGAAGGCAGCCAGCATCCTGGCCGATATGGAGAAGGGGGAAGGGCCAGGTGGCGAGGCCAGGGACGCCAACGTCAGGGCCCTGATGGCCATCGGGTACAGCGTCCTGGCGCTGTCGGAGCAGATCGCCCGACTCGAGAAGGAGGTGAAGTCTCTGTCCTGGATGATCGAGGACAAGACCTGAGCGGTCGGCGGTGGTCGTGAGCGACGCCCGGTCGGCAGGCGGGGCTCGGCAGAATCCTCGTGGCTCAGTGGATGATCACCCGGTCCGGGGCTCCCCGGCCGAAGGTCTCGGGTGCGTACATCTCCTCGGCTCTTGGCGGTGGTGCGATGAACGTGCCATGGCTCGTCGCCCGGGCCAGGTAGGTGTACTCGTGCACCCCTGCACGGAGCAGGCTGGTGAAGGCCTCGGCCCGGTCGTCGCGAAGGTTCTGGTGGTCGAACCAGCCGACCCGCCAGGGCGGCGGCGACCAGGGCCCACGCTCAACCTCGCCCGGCATGGTCCGGTACCCGACCGGCCGGTTGTCCGGCGGCGAGTCGTGGTGGAACCCCGTCCCCCGCAGCTCGGGGTTCAGGGGCTCGAGCCCGGCGGGGAGCGGGTCAACGAGCGCCACCTGGCGCCTGACCGACGGCGCGATCATGGAGATCCGGACCCGGACCCTGGCCCCGGCTCGGATGCGCCAGGCACCGTCGTCGTCTCGACGGACGTCGTCAGGGTCGTCCACCGCCTGGTAGCTCCGCTCCACGGTGAAGCCGCGGTCCAGGGGCGGCAGGTCGTGTCCGGCGGGCGCGTACCGGAGCCCGGCCCGGTAGTAGAGCCGGCCCGTGCCGTCCCGCTGGATCAGGACCCGGTCGGCCTGGTCCATGGCGGCCAGGTGGGCCAGCGGCACATCCAGGTGCCAGCGGTCGGCGGAGCGGCCGCGGAACTCCCGGGTGCCGGCGAAGCGGTCGCCGACCCAGAGGCGGGTGACGAAGTCTGGCTCGACCCGCTCGTATTCCTGGAAGTAGCGGCCCAGGGCCAGGAGTGCCCACGAGTTCTCCTGGGTCGTGCGCCAGCGGCCCCGGCTCCGGTGGTCCAGGAGCCCGCGGGCGAGCTTGGGCACCAGGTCACTCCCCGGGTCCGCCTGGATCAAAGCCTCCAGGGCCACGGCGTCGGAGCGGCGGTCCGAATGGAGCAGGACGTGGGAACCGTCCTCGTAGGAGGTGGCCATGGTCGCGGCGCCCGCGGTCTCGGTCACCCGGTTCACGAGCTGGCGGCGCAGCTCGTCGGCCTGGGCCCGTGCGTGTGGGTCGCCTGCCAGGGTGTGGAGGAGCCAGCCGGCGGCGGCGACGCCGGCTTCCGCGGTGTAGCCGGCGGATCCAACCTCCCGTACCCGGCGTCGGGCTGCCGCCACGGCGGCAGGGTCGTCCATGCGGCCGCGGACGTAGAGGGCGTACGCCGCCAGGCCGTGGCGGTCCCGGACGGCGACGTCGCCAGCGATCCGCCCGTCCAGGTCGCGCAGGTACTCGGCGGCACGGTCCATGGTGGCGCCGGAGACGGTGAAGCCGGCCTCCCTGGCCCGTTGGAGGGCGTGGGCGGCGTGGATGCTGACGAATGGGTGCGACGGGCCGTCGCCCCGCCACATGCTCCAGCCGCCGTCGGGCCGCTGGAGCCGGGCCAGCTCGGCCACGTCCCGCACAGCGGCGGCGATGATCTCTTCGGGAGTCGGCAGCGCCTCGGCGGCGAACGCCGTCAGCGCGTCCCTGAGCGCGGCCACGGCCAGGAGCCGGGACGCGGCGGGCTCGGGCCCCTCGAAGGGGTAGCGGTGGAGGTAGAGGAGCGCGTCGCTGAGCGCGTTCAAAGCAGTGCTGGAGACGGTGACGCCAAGGCCGCCGAAGCCAGGCACCGCGTCGCCAGGGACCGAGAGCGGGAGCGTGGCCAGGTCCGTGTCCTGGAGCTCACCGTAGACGGCGAACGCCTCCGCCGTGGCGGGCTCGTACACGGGTATCACCGCCGCGGTGGCATCGCTGCGATCACCCGCAACGGCCACAGCCTCAACTCTCGCCCTGCCGTTACGAACGGCCGCGGCCGGGACACGGAGCTCCACCCGGTCGCCGGCCGGGACCGTCACGCGACGTCCCTGCCCCTGGTCGAACCGGAGCCCGTCGGCCCGCACCGCCACGTCCACCTCCAGGGCCTTGTCGGCCAGGTTCTGGACCATCAGGCCCAGCTCCGCCAGGTCGCCGTGGTTCAAGAACCGCGGCAGGGCCAGCCGGACCATGAGGTCACGCCGCGCGGTCACCGTGGCCTCGCCCCGGCCGAACCGCGTGGCGCCGTCCACCGCCACCGCCACGACCCGGTACCGGGTCAGGGTACCCGGCATCGTGACCGGCACCGTGACGCGGCCGTCGGGACCGGTGACCAGGGCAGGCTCGAACAGGGCCAGCGGCCGGAAGTCGTCCCGCACCGCCACGGGCGGGTCCGGCGGCGCCACGCCGCCACGTCCGGCCACCGCCTCCGCCGCTTCGGCGTCCATCGTTGTCGCCGCGATCGTGACGTCATCGTGCGCCACAGCCCCTCTCAACATCATGCCGGGCGCCGGCAGGCCCTCCACGCGGTTCTCATCAAACTTGAGCTCCGGATCGTCCCGGTCCAGCAAGACCAGCCGGCGCAGCGAGTGGTCCCGGACTCCGCTGCCGCGCTGTGTGTAGAAGGCGGCCAGGGGATCGGGCACGGAGTAGTCGCCCAGGGCCAGGATGGCGTCGTCCACCATCCAGAGCGCCACTTCCGCACCGGGGCGGGGCCGGCCGCGCTGGTCCCGGACCTCGACGGTGACGGACGTGCTGCCGCCCGGCTCGAGGGTGGTGTCGGCGGGCTCGACGGTGACGTCGAGGGTACGGGCATGGGGCGGGACGCGCAGCGCCACCTGGCCCGCGCGGTAATCGGTCCCGGCCCCGCCGCCGGCAGCCACCAGCTCCACGTGCAGGTCAGTGGCGGGGATGTGGGCCTCGGACACGGGGATGAGCAGCTCGTGGGACGGCCCGTCCAGGCGGAACCGGCCCGTCTCCGCCACGCCGTCCCGACGCAGGGTCCAGAGCCCTTCCGCGGCGTCGAACGGCGACTGGACCAGGACCCGGGCAGTGTCACCGGGCTGGTACTCCTCCCGGTCCGCCACCAGCTCCAGCGGCTCGCCGCCCGGCCGGTCTACCACCGGACGGGACACGGCGCCCGCGACCCAGACCGGCAGCTCGGACCGGCTCGACCGGCCCGTGTGGTCGGTGACGTCAACGGTGAGGAGGTACGACCCCGGCTCGCCCAGGACGACGACGCAGCTCACCGGCTCCTCGCGGCTGGTCGTTTCGCAGATCGGGCCCGACACGCCGTCTTCACCCTGGGCACCCTCATCTCCTGCATCCCGGGCCCGGTCGGCCTCCTGCTCCGGACCGGCAGCCCGGGCCAGGCCAGCCACCTGCGCCTGAACTCCCGGCAGCGGCCGGATCCCGCCATCCCGCGGCGTCAGTCGGAGCTCCAGCGGTCGTCCGGCCACCGGCTCGCCGTCAAGGTCCACGGCCACCATGCTCACGACCAGGGAGTCACCGGCCTGGGCCCAGTTGCGGTCGGCCCTGATGCCGGCGTACACCGATCCGGGGTGGACCAGGACGTCCACGCCGCCGGAGCCGGCCTGCCGGTCCACGTCCTGGACCTGCGCGTCCAGGCGCAGCGACGCGGTGAACGGCGGGTCCGTCTCCAGCAGGGCGACCCGGACGCCGTGCGTCCCGTGGGCGTCCGTCAGGCCCGCCAGCTCCTGGACCGACGCCTGGCCCGGGCCGCGACCGAAGCCCCAGAACGGGGCCCGACCGAAACGCCACCGGTCCCAGCCGGGCGGCGAGTAGCTGGCGGACCGGCTCGTGACGCGCCAGTCGACCTCGGCGCCCGCCAACCCGCCGCCGCCGTAATACGCCGCCTCGACGGCCACGGCCACCGTCGCTCCCACCACGTAGGGCCCCGGGTCCGCCAGCACGCGGACCTCGTATTCCGGCCGGCGGAACTCGTGGACCAGGAACGTGTTGTGCCCGAACTGTCGTCGGGTGGCCGACGGGACTTCGAACCGGACCCGGCCCCGGCCCGAGTTCAGCTCCCCGGGCAGGTCCACCACGGTGCTGAACCCGCCCAGCGACCCGGGACGCACTTCGCCAGCACCCAGCTCCTCGCCGCGGGGTCCGTGGGCGGTGAACCGGAGCCGGTCCGCGCCGGCGGCCAGCCCCAGGTCGCCGGCGGGGCCCGGCGCCGACTCCCGGACCCACCCCTTCAGCTGGACCTGCTCGCCGGGCCGGTACAGGCCCCGATCGGTGAAGACCAGCCACCGGAGCGACGGCTCCGGGTCCGTCAACCGCCAGCTGGCCCTGCCCCAGCCCCACGGGTCCGCCGGGAGCAGTGCCGTATCGTTACCGTGGCGGGCCACCAGCAGATCATCGCCGGAATCCCGCAGCGGCAGCCGTCCCAGCCCCCGCGCGTCCGTCACCGCCTCCTGGCAGGCGGGCATCAGCGCGAGGCGGACCCCCGGGATGGCACGTCCGTCCGCCAGCGACGTGGCCCAGGCCTGCACCGCCTGGCCGTCCACCGCCGCGTCGAGCCCGATCCCCGTGGACTGGACCCAGGCCACCGCCTGACCCGACCCGGCACGCCTCACGTCCACCGACGGTAGGCCGCGACCCGTCCACGACCGGGCACGGGGTCGAACGACCACCACCGCGTGGCCCAACCCGTCGACGAGGGCGGGGGCCAGGTCCACCCACGATCTGCTCAGATCTTCCACCGGCCCGGCAGGCGCGATGGTGGTGTCCAGGACCAGCCTGCCCGGGGCCTTGAACGAGCCGGCCAGCGGCCCCCTGCGCTGCCGTTCCAGCTCACTGATGAAGTCGGCCCAGTCTTCCACCGCCACGGCGAAGACCCGGGCACGTAGCGCGTCGTGGCCGCTGGAGTGGACGGCGACCCGGGCCGGTCCCGCCGGATCCAGGACCACCATGGGCGAGCCGGCCAGGGCCAGCGTCGGCGGCATGCTGGCCGTCCGGAACTCGAGCCGGCGCTCCGAGCCCAGGACCTGGCCGAAGACGTCCTGGATGTTCGGCTCGAGCACCAGGCGATAGGTGGTCAGGGCCGCGAACCGCCCGCGCACGTGGAGCCTGTCGCCGTGGAGGGCGACGTCCAGGTCCGGCACCTCCGGCTCGAGCCGGACCAGCTCGTCGGACCATGCGGCCCGATCGAGGTCGTTGTTGAACCGGACCCAGAACGCACCCCGCGGGGAGCAGCTGCTCGTGGACTGACCGGCGCAGCCGTGCTCAGCCACGGCCAGCGGTCCGTAGGTGCGGAACCGCAGCTCCTGGGTCACCGTGGTCGTCCGGCTCCCTTCCGCCGACGGGGCGCCCGGACCGATCACCACCCGCACGCCCGCCCCGCCCGGGAGCCGCCTCTCCGGGCGGAGGGCGAGCCACCGCCCGTCGTCCAGCATCTCCGCGAGCGCGCTCGCCACGGAGTCGCTCGCCACCTCGTCGGGCGTGGCCAGACGGAGGGGCCTCTCCCGCCCGTCGGCGGTGAGCCGGATGGCGGGCAGCACCGCCGCCGGCTCTACGGCCTGGTCGAAGGCGATGACGATGACCGGGTCCCGTGACGCTGCCGGACCGCTACCCTGCCCCGGGCCACGATACGGCCGGCTCACCGGCAGCGGCCCGCGCGGCCAGCGGCTGGCGAAGCCGTCCTGGTGGGGGTAGCCGCCCGTGGCCGCGGGCGCAGGCGTGGCGAAGTCCGCGCGGAAGGGAGCGCTCAATGCGCCGCCCAGCTCCGAGCGCACGCTGGCCGGCACTTCCACCTCGTAGCTGGTGGCCATGGGGAAGCGCGGGTCCGGCTCGAAGCGGAGGGTCCGCGTGTCCAGCCAGGACCAGCGGCCAGGCGGCTCCGGCCGCAGACGGGCGGGCACGGGTCCGGCGGCGATCTCACCCAGCGCCGCCAGCGGGACCATGGGCTGGGAGAACGTGATGCTCAGGTGAGGCGCCAACCCCGTCTCACCGCGGGGCACCACCCGGAGCACCTCCAGCGGGCCGGCCACCGGCTCGTCGGGCGACGGCGGGAGCAGGCTGTCGGACGGCGGGAACGGTGCCAGGATCGTGGCACCGGGGCGTGGCGGCGGTGGCGACGCTGGCGGGAACGGCGAAACCACCGTGTCGTCCGCCGGGCCCGCCGCGGGCAGCCGCGCCAGGAGCCGGCGCGCCGCGTCGTCGGCGAGCAGGGTCATCGAACCCGGGGCCGTTCCCGGCCCGGGCCGTTGCCCCATCGGCTCCGCTCCTGGCTCCGCTCCCGGCTCCGCTCCCGGTTCCGTCCGCGCCAGGTCCTGCTCCAACCGGAAGATCAGGCCCCGCTCCACGGCGCCGGGCGGAGGAGCCACGGGCCGTGGCGGCGCCGGCAACGCGGGTACCAGGACCACCTCCTGGTCGCCGCCTCCGCCCGCTGCCTGCGCGGGGCGGGCCGGCAGGCAGGAGAGAGACGACGCGGTCATGGCCAGCACCGCCACGCCGAGCAGAAGCCGGCGGTTCCGCTCCACAGAGATCATGTCGCGCGTGTTCGGGTCAGGCGAGGCCGCGCGGGCTGACGCGGCAGCTGCACATCCTGGTATCCGGCCCAGCCCGTCCAGGTTCCCCTGCTCTACTCCGCCGGCCTCCTCCATGGTATAATCCCCATCCCCGTCATCATGACGGCTTCCGTCTGCGCGTGTGACCCGATCCGGAGGATTAGTCGATGTGGCGATTCTCGCGAACCGCTTTCTCTGCCGGGCTGATCCTGCTCCTCCTTGCCGGCGCTCTCGAGGCGCAGGAGGCCAGGTTCGCCGGTGAGATACCCCACGAGACGTACCTGCTGGACAACGGGCTCCGGGTGATCCTGGCCCCGGACCCCACGGCCACCGCCGTGGCGGTCAACATCTGGTACGACGTGGGCAGCCGCCACGAGCCGCCCGGCCGCTCCGGCTTCGGCCACCTGTTCGAGCACCTGATGTTCGAGGGCTCGGAGCGCGTGCCCCGGGGCACCTTCGACCAGCTCATCAACGAGGCCGGCGGCTCGGCCAACGCGTCGATCACCGAGGACCGGACCAACTACTTCGCCACGGTCCCGTCGAGCCAGTTGGCCCGCGTGCTCTGGCTCGAGGCTGACCGGATGGAGGCGCTGCTGGTCACGGAAGAGAGCATGCGCCGGGAGATCGAGGTGGTGAAGGAGGAGCGGCGACTGCGGGTGGACAACGCGCCCTACGGCCCCGCCAGCCTCCAGGCCCGCTTCTACGCGCCGTACGATTCCACCAACTGTTTCGCCTACGCCCACTCCGTGATCGGCTCCATGGAGGACCTGGACGCGGCGCAACTCGTTGACGTGCAGGCGTTCTTCGATACCTACTACGTCCCGAACAACGCCACCCTCACACTGGTGGGCGCCTTCGACGCCGACGTGGCCCGGGACCTGATCCACCAGTACTTCTCCGCCATCGCTTCGGCCCCGGAGCCGGCGGAGCCCCGGTGCGAGGACCCGTTCCGGCACCTGCCGGTGAACCTGGAGCTGGACGACGCTGCGGCCCGACTCCCCGGCGCCTTCATCTCCTACGGCAGCGTCGCGGTCGGTCACCCCGACAGCTACGCGCTGAACCTGCTGGGCGCCATCCTGGGAGCGGGGCAGACGTCCCGGCTCCACCGCCGGCTGGTGCGCGAGGAGCGGGCGGCACTGCAGGCCGGCGCCGCCTCCAACACCCGCCGCGGGCCCGGCCTCTTCGTGGTCAACACCATCGCCAACCAGGGCGTCACGGCGGAGCGGCTGATCGAGCTGGTCGACGAGGAGATCGACCGGATCAGGCGGGAAGGCGTGAGCCAGGACGAGCTCGAGCGGGCGAAGAACCGTGCCCGGGCCTCGACCATCATCGGCGGGCAGACCGTGATGGGCCGGGCCGAGGCGCTCCAGCGGGCGAACCACTTCCTGGGTGACCCCGGCGCCTACCGCGCCGAGATGGAGAGAACCCAGGCCGTCACGGCGGACCAGATCCAGGCCGTGGCCCAGCGCTACCTGACAGAGGCCAACCGGGCGGTGGTGATCGCCCGCCCGGCCACGGAGGAGACGCCATGATGCACCGCAACCTGAACGCCGTGCTCCCCGCCGCCGCCCTGGCGCTGGTGGTGGCCTGCGCGCCCACACCGCCGGTGGCGGCGCCCCAGCCCGTGGGCATCCCCGACCAGCTGCCCGGCCCGCTGCCAGAGCAGCCCATCGCGTTCCCCGAGTTCGCCGAGTTCACCCTGGACAACGGGCTCGAGGTGATCCACGTGCCCCACCACGTCCAGCCCATCGCCAACCTAACGCTCTACCTGCGCGTGGGCGGCGCCGACGACCCCGCCGAGCGGGCCGGCCAGGCCATGATCGCCGCGGACCTGCTCCGCCAGGGGACCACGACCCGGACAGCCGAGCAGATCTCCGAGGCCATCGAGGGCGTGGGCGGCTCCCTCTGGACCAACGCGGACGCCGACTTCCTCACCGTCTCCTCCACCGTGCTGGTGGACGACCTGCCCCTGGCCTTCGACCTGGTGGCGGACGTGACCCGCCGGCCCACCTTCCCCGCCGACGAGGTCGCCCTGGTCGTGCAACGGACGCTTTCCGGCCTGCGGGCGCAGCTCGGCCAGCCGGCGGAGATCGCCCGGCGCCGGTTCGTCCAGGAGGTCTACGGCGAGGGCCACCCGTACGGTACGAGCCCTACGCCCGCCAGTGTCCAGGCCATCACCCGTGAGGCGCTGGTGGAGCTGCACCGCCGGTCGTTCCGTCCCGATGCCGCCGTTCTCGTCGTCGCCGGCGACGTGGACGCCGCCACCGCCAGGGCCATGGCAGAGCAGCACTTCGGCGACTGGCAGCCTGGAGCACCCGCCCGGCCGGTACTGCCACGGCCCATGGAGCCGGGGCCCACCCGCATCGCCCTGGTCCACCGGCCGGGCTCGGTGCAGGCCACCATCCGCGTCGGGCACCTGGGCATCCGCGCCGACGAGCCCGACTTCTTCCCGCTCCAGGTCATGAACCGCGTGCTGGGCGGCGGCTTCACCTCCCGCCTCATGCAGCGGCTCCGCGACGAACTGGGCTGGACCTACGGCGCCGGCTCCGCCTTCACCCTGCCCCGGGACGTGGGGGTCTTCTCCGCCACCACCGAGGTCCGGAACGCCGTCGCCGACAGCGCCGTAGCCGAGATCCTCTCCCAGCTCAGGGACCTGAGGGACCAGCCCATGGACCCGGACGAGATGGCCTCCGCCGTCAGCTACCTGGTGGGCAGCTTCCCCCTGACCATCGAGACCGCCGGCCAGATCGCCGGCCAGATCGCCAGGGCCCGGCTCATCGGGAGGCCCATCGAGCACATCACCGGGTACCGGGACCGGATCGCCCAGGTGACGCCCCAGGACGTGACCACGGCCGCCCGCCGGCACGTGGACCCGGACCGTGCCGTGATCGTGGTGGTGGGCGAGGCGCCCGAGCTGCTGCCACGCCTGCAGGCGATCGCACCCGTGACCCTCTACGACGTGAAAGGCGCGCCGCTGGACGACCTGGCACCCGAGCCCGCGTCGGCCCAGGCGGAGCCGACCGGCCCCCGAATCGACGCCCCTCGGATCGACGCGATCTTCGCCGAATGGGCCAACCCGGAATCCCCAGGCTGCGGCCTGTCGGTGGTCGAGGCCGGTCGGCCCGTCTACTCCCGGGGCTACGGCAGCGCCAACCTGGACTACCAGGCCCCCATAACGTCCCAGACCGTCTTCTACCTGGCCTCCGTCTCCAAGCAGTTCACCGCCGCCGCCGTGGCCCTGGCGGCGCTACAGGGGTACCTCTCCCTGGACGACGACATCCGAAAATGGTTCCCCGAGCTGCCCGACTACGGAGCGACCATCACGGTGAGCGACCTGGTGCACCACACCAGCGGGCTCAGGGACTACCTGACCCTCATGTCCCTGGCAGGCATGTCGTACGGCGACAGCTGGCTCGACGATGAGATCGTAGAGCTCATCGCCCGCCAGCAGGGCCTCAACTTCGAGCCCGGCACCGAGTACCTCTACAGCAACAGCGGCTACTTCCTCATGTCCGAGCTCGTCGGCCGCGCCACAGGACTGTCCCTACGCGAGTACACGACCCGGGAGATGTTCGAGCCCCTGGGCATGCACGACACCTGGTTCCACGACGACGCCACCCAGATCGTCAGGAACCGGGCCGTGGCATACGGGCGCGACGGCCACGGATTCCGCATCACCCACCTCTTCAACTTCGACAAGGTGGGCTCCGGAGGCCTGTACTCCACACTCGATGACCTGGCCCGGTGGGATGCCAACTTCTACGACGGCCGGATCGGCGGACCGGACTTCCTCCGCACCATGCACACCCGCGGTGTACTCGCCTCAGGCGACACCCTCCGCTACGCCTTCGGACTCAACATAGGCGACTACAGGGACCGGCCGACCGTGGAGCATGGTGGCTCCATGATGGGCTTTCGCACCTCCATGCTCCGGTTCCCCGAGGACCGCACCACCGTCATCGTGCTCTGCAACCTCGGCAACATCAACCCCGGCCAGCTGGCCCAGCAAGTGGCCGACGTGGTGCTGGCCGACCGGTTGGGACCCGCACCCGAGCCAAGAGGCCGGCCCGCCGCCGCGCCAGCCGCCGACGAGCCTGACACCGCGCCAAAGCCAGGCTCACCACTGGAAGCCTACGCGGGCTCGTACCACAGCCCCGAGCTGGCGGTGTCGTACCAGATCCAGGCAGATGAGAACGGCCTCCTCCTGACACGACCACGCACCGACCACGTGGAGCTGGTCTCCCTCGGCGACGACACCTTCCGGGTCCGCCGCGGCGGATGGAGCATCCGGTTCATACGGGGGGACGACGAGGCCATCACCAGCTTCGTCCTCGACGCCGGTCGGGTGCGGGGCATCCGGTTCGATCGCGCGGTAGATGACTGAACCGATTCGAACCACATGGCCGTAGTCCGGAGGATGACCTGAGCGACCTGGCCTCGGGGACAGGCAGCTATGGTCGCTACAGGTCGTTCTCCGAGCGAAAAGGGCGAAACCCGCTCGAAATCCCGTGACGGACGCGTTACCTGCTCCCCAGCACCCGGACGGCTGTGTTACCGGGAAGTGTTGGTCACCAGAAACCGCCTGTCGCTCCGCCGTAGACAGATCCGCCGGGCAAATCATCAACACCCCTCACGGTCACGCCGAGTCTCACCAGCAGTCAGGGGAAGGTGCAGGCGATGAGGAGGTTGTTGGCCTCGGTGTCGCTGGTGCCGGCCCTGTCGCACATGGTCAGGAAGCGGTGCCAGACCAGGTAATTGGGCAGGTAGCGAGTGGCCACGCCCCGGAACGGATAGAGCCACCGTCGGAACAGCGAGCCATAAAGTGCCGCGCCGTGGTCCATCGACTCTGCGACCGTCAGCGGTCGATAGCACAGATCAGCTGCTCGCGCCCACTCCGACACCGCCTGAAGCCCCGGGTTCGACCGCAATGTGATCGTTCCCGACCCGCCAGCAGCCTCCCGGCCCGGCACCGCCCCCAGCTCCCGGCTGGAGCCCAGAACCGGATTCCGACCTCCCTCCCGACTCGATTCCCGGCTGGCTCTCCGTCCATGCTCGAGGCCCGGCTCGTCGACGGGATCTTGATCCGACGCCTCACACACTGCTGGCGGGCGAGGACGAAGGCGAGGACCGAGCCTCTGATCCATCTCCTGCACACCAGGCCGCTGTCGCCCCACATACTCCGACCACGGCGTGCCCCAGGGCCGGTCCCGGGCCAGCAGAACCCACGCCC
>SLCC01000111.1 GCA_007126035.1 Gemmatimonadota bacterium
CCCGCGGGCTCGCCGCTCCGCTCCCCGGGGCCCGCGGGCTCGCCGCTCCGCTCCCCAGGACTGACCGGCTGCGTCTGACCACCACCTCCCGGAGCACTGGGCGGAGGGCGGCTCGGCCACCTGGCCCGCCCTCCAGCGTCTCACGGAGGCTCGGCACGCCGAGGCCGGCGAAAGCGTCGTCGGTGAGGAACAGCCGGAGCAGGGCGAGGAGGTCCGCCGGGCTGTTGTTGATGGGCGTGGCCGTGAGCAGGGCCATTTTCCCGTTTCGGGAGGTCTCCGACAGGGCCGCGTACCGCCGGGTGGCAGGGTTGCGGAAGCGGTGGGCCTCGTCCACCACGCTCAGTGTGACCGTCTCTCCAAGTGTGGACGGGTAGCGGCCCAGGCTGAGCTGGGAGTGGGACAGCAGGTGGACGGAGCCGGGCCGCCCGTGGACCAGGCGCCGCAGCAGGCGTTTCCACGTCGGGCGCAGGGCCGCTGGGACGGCGACCAGGATCGCGCCGTCCCGCCGCAGCTCGTCCTCGATCAGGGCCAGGGCGATGTAGGTCTTGCCCAGGCCCACGGCATCGGCGACGACCACGCCGCCCCACCTGTCCAGCGCTCCCATGGCCCGGCGCGTTCCCGCCTCCTGGAAGTCAGCCAGGGGGTAGGTCCATTCGCCTGGCGCCAGCGCCGTGTCCTGCGGGAACAGCTCGGTCAGGATCCGTCTGGCCACGTCCGGCGGCGGCCGCTCGACCCAGGCCAGGGCCACCGCCGGCCGTCCGGCTCCCGAGACCGTCGGGGGCGTCGGGTCCGCCGGTGGCAGCCTCGCCGCGGTCACGGGCAGCCTCGAAGCCAGCGGTCGAACCCCCGGAGGACGGCCAGGTCGTCCTCGTCGAGGCCGAAGAGCTCAGCGGCCGCCCGGTCCAACCGCGGCTCCTGCTCAGGGTCCAGGCCGCCGCGCCGGTGGGCATCGCTGGAGATGTGAAGTAGCTGGCGGCTGGCCGGTCGGCGTCGCCAGTCTTCGGGCAGGGGGAGGCAGGCCATGGTCCAGGCGAAGAAGCGGAACCGTGCGTCCTTGGCCCGTTCGGCGATGGACCTGGCGAAGGTGCTGGCAGGCAGGGAGTTCATGATGGCCGCCAGTAACAGGGCCTCATCCAGATCGTCTACCGGCAGGAAGTAGACGGTGTTCAGGGGAATCAGCTCCTGGTGGTGCCCGTCGATTCCGATCTTGCCCGGCAGCGCCACGGCCCTGAGCCGGTCCGAGAGGTCGTGCCAGGCCACCTTCGGCCTCAGCGTGTCCGGGCTCAGCCGGAACAGTGTGCCCAGGGGCATGCCCGGCTTCCAGCCGGCTCTGGACTCCAGGGCCTCGCGGTGTCGTCGCAGGTAGCGCTCCATGCGGGCGGGCGGGTGGACCGGTCGGCAGCCGTCAGCGTGACACCAGACGACCCGGCTCCCGATCTCGTAGCGGAACCGGTCCAGGTCCGCGCCCCTGACCAGCGGGCGCAGCGCCGAGCCCTCCACGTGGGCCCTGTACCGGGCAGCGACGCTGGCGGAGCTTCCGTTCCGACGCGACGAGGCGTAGCCAGCGGCCTCGATGCGGCACAGGTCGCCCAGCTTCGGCTCGACCCGGGCCATGACGAGGGCGTCGTTGGCGCCGGTCATCACCCCCCTCCGCATGCGCAGCCCCGCGTGCTCGCCCAGAGGGCGCCCCGCCCGCTGCATCTTGCGGAGCACGGCCACCACCTCTGGCGGCGCCAGGAGCCATGGGGAAGCGTCGTCGCCCGGGACCAGCGACAGCGACCCGGGTCTGGCGCTGAACTCCAGAGGCTGAACACCCCGCCGGATCATCCTGACCCGTAGCTCCCGCGCCGGCGCCGTGGACGACGACGACCTGCACGACGAAGCTGCCGGCCCGCCGCCGGAGCCCGCAGCCATCGGCTCGCCACTCGAGCTCGCAGTCATCGGCTCGACACTCGAGCTCGCAGCCATCGGTTCGACACTGGAGCTCAAGGCCGCCGGGTGTCGGGGCCGTCTCAGGACCAGGACCGCGGTGAACGCGTCGGCCCGGAAGATGGACCGTTGGTCCAGGGAGTGGTCTTCGATGAGAGCGAACTCCAGGTCCCGCAGCAACATACGCCTGGCGGAGCCGCCGTAGAGAGAACGTAGCACCTTGGCGGGGACCAGGATGGCCAGGACGCCGCCCGGCGCCAGGAGCCTGGAGCACCGCTCGAGGAAGAGCATGGCCAGGTCGAGCTGGGCGCCGGCGGCCCGACTCCCGCCTGCGGGCGATCCTGGCCAGCCCGGGTCCCGGCAGACCTGGTAGTGGCGGGCAGCGAAGCGGCGGAGTCGTTCCGGCCACCGGTGGGCCCGGACCCAGGGCGGGTTCGAGACGATGAAGTCGAAGCTGCCGCCGGTGTGTGCGAAGTGGATGCCGAAGCTGAAGAAGGGGAGCGCCCCCTTCTCATCGAGCTGACGCGAGACCTCCCGGGTCTCGGCCAGCCGCCGCTCCGCTTCCCCGAGTCTGGCACGGGCTTGGACGGCGTGGGCCGGCGGGTCGCCGAACAGGTCCCGGTCGCTGGCCGCGGCCTGCAGGCTCCGGACCCGCCGGTGCTGGATCGACCGGGCCCGCCGGATCCAGTATCGGGCCAGCCGTCGCTCGGCATCTGCCAACTCGGTCCGGGCCGCCGCCCGGTCTTCAGGGCCCGACTCCAGGTATCGGCGGGCGGCGGGCGCCACGGCGCGGTACGCCCCGCGCAGGTCGGGATCCGTCATGGCCCCCGTCCCCGGTCCAGTGCCCGGTCCCCTTCCCGTGTCTCCCAGCTCGGTGAGGGCCAGGTCCAGCGGCTCGATGAGAGCGTCGCCCTGCCGGATCCGACGGTCCAGGTTGGGCAGCGGGCGCACCGTCTCGTCGTCCTCGGAGAGCGCGAGCCAGAGCCGGAGGGAGCAGAGGAGCGCGGCGTCGTCCAGCAGGTCGACGCCGTGGAGGGAGCGCCCGACGATCTCCCGTCGCACCACCTGCGCCGGCGCCTCCGAAACGGCGGAGAGCGCCTGCTCCAGGTGGCGCAGCGCGCCCAGCAGGAAGGCGCCGGAGCCGCAGGCGGGGTCCAGTACCCGGATCCGCTCCAGGGAGCTCCGGACCTGGCGCCGCACCTCCGCGGAAACCGGCGGCGGTTGGTTGCTGAGCAGAACCCCGGCGTTTGCCCCGGGGCAGGCGGAAGCCAGGTACTCGACCAATCCCTCCCGGACCACCCTGTGGACCACGGGCGCGGGGGTATAGAAGCTGCCGGTCTCGATCCGCTGCCCCGGGGCCATCAGCCCCTCGAACACGCGGCCCAGGATCTCCGGATCCACGCTGTACCCGGTGCCGCCCGCCGCCTCCCGGGAGGTGAACCGGTACCTTTCCAGGAGGCCTTCCACAGCCGCCTGGATCGCGTGGTCCGGCAGGTCCAGCAACGGGTACCTGCGCTCCAGGGGGTGAGGCTCGAACAGCCCGCCGTTCAGGTAGGGCAGCTCGCCCAGTTCAGCGGCCTCGCGCGACCGCACCTCCGGCACCCGGTTCAGCGCCTCGAAGAACAGAGGGACCAGGCGGCCGCGGTAGAAGCTCCCCCGCTCCGCGCCGTCGTCCCTGCCGCTCGTCGCCTTCCATTGCCCCAGGAGCCGGGGCAGATAACGGTCATCCCCGCCCAGGATGCCCCGGCGCTGGAGGAAGTAGAGGAACGTCAGGCGACACAGGAGCAGGAGCGCCAGTGCGTCCCGGTCCCGCTGCCTGCCCCCACCGTCGGGGACCCCGGAGAAGGACCTGGCCAGAGCATGTCTCTGGGCCCGGAAATCCCGGAAGAAGAGCCCGGTGACCCTGGCCCGGTCCAGTGCCCGGGTCTGCCGCAGCGCCAGGGCCAGACCCGACTCACCGTTCCGGGCCGCCATCTCGTCCAGCGCGTCCAGGTCCGACACTTTCACGCGATCGGGCTCCAGGACCAGGTGCCGGAAATCGCCCTCAGGGCCGTGTGTGCCCAGGAGCACGACACCGGCGCCCCGGAAAACGAAGAGGTGGAGTCGGACGGGGTTCCTGGCCCGGATACCAGCAGCCATGCGGGCAGCCCGCTCGGGTCCGATGTCACCCTCGACCTCGATCAGCAACGCGTCCAGCGGGCCCGCGCGACCGGCTACCACGAAGCCCGTCACCTCAGGCGATGACGGAACCCCGTACGCACCCCAGGCCTCCAATGGCACCTCCTCGGCAGGAGGCTGGAGCCCCAGCGCCGACACCAGCGCCAGCACTCCCGTGCGGTCCGTGGCGGCCGCCACCAGGCCAGAGAACCGATGCGGATCGTCCATGACGCCAATACCGCCGATCGATCGGGGCACTGGAATGGCTGGACGGGACAACCGAGTTGGCGCCAGCGCTCCGGCCCGGCGCTCGACGGGTACGGGGCGACTCTTGACAGGCTCGGCCCGGCGCTTGACAGCCCCGGCCCGGGCGCCTACTACCAGGTAAGCATCCAAGGGCGAGCGTAACGGCCCCTGGCCTGGCGCTCTCGACTCCCCGGACCCTGCCGATCCCATGATGCGAGCCGTCCTGCTGCGGATGTCCCGCTCCCGGTTCTTGGAGCGGCAGGTGACTCGTCGCCGTTTCGCCCGCCGTGCAGTGCGCCGGTTCATGCCCGCGGAATCCCTCGATGGCGCGCTCGAGGCCGGTCTGAAACTCCAGCGGCGGGGTATGGGTGTGGTCCTCACACTGCTGGGCGAGAACGTGAGCGATGGCGCCGAGGCCGAGGCGGTCGCCTGCCACTACGTCCTGGCCCTGGACCGGATCGCCGCGCTGGCCATGGACGGCGAGATCTCCGTGAAGCCGTCCCAGCTCGGCCTCGACCTGGGACCCGCCGAGGCCCGCCGCTATCTGGACCCGATCATCGCCGAGGCCGACCACCTCAGGATCATGGTGTGGCTGGACATGGAAGACGCCTCGTACGTGGACCGGACGCTGGAGCTGGCTCGATACGCACGAGAACGGACCAGCCGCATCGGCGTCTGCCTCCAGGCCTGCCTCCACCGAACGCCCGAGGACCTGGCCGGACTCATGGAATCCCGCACCCGCGTCCGCCTCGTGAAGGGGGCATACCGGGAGTCGGCCAACCGGTCCATGCAGAGGAAGGCGGAGGTGGATGAGCGGTTCCGGGAGCTGGCCCGGCGGATGCTGGCTGACGGCCACTACACGGCAGCGGCGAACCCGGTGTTCGGAACCCATGACGACCGGCTCATCGAAAGGATCCGGGACGTCGCCGGCCAGCACCACGTCCCCTCCGCCCATTACGAGTTCCACCTCCTCTACGGCATCCGCGCCGACCTCCAGGAATGGCTCACCGCAAACGGGGCCCACGTCTCGGTCCTCATCTCCTACGGCGAGAAATGGTTCCCCTGGTACATGCGCCGCCTGGCCGAGCGCCCGGCCAACGTCTGGTTCGCCTTGAAGCACCTCGCGCGGAGCCAGCCGTCAATGACGGGAGTTGGCGCCCCGCCCTGACCCGCGCCCTGACGGACTTCCACCGCGACGGCGAGCTGAATATCGATCTCGCCGGGGGCTTGCCGATCGCCTATGAGATATCGCTCGCCCTCGACGAATCCCGGCCCAGGCCTCACATTGCCTCGACCGTGCCTCGACCGCAGTCCGACCCCGAGCAGTACTGGAGAAGTTTAGCCGATGGTTATGCCGCAACGCCGTGAGCGAGTGGTTCCGCGTCTCATCGAGGAGGAGATGCGGGAGAGCTTCCTGGACTATTCCATGAGCGTGATCGTGCAGCGGGCGCTGCCGGACGTGCGGGATGGTCTGAAGCCGGTGCACCGGCGGATCCTCTATGCCATGAGCGAGCTGGGTCTGGGCCCGGCGAGGCCGTACAAGAAGAGCGCGAACGTGGTGGGCGAGGTGCTGGGTAAGTACCACCCCCATGGCGACAGCGCGGTCTACGACGCCATGGTCCGGATGGTCCAGGACTTCAGCCTGCGCTACCCGCTGGTGGACGGCCAGGGCAACTTCGGCTCCATCGATGGCGACAACGCGGCGGCCTACC
>SLCC01000168.1 GCA_007126035.1 Gemmatimonadota bacterium
GCCACCCGGTGGGTGGGCCCGCGCGATCCCAGGAGCCGGTCCAGCGACCAGGCGATGAACTCGCCCTCCCGGTCCGGGTCGGTGGCCACCCAGAAGACCGGCTCGTCGCCCGCCACCTCCAGGATCCTGGCCACGGCCTCGTCGCCTCGCTCTGTCTTCACCCACGGCGGCGACGGCAGCTGGCCTTGCCGGTTGGCCCAGAACGCCTTGGTGGCGTCCTTGCCGTGCACCTTCCGGTCGTACGGCAGTGTCTCCACGTGGCCGCCCGTGGCGAGGACCGCCCAGCCCTCGCCCAGGTACTTCTGAAGGGTCTTCGCCTTGGCCCCGGATTCTACTATCAGGATGTTCATCTGCGTCGTCGTGCGCGGTGCTCGGTATCGGACGGCCCGGAGTGTAACAGGATGTGGGCCGTTGCGCTCGGGGGCGTCAGCGGGTCCACGATTGACCCCGGACACCACCGCCAGATATGTTGGGCCGTTCGTACGGACCCTGTCGCGTCGCTCCGGTCTGTTGGCCACTGCGTTTACGGCCGGCCCGGGCGCCCATCGAAGGAGGAGGAGCATGAAGCACGCCGTCATGTGTCTCATAGCCGTCGCGGCGATGGCCGCCGTGGCCGCACCCACCGCCGCCCAGTCCACCGTCGTGGGCGGTGGCGCTATCCTGACCGATGCCGATTGGCTGGATTTCGGGCTCCAGGGCGGAGCGTACGTGGGACTGGGCAACGTCCTGCCCGGCCTCCGTATCGGCGGCGACGTGGAGCTGTACCTGGGCGTGGATGACGGCAGCTTCCTGGCCATCAACGGCAACGCCCAGTACCTGTTCCTCATGGGCCCGGGCCTCAACGCCTACGCCCTGGGCGGTATCGGCTACGGTCGGCTGTCGAACGGCGGGACCTGGACCGATATCGGCCTGAACATCGGTGCCGGCATGGAGCTACCGCTGACCTTCGGCGAGCTCTACGGCGAGGTGAAGGCGGTCACCGGCGACTTCGACCGGCTCGTGCTCGGCGTCGGGGTGCGCGTCGGGATGTAGAGCCCCGAACCCGGTGCTCATCCGCGTCGTCGCCTGCGTCATCGAACGGGAGGGCCGCCTGCTCGTGTGCCGACGGCCCTCCCACAAGCGGCACGGTGGGCTCTGGGAGTTCCCGGGCGGCAAGCTGGAGGAGGGCGAGACGCCGCTGGAGGCGGCGCGGCGAGAGCTGGGCGAGGAGCTGGGCATTGCGGTGACGGGGGTCGGCCCCATGGAGTTCGCCGCCGCGGATCCCGGCTCCCGGTTCCGCATCGAGTTCTTCCCGGCGGAGGCGGAAGGCCAGCCCCGGGCGCTGGAGCACACCCGCATCGCCTGGCTCAGCGAGGCCGACCTGCTGTCCGTACCGCTCGCCCCCAGCGACCTGGCCTACGCGCGTTTCCGGCTCAACGGCGGCGCCACCCCCGGAAGCGAGGCGTAGGCTCGTCGGCCCTATAGCCAGTCGGGAGGCGGCTCGGCCTCCCGGACGCTCGCCTCGATCCGCTCGAGCAACTCGAGGGCGGTGATAATGTCGGCACGGGGCGCGCGGAGGCGGCCGGCCAGGCCCTGCACGCCGTCTCGGGAGAGGGCGACGGCGTCCAGCGCCACCTTCCGGTACCCCTCCCGCTGGTCGGCGGAGAATCTTTCCGACGGCGGCAGCTCGGCGTTGAGTCCTACGATCCCGGCGCCGATGGCGATGGCGGCGCCGGTCAGCGGTCGGACCACCCGGCGCCGCACCAACCACGGTAGTTCTGCGAAGATCCGACCCAGGCAGCGGCTGTACTGCATCGTCGCGATGTACTCGGGGAGTTGCTCCCAGCGATAGCCCGTCGGGTGTTCCATGAGGCGCTCCTGTTGAGGGTCATCGCGAATCTGCCGGACGGGCCGGGGCAGAGCCATGGCGCGATGGGAAGAAGCGTCGCGGATCGGTCTAGCGGTGGCTTCAGTCACCCCTCCCAGATGGCCCAGGCCCGGAGCCGCTCGTAGGTGAGCGAGCGCTGCGGTGCACGCAACCCCCGACCCGTTGTGGAGCACCCCGGGCGATGGAATGGCGGGAGCCGGTCAGCTCCCGCTGGCCTCCACCTCCACGCGACGGGCCACGGGCGCCGGGACATCGTCGAAATGGACGTCCAGCTGGGGGAACGGGATCCCGATGCCCGCCTGGTCCAACGCTTCCTTGACCTGCTGGGTCACCCGCTCGCGGACGGCCCAGAAGTCGGGTGTGAGGACCCAGACGCGGACCACCCAGTCGATGGAATTGTCGCCCAGCTCCTTGAGGTAGACCTGGGGCGCGGGGTCCGTGAGCACACCCTCTGCCCCGGCGACCACCTGTTCCAGGACCGCCCGCGTCGCCCGGAGGTCAGCGCCGTAATCGGTCCCCACCTCCACCTCCACGCGGCGGGTGGGGTGGAAGGTGATGTTCTCGATCGTGGAGCCGAATATGGCGCCGTTCGGCACCACCAGGCGACGGTTGTCGGGAGTGTCGAACTGCGAGGTGAAGAGGTCGATCTCCACCACCTTCCCCGCCACGCCAGCCACGGCCACGAAGTCGCCGACCCGGAACGGCCGGAAGATCAGGAGCATGGCCCCGGCGGCGAAATGGCCGAGGGTCCCCTGGAGGGCGAGGCCGATGGCGAAGGCGCCGGCGGCGAGGATGGCGGCGAAGCCGGTCACGGAGATCCCGAAGGTCCCCAGCACCGCCAGGACGCCCAGGACCAGCACACCGTAGCGGGCCAGGTTGGCGGCGAAACGGGTGAGGGTCGGGTCCACGTGCGCGTGCTCGAGGGCGCGCCGCGTCAACCGGTTCACCCACCGGGCGGCCACCGCCGTCACAGCCAGCAGGACGATGGCGCCCAGGAGCGACAGGGCGAAGGGAACGAGCCTGGCCAACTCGAGCGAACCGACGGCGTTCATGCCAACCTCTGGCGTTGGTGGAGACGGGTGGGCAGAGGAAGAGACTATCCAAGCCGGGGCGTGGGCGCAACGTTGGAGCCGGGGCGTGGCCGCACAGGCAAGAGGGTGAGTTGCCGCGACAGTGAGTTGCCGGGACCGTCTTGCCGGGACCGTCTTCCTCCGTTAGTCTTAGCCCAGCGCGCCACAGCCTGTGGCGCTGTCGTACGATCGAGTGAGCCTCGGCGGACGCCGGGGCTCTTTTTTTGTGCGCGCTCCCAGCGGAGGGGAGCTCCGCGATATACCGAAGGACAGTGAATGAAGAAGCAGGAAGAATTTGCAGGAATGAAGCTGGACCCGCGACTCATGTCGGCGGTGTCGGACCTGGGGTTCACCAAGCCGACGCCGGTGCAGAGCGCGGCGGTGGCGCCGGCGGTAGCGGGCCGGGACGTCCTGGGCTGCGCGGCTACGGGTAGCGGGAAGACGGCGGCGTTCGTTCTGCCCATCCTCCAGCGGCTGCTGGGCCGGGGGCGGGGCGCGACCCGGGCCCTGGTCATGGTGCCCACCCGTGAGCTGGCGGCGCAGGTGGAGGAGCACGCCCGTGAGCTGGCGGCCCACACCGACATCACCGTGGCCGCCATCTTCGGCGGCGTCGCCATGGGCCCGCAGGTCAACGCCTTCAAGCGCGGGGTGGACATCATGGTGGCGACGCCGGGTCGGCTCCTGGACCACCTGGGCCGCGCCCACGGCGGGCTGGAGGCACTGGAGGTGCTGGTACTGGACGAGGCGGACCGGATGCTGGACATGGGGTTCCTCCCGGAGATCCGGAAGATCATGGCGTACCTGCCGAAGCGGCCGCGCCAGACCTTCTTCTTCTCCGCCACCATGCCGCACGCCATCGTGAAGCTGGCGGGCGAGATGCTCCGCGACCCGGCCCGTGTGGACGTGGAGCGGAGGCAGGCGCCGGCGGCCACCGTGGCCCAGGCCCTCTACCCCGTGCCACAGAGGGCGAAGGTGGCGCTGCTCCTGGAGCTGCTGCGCCGCAGGACCGTGGGCAACGCCATCGTGTTCACCCGGACCAAGCACCGGGCGAACCGGGTGGCCCAGAAGCTGGAGCGGGGCGGCGTATCCGTGGCCCGGATCCACGGGAACCGGAGCCAGAAGCAGCGGACCGAGGCGCTGGCCGGGTTCAAGGCCGGGCGCTACCAGGTCCTGGTGGCCACCGACATCCTCGCCCGTGGCATCGACGTGGAGGCACTGGAGCACGTGGTGAACTTCGACGTGCCCGTCACCCCCGACGACTACATCCACAGGGTGGGCCGCACCGGCCGGGCCGAGGCCACGGGCGATGCCTACACCTTCGCCGCGCCGGAAGAGCAGGAGCTGATCCAGGCCATCGAGCGGAAGGTGGGTAAGCCCATCGAGCGCCGTCGCCTGGATGACTTCAACTACAGCAACGGCACCGAGGAGCCGCTGGAGTTGCCCCTCCAGGAGCGTCTGGCCCGGGTGCGGGCGGAGCGGGCGGAGGCACGTCGCCGGTCGGAGGCACGGGCGGAGCGACAGGCGAATGGCGCTGGCCCGGGCGCCAACGGGAGTCGAGGCCGGGGCGGGTCCCGAGGCGGCAAGGCCCGGGGCGGCGGACCTCGTCGGCGCCGCTACCTCAAGGGGGCGCCTGCCCCGGAATGACGTAGCCGACATCTCGCAGCGCGCGCCGGAACGCCCGCTCAGCGGCCGCCGGCACCACCACGCGCGTGTCCCCGGCGCGGAAGCAGAGCCCTGCCGTCCGGGAATCCGCGGTGATCAGCTCGGCGATGTGCGCGTCGCCACACTCGATGAGGCGGGCCGCCCCGGCGTCGCGAACGGCTTGGGCGCGTGCGGCGATGTCGTCGAGCATGCGCTCGACTGCTCCCGGCACCTGGCGTAGCCGAGACTGCCTTACTGCTTGTCGACGATGTAGAAATCCCAGGCATCGTCGTCGGCCACGTCGAAGTCGTGACCGGCCGCGCGCACGTAGCGGAAGAATTCGTCGATGGCGACCCAGCGGCTGACAGGGCACTCGGCCAGCGCGTCGCTGACCCTTAGCCGCCGGGAGCTCGGATCGGTGAGCGAGCGCCGGCCCCTGCCCGATTGGCCGCGGATCGCTTCGACGCGGGACAGCTCATCGAAGTCGTCGTCCAGGATCCAGTCGTCCCACACGCCGCGGAGCGCGTCCGCCCGGTCCTCGGGCGTGGCGCCGAGCACGGCCGGGCCGGCCTTCGACAGCGCGAGCCGGCCGCTCCGCAGGCGCACGAGCGTACTGGCATCGAGCAGGACCGGCCATGCGAACGCCCGCACCGGGCCGATATCCTCGTCGGGCGCGATATCGATTTCGCCGTGATAGAAGTCCCCACCGTCGAGCACCTGAGCGCCGGCGCGGACGGACGTAGCCGTGGGATGCCGCTTCTTCCGCGTGAGGGCAATCCGCCCGTTCTGCACGAGGCGCAGCACGGCCTCGAGATCGCGCAGCGCAGACCGCTCCATCTCCCGCGTCCGGAGCCGTTCGCTGCCAACGACCTCGGGCACGAACTCCATAGCCTCCCGGTCCCAACGCCGGCCCATCAGGTCCACTGCGTCCGGCAGCTCGTCCAGGCTTTCCAGTTCGGCGGGTCGGGGCTCGGGCACGAACTCGCGCAACCGTTCGCGCAGGTCGTCCGGCAGGTTGAGACGGTCGGGGATGAAGAGGCGTAACCGGGCCGGTGTCTTCCTGCGCCTGGGCCTACCCGACGGGTGATAGAAGCTGCTGTCTCGCGACAGCAGGCCCCAGTCCGGATCCCTACCGTACTTGGCCCGGAACGCCTCGGCGTTGAAGCGGCCATTGCTCGAGTGGACCGCCTGGTGACGCGGGATCGGCGGCTGGCTTCCGTGCCGGGTCACGCGGCGAGGTGCTAGACGAGTCGTAGTCGCCCGCCGCGGCCGACCATGGCGCCTGCGCCGCCGCCTCGCCGCGAGCCGTGATCCTCGACGTCGCTGTGCTGCGTTTCACCTTATGGAGGGGTGAGTCCCGGACACGCACGCGGCCCGGCCGCCCCGGAACAAAGGAGCGTGGCATGAGAATGCGCGGCGTCCGTCCGGTCGGTCTCCTGTGTCTCTCCCTGATCCTCGTCTCC
>SLCC01000012.1 GCA_007126035.1 Gemmatimonadota bacterium
GAGAAGGTAGGGAGGGGGTGTGACAGCGCTGCATCTGCTGGACTACACCGCCATCATGGACGAGGCCCAGGCGCTTCAGCGGAAGGCGTTGCAGCGCCACGTGGCTGGCAGACTGACCCCACGTTTCACTCGAACGCCTTCACGATCTCCTCCACCCTATCGGACCTGGTGCCCGGTATACGCGCGTTGTCCGCCCAGAGGACTGGGCTGACGCCGGGGGCGGGAAGAAGAGCCGTGGCAGAGGGCAGAGGTCGATTCGTCCGGGACTCATCCTCCTGAACCTTGCGTCGGACGAGAGAGCGTGGAACGATACGTTCCCAGCCGATTCCTGCAAACTATGGAGGGTGCCCATGTCGGAGATCCGGATCGCGCTCGTCATGGGGGGTGGCGTGAGTCTGGGGAGCTTTTCGTCAGGGGCCCTGGTGGAGGCGCTTCGCCTTCTGGAAGGTCACACGGCGCGACTCCCGGCGAAGGTGGATGTGGTGACCGGCGCCTCGGCGGGGAGCATGACGCTGGGGCTCGCGATGTTTCATCTCTTCCAGGGCTCCTCCCTGGACGACATGAAAGCGGCCATGGAGCTGGCCTGGGTGAAGACCATCGAGTTCGACCGGCTCCGCGAGTCCCGCGTCGCCGACCGGAGCCCGGCGCTCTTTTCCGACCGGGTGGTGCGGGACATCGCCGAGACCATCCTCCGCTTCCGGGAGTGGCGAGACCGTCCCCCCCACCCTCTCTTCGCTAACGGGGCCCTCGCCTCCTTCGCCGTCTCGAACCTCAATGGCATCCCCGTGCGCACCGAGGGGCAGCTGATTCGTCAGGCCGCCGCCGGGGGCGCCAGACCCACCGGCGCCAAGAGCCCCTTCGCCGACGCGGTGCAGACCACCTTCCACGACGACATGGTGCGCTTCCGTCTCGTCCGGGACCAGTCCGCGGTGGGTCCGGCGCCGAAGGGGTTCCACGACCTCGTCCCCTGGAGCCCGGGGGCGGAGGAGCCGACGCCCTGGACCTTCTTCCGGGAGGCGGCTATCGCCTCCGGCGCCTTCCCCGCCGCCTTCCCCCCGGTTCGCCTCTACCGCACACGGGGGGAGTACGGCGAACTTTGGCCCGACGAGCTAACCTCCGGCCGCTTCCCCTTCGACTACGTGGATGGCGGGGTGTTCCGGAACGAGCCCCTCCGGGAGGCCATCCACCTGGCGGGGATTCGGGATCGGGGGTGGGAGGGAGAGCGGGCCTTCCTCTTCATCGACCCCAACGTGAGCGGGACGAAGGAGGCGTACACCCTTCCCCACAACCTCCCCGCCAAGCTCGAGCGGGAGCTCCGCGACGACGGGCATGAGCGGGCGGCTCGGGTGGTGGCACCTGACTACATGGACCGACTCATGGGCGCGCTGGGGCGGCTTGGGGGAGCGGTGGCGAGCCAGGCGGCGTTCCGGGACTGGCTGAAGGCCGCCCGGGTGAACAGCCAGGTGGAATGGCGCGACGCGCTGGAGGGAATCGTGGACGACCTCGTCCCCCGGGAGGGATCGCAGGCGGAGGAGCGTCTCAACGACCTCCTGGAGCGAATCTACCGGGAGCGGGCGATCCGTCGCCTCGCCACGGACGAGACCCCGCCCTCCAACGCCGAGATCCGGGCCCGCATCGAGGCCGACCTGGCGCGCCGGACGGAAGAGGGAGGCGAGGTCACCTTCAGCACCCGCCTCCGCCTCCTAGTGGACCTGGTGGCCAACCTCCGCGAGAAGCGGAAGCTGAACCTTGTGGCCATCACGCCGTCATCGGTGCCGGGGGGCGGGACCATCCCTCTCTCGGGGAACTTCCTCAGCAACTTCGGCGGGTTCTTCCAGGAGGAGTTCCGCCGCTACGACTTCGCGGTGGGAGAGCACCTCGCGGGGATGGTCCTGACCGCTCCCATCGGCGATGGGGATCCGGCGAAGCGCCTCATCGCGGAGCACGCGCCGGTCCCCCCCCTCCCCCCCTCCCCGGGCCGGGACCCGTCGTACCGGGATCTGGACGCCACCATCCAGGGGAACTTCGAGGGGCTGGTGCGGCGCCACACCCACGCCTTCCTGGGGAAGATCGGGATCCCGGGGATCATCCGGGGCACGGTGGCCAACAAGATCCGGGGCAAGCTCCGCTCCGGGCTCCTGGCCGAGGTGCCGGGCACGCGCGCCCCGGTGGTGGTGGAGGTCATGGGCTCCGGCTCCCTCCGGCTGAAGGCCAATCTCATGGCCGACGACGCCCGCCCCGGCGACGACGATGTTATCCGCACGGTGGTCTACGTCCGCCGCGTCGACAAGGGGGGCAAGGAGTTCTGGCTGGAGGGCCCCCACGTGGTGGAGGGGGGAACGAACCACGCCCGGCTTACCGTCCTGGAGCGCCGCTTCCTGGGGAGCCGGCCGGTGGGCTCCATCACCCTTGGGGGCGGGGGAAGGGGGTGGTGGGGCGCCATCCGTGCCGTGTCGGCCCCGGTGGTGCGGGTGGCCTGGGACGGGAGCCAGGACCAGGTCACGCTTGCGCCCGGTCAGGTGGCGGACGGGCCCATCGCCCATCCTCTCGTGAGGGAGTATCCGGGGTAGAAAGCCGCCGGGCGTGCACGATCGTGCCGATACATTGGCCCCGAAGGTCCGCACAGGCTTCATTCGCGTTCTACCTGCACGCTCATGCATGTAAGGGTTGCGTTGACCCCCCAGGTCACGGCAACCCACAGGTCGGCGAGGTCATTGGTCTCGAGGAACAGGAGGAGCGTGACCCCGCTTCTTCCCTGGTTCGGGCGCCTGCGCGCGGAACTCTGCCCATTCGGACGGAAACTCGTGGCGGAGCGCGAACAGGCGGGTGGTCCCGGCCGCGACGCTCTTAACGATGAGGTCGTCAATGTGGTGGAGCGCGGCCCGGCGCAAACCGGAACGGCAAGAAGCCGAACCGTGCACTCTACGCCTGGATGAGCGGGAAGTTTGGGGCCTCCACGCGCAGTGCTTCCAGCTGGCGTTCGACACGGCGAAGAAGGCCGAGCGCGCGCTCCAGCACGAACTCGGCGACGGGAGTCCCGGCTTCCTCAAGTTCGGCTATTAGGCCGGCAAGGAAAGGCTGCTTGCGGGCAGAAGCTGTACCTGGATATCAAGCGCATGGAAATGGCGTACCACGAGCTGAACCGCGGCGGAGGAGAAGACCACGACCACGACGAAGAGCCAGCCGATCATGTGGCAATGCGCGGGTCGCAGTGCGCGTCCGGGTCGCTCTGGCCTTTCTCGTCAACATGGCTCATATGTCTATGAATCGACCATTCCTCCAACAGACAGGCGAAGCCGAATGAAGAGGTGTCCCGAATGCGGCCGTGGTGGGCGTGGTGCTAATCGCCTGTCTGCTCCAGCGCTCCTCACCCTCGCGGCCAGGGAGGTGGCGGACGGCGAGGACATGGAAGAGGAGACCCTTCCCCAGTTGGTCCTCCTCCTCCGGGAGCTGCGTGCGGCAGAGAGATCGATCGAAATGCGCGTGTCGGCCCTTACGGACGCCATGTCCAAGCGCCACAATCTGAAGAAGGGGTGAACGTTGCCCGATCCGACCCGCCACCTCCTCACCGTCTGGAACCCGGCGTACGCCGACAACGCCCTCGACGCCCACCTCCGGGTCCTCCTCCGCTGGGCCGGGCGCCAGCGCGCCGGCGCCGCGGACGTGGACGACGTCTACGTCTGGTGGGCCAAGGTCCGGTCCCGCAACCGGGATGAGCCGCTGCCCCACGCCGGCGAGATCGCCGCCCTGGATCACCAGGTGCGGGCCGACATCGAGACCCACCTCTACCTCACCGACTACCGCTCCCTCTACGTGGGCCACCTGGGCGAGGTGACGGCGGAGGACGTGCTGGCGGAGGACGGCGAGGCCGAGCACGCGCCCGCGTACTACCGGGAGCTGGAGGCCGATTTCTGGTTCCGGCTCTGGGACCTGCGGCGGCTGGTGAGCGACGATACGGGTGCCGTGATCGAGGAGCTGCGTCGCCTGGGCAACACCCGCTATCACGGCCGGCCCGTGTCCCTGTACGGCGGGATGGTCGAGCTGCCGCTCATCGTCACCCGCGACGACGGCGCCCGCTGGTTCGCCGACCGGGACATGCTCACCAGCGGCCGGCTCTGGGCCGAGCGGGACGCCGACCTCCGCGGCGACACCCAGCGTCTGGCCCGGGAGCTTCCCGACAACCTGTTCGGCCGCGTCGTCTGGAACGCGTTCGAGCCTGCCACCCGCACGTTCCTCACGTCCGCCGAGGCGGTCTTCCGGACCCGCCGCGACGACCCCGCCTTCGACTTCTCCGGCCCCGCCGTCGAGTACGCCAAGGCCGTGGAGACGGAGCTCAACGCCCTCATCTTCCCCCGGCTCCGCAAGCGCCTCGAGCGGGCCATGGCCAGGGACCGGGACGTGCTGGTGGACGGACGCCGGATCGACCTCGGGGCGCGCGTGCCGCACCAGTCACTCGGCACGATCCTCCGTCTCCTGGAGCACGACGACGCCGTCGCCCGCGCCCTGGGCGCCGCGTTCAGCCACGCCGATGCCGGCTGGCTCCGGGGCACCGCGCCCAGGGAGCTGAAGGGCCTCCTCGAGCTCCGCAACCCGGCCGCCCACTCGGAGGCCGTGAGCCGCGAGCGGGTGGAGCAGGTGCGGGCCCTGGTGATGGGCGTGGGCTGCGAGGGCTTCCTGGTACGGCTGGCACGGGCGAAGGCAGGGTAGCGCAACGCCCCTCCGACCGTCCGGCCCGGGGCGGGCCCGGATGCTGAACACGTCGAGGAGCACGGTGTCGGACATGACGATCCGGGCGATCTCCGACTCCCTTCTCCGAGCCTGGGGCAGACGTGGTTCCGGAGGTGGTCCACCCACTCCAGCGTCTATCGGCTCCGCTACATGATGATGGTGTAGCGGAACCACTCCGCCACGGCCCGTCCGTCCCGCCGGGCCGCCTCGAAGACCCAGGCGGCGGCGTGGTCGCGGAGTCGGCGGTCGAAGCGGCGGTCGCCGCTGGAGGGCATGAGGCGGGTCGAGTCGGGGACCACGCGGCCCTGGGAGCTCACGTAGACCCAGACCTCGATTTCCTTGCCCCTGACATCGTTGGGCCGATCGCCGGGCGGCAGGGTGAGACCGCGAGGCCGGGGCGGCACCACGCGGAACCGGCCCTCCTCCTCGCTGCCGCCATCGCCGCGGCCGACTCCGTCGGGGATGCCGCGCTCCGTGGCCGGGTCCCGGGTGCCGGGCACGCTCAGGGCGTCAGCCAGTGCGATTTCGGGGACCTCCTCGACCTCCGGGTCGGGCTCCAGCTCCTCTGTCAGCTCCACGACGGGTACGGGTATGGGATCGGGCGGGACCACCACCACGTCGGGCGGACGGAGTTGCACCGCCTCCATCCCGCCGCCCTCGGCGGCCTGGTAGTCCCGCTGCCGCTCGCCCGCGGCGGCGAAGGGGGATAGGGGCATCCGCTGCCCGGCGAAGACCAGGAACAGGGCCGCGTGCACCGCGACGGACGCCACCAGCCCGAGCCAGAAGGCATGGTGATGGTTGCGTTCGAGTCTGCGGTTACGATCGTCCAGTGACATTGTCGGTGTATGCGGTTCCTGACTGGCCCTACGAGCGGAACCCCCGGACCTGTTTCAACTGATGTACGCCGCCGGCTCCGGTCTCGTTCCGCCGCCACCAAATATAGTGGAAGACATGGGGTACGAGCAGGCGCACGCTACCCGTACCGCTCCAGGAATCGCATGAGCGCGGCCTCCTCCGGGTAGTACTCCACCGGCTCCTCGGTTCGTACCGGCCGGTCGTTCTTGCGCATGAGCGACTCGATGGTCCGGCCGTGGGCCTCGTACTCGTCCAGGACCGCGGGGTGGATATAGGCCTTCCTGGCGATGGCGGGCGTGTTCCCCAGCTCGGCGGCCACCAGCCGCGCCGTCAGCACAGTGTTCCGGCGGGCCTCGCGCGCCGAACTGGCCGGGCCGATGTCCGCCAGGATCGTCGCCGCCCGGACCGTGCCGCCGAACGTCCGCACGTCCTTCGACGTGCA
>SLCC01000067.1 GCA_007126035.1 Gemmatimonadota bacterium
CCGTTGGACGTCAGGATGTCCGTGGCCACGATGTTCGAGTCATTGATCTTTGCGCCGCCGGTCAACCCTATGGTAACGATGCTGCCTTCCACCGTCGCCACCTCCAGACCGTCAGCCAGATCCGAGGAGAACACCCGCCCGGGCACCACGTGGTACGTGAGGACACTGGCCAGAGCCGACGGGTCGGCAAGGAGGCCGTCCAGGGCGCCGGCCGGGAGCGCCGCGAAGGCCTCCTCCGTCGGCGCGAAGATGGTGAACGGACCCTCCGAACGGAGCACGTCCTCCAGCCCGGCGGCCGACACCGCCGCCACCAGGGTGTTGAACCCGGCATCGATGGCCGTGTCCACGTTGTCCTCCACCGGCAGGAGCACCGCGTCGATCACGTGGATTATGCCGTTGGACGCCTCCACGTCCGTGGCGATGATGCTCGTGCCGTTGATCCGCGCGCCGTCCTGGAGCGTGATCCGCACCGGGCGTCCCTCCGCCGTCGTCACGATCTGACCATCCGTCAGGTCAGCCGCCCGGACACGCCCGGGTACCACGTGGTAGAGAAGGATCGTCGCCAGCAGCTCACGGTCGCTCAGCGCCGCATCCAGCAGCCCCGGGGGAAGGGCGGCAAACGCCTGGTCCGTAGGCGCGAAGACCGTGAACGGACCGCCCTCGGCCAGCGTCTCGGCCAACCCCGCCGCCTCCGCCGCCGCCAGCAGCGTCTGGAAGTTGCCAGCCGCCGCCGCCGTCTCCACCAGGTTCAGCTCCTCCTCCACCGGGGCCGCCACAGCGTCGTCACACGCCGCCAACCCCACCGCCAGGGCCACCACCGGTAGCCCACCCGAAATCCACTTCGTCCGTCCCAACATGTTCCACCGTCTCCTGTTCAAGTTTTGTCAACCATTCTGTCCCGTCACCCCGGGCCTCCCCCGGGGGCCGGCCGATCCGTCGCCACCCCACCACCCGTCGCCACCCGTCACGAATCGGCGCGGCCCGTCACTCATCAGGGGCCGTCAGGGGAGAAGCACCGCGTCGATCACGTGGATCACGCCGTTGCTCGCCTCCACGTCCGTGATCACGATCTCCGAGTCGTTGATGTACGCGCGCCCGTCCTCCAGCCGGATCATGGTGAAGCCACCGTTCAACATCCGGATCCGGTCAGACGACACCACGTCCTCCGCATACCGGCGACCGGAGGCCACGTGGTACAGCAGCACCTCCGTCAACAGCTCAGGGTCCGCCAGCAGCCCCTCGATCGCACCCTCAGGCAGCGCGGCGAACGCGGCATCAGTCGGCGCGAAGACCGTCCGCTGACCCACCGCCGACAGCGTCTCCACCAGTCCAGCCGCCTGCACAGCCGCCACCAGCGTGGTGAACCGGCCATCAGCCACCGCAACGTCCACGATCGTGGGCGAACTCGCCGGCCGCAGCGACGCCGGCGCCCGCGACATGTCCTCCTCGCCCGGTACCAGGGGGGCCGATACGTCGTCCGTGCACGCCACCGCCGTCAACGCCACCAGTCCCGCAACCATCCAGTGCTGCACCTTCATGACTCACCTCCCGTAAAGAGTGTCTCCGTCGTCCCAGCGCCGACCCATATCGACATCGTATAGACAACGTGTAGACAATAATGCAGCAGCGCCCAGCAGTTGTCAAGGGGTATCTTAGACAAACTCTGGACATGGCCGGAAATCAGGGTTATCATCAGGGGTATGACGAGAGATGATGCGGATAGACGTGGACAGGGGGCCGGGCGAGCGCTGCACCCCATTGGTGTGGCCTCCAGGCGGACGGGTCTGTCGGTGGACGTGATCCGGGTCTGGGAGCGCCGTTACGGGGTGGTGACGCCGGAGCGGGACGAGGCGGGGCGGCGGCTGTATTCGGACGGGGACGTTTCGCTTCTGGCGCTACTGGCGGAGGCGACGTCGGCGGGTCGGAGTATCGGCCAGCTTTCCGGTCTGGATCGTTCGGATCTGGAGGCGTTGGTCCGGGAGGACCGAGTGGCGCTGCGGAGCCGTATCGGGGAGGTGGGTCCGGGCCCTGCGCCGGACCAGTGGGTGGAGCGGGCGCTCGAGCTGACGCGCGCGTTGGACGGGCCGGGACTGGAGGTGGATCTGCGTCGTGCCGCGACGCTGCTGGGTCTGGCGGAGTTCCTGGAGGGGGTGGTGGCGCCGCTGTTCCGTCGGATCGGGGAGGAGTGGCACGCGGGCCGCCTGAGCGTGGCGCAGGAGCATCTGGCGAGCGTGGTGGCGGGTTCGCTGGTTGCGCGTCTGGCGGGGTCTTTGGCGGTGGGCACGGCGGATCGGGTGGTGGTGGTGGCCGCCCCGTCTGGTGAGCATCACGAGATCGGGGCGTTGCTGGTCTCGGCGGCGGCCAGCGGAGCGGGGTGGCGGGTGGTGTATCTGGGCCCGAACGTGCCGGCGGCGGACATCGCCGGTGCGGCCCGTCAGGCGGGCGCGCGTTGTGTGGCGATGAGCGTGGGCTATGGCAATGGTCGGGTGGCGCGGGCGGAGGTGGCGGCGGTGCGTGACGCGCTGCCGTCGGCAGTCGACGTGGTAATCGGGGGCGCCCGGTCCCACGAGCTGGAGGCGGTCACGGGCGTGGACCGGCTGGAGGACCTGGAATCGTTCGTCGCCTACCTCGACGCTCTCTGAGGATCCGCGAGCTCGAACATCGAGCCCCGAACATACAACGCAGCACTCGGCGCTCCGGCCCGGCCCATGCGTGTCCTCGGCGCGCCATGGCTGATCTCTGGACATCGAGCCATCCGTCGCGGTGGCCCTTCCTGTTCCACGCCGGGCAGCTGCTGATGCGGCTGCGCCGCGAGCGCCTCTGCGGTGGGAAGGGCTGAGCCGTGCGGTCAATCCAGGTCCAGGTCCCCCGCCAGGCGGTATGCCGGGTGCTGGCCCTGGCGGCGGAGCACGACGCCGACGACCCCATCGTGGTACGGGCGGAACGGAGGTCCACCGGCGCGGAGCCCACCGGCGCGGAGCCCACCGGCGGCGAGCCCACCGGCGCGGAGCCCACCGGCGGCGAGCCCACCGGCGGCGAGCCCACCGGCCTCCACTCCGCGTCTCATGACGGCGACCTGTCGCTGGTCCTGGTGACCATACCCAACGACCGTGCCGGTGGCTTCATCGCCGCCGTCACCGCAGAGGTGGGCGACGCGGGGTTCGTGCTCCTGCCCGTGGGCGCGCTGCCGCTGTCGTCGCCGCTGGACCGTCTGGCCGGGCGGGTGCGGGACGTGTCGCGGCTGTCCACGCTGGAGCTGGTGGCGGCGTCGCTCCAGAGCGTGGGCGCCTGGCGGGGGCTGCTGCTGTTCTCGGTGCTGGCGGGTGTGGTGGGCGCGTACGGCCTCATCTTCGACGTGGCCTACCTCCTGGTGGCCGCCATGCTCATCAACCCCATGGGCGCGCCGGCGCTGGTCTCGGTGGTGGCGCTGGGCATCGGCGACGGGCGCATGTTCGCCCGGGGCGGCTGGCGCTTCGCCGTGTCGCTGGTGGTGCAGGCGGCCGCGGCCCTGGCCCTGGGCTTCGGCTACGGTCTCCAGGTCTCCACCGCCATGATGGAGCAGGTGACGGCGCTGTCCACCTGGGCGGTGGTGGTGGCTCTTGCCGCGGGCGCCGCCGGGGCCCAGGCCCAGGTGAAGTCGGAGCGGGACAGCCTGGTGAGCGGCACGGCCGCCGGCTTCATGGTGGCGGCCGCCCTGGCGCCGCCCGCCGCCGTCCTGGGCCTCTCGGTCCCGCTGGGCCGCTGGGACTACTTCACCCTCATGGCCTTCCTCCTGGCCCTCCAGTACCTGGCCATTGCCCTGGGCGGCTGGCTGGTGCTCCACGCCTTCGGCATCCGCCCCGCCGACCCCAGCATCGGTCGGGGCACCGCCCGGACCCGGACCGCGCTGGTGGCCGCCGTCGCCCTGGTCACCCTGGGCCTGGTGGCCTGGCAGACCCGCCTCGAGCCCAGCTTCACCCGGGCCGACCTGTCACGGGACGCCCTGGTCATCGCCCGCGATGCCGTGGACCGAACCCCCGGCGCCGCCTACATCCAGTCCACTGCCCGCTTCACTCGCCGGGACCTGGTCCGCCACCCCGGCCAGACCCTGCTCTTCGACGTGGTGGTGGAGCGCACCGGTGAGCATGGCGACGACCTGGAGTCGGCCATCCGCCGGGCAGTCCGGGCGCTCGTCGCCGACCGCATGACCGGCGTCGTGCCCTTCGTCCGGGTCACGGTGTTGCCCGGGCCGGAGGGGCCTGCCGGTCCGTGAGACGAGTGCGGAAGGCTGGTCGATCGGAGCGGGAGGCCATCGACGGTGCTTCAGTCCTGCGCCCGCAGCCTGACCGTCCACATGGTCCTGGTGTTCCTGGCGAAGGTGTTCCAGCCATCGTCGACGAACGTCCATTCCCGGGCGCCGGCGCAGAGCGGCTCCTCCCACCGGTCGGCGGTGAACCGATGGACCGCGGCGCCGTCGGGCGGGGCGGCGGCCACGTGGGGCTCCTGCGCGATGGCCGGCGTCGCGGCCATGAGGGCGGCCAGCACGGGGATCAGGACGGGTACGACGGGCTGCGTGCGATCCATATCGGCCTCCGTGGGTGGTCCCGGCCCCGCCGGCAGCGGCGAGGTGGCGTGTGCGTCACGGGCGATGGGGCGCCGGGTAGAGTGCCCGGCGCCCGGTCCATGCGCCGAGACGGTCGATCAGATATCCTGCTTCTCCTCGACCGCCGTCTTTCCTTCCTGGTCGGTCACCGTCAGTCGCACGTCAAACGGCGGCCTGCGGGTTGTGCGGATCTCGTGGCTCCCCGAACCATTTTCGCCCTGGACATCGGAGACGTCGGATCCGACCACCCTACCATCCTGAAGAAGCTCGCTCCTGACGCTCTGGAGCAGGCCGGCGTGGTGGCTTACGGCCCAATCGACGGTGATGGAGTAGATCCCCTGCCGCTGGCGGGTGGACTGCGCATCGAACTCCACGATTACCGGTCCGTGGTTCTCCCGGGCGTCCAGCACGAAGTCTACGACCGTGATCTGGTCTTCCTGGACGGTGGCCTGCTCTTCGGCTGGGTGGAACCCCACCTCTGTCACGCTGAGGGTGTAGGTCCCCTCGTTCAGTTGGGCGAAGGAATAGGCGCCCTGAGCATCGGTGAGGGCGGACAGGAACGTCCCGTCGATCCTGACCGTCGCGCCCTCGATCGGGTCCCCGTTCGGCTCCTGGCCGTCGTCGGTCGCCATCTTTACCGTACCGGCGATGGACCCGGTCGCCGGCAACACAACCACTCCCAGACGGCTGTAGAGCAGGTCGCCGACGACGTCGCCAGCCTCATATCCCTTGATGTTCCGGCTGTTGCCGGAGTACACCGGCACCTGTTCGACCACGACCTCCTTCGTGGTTCCGTCGCGCAACGCCTCGAAGACCTGCGCGGGGCTGGCTTCGGGATGCGCTTCCAGGAAGAGGGCGGCCACACCGGAGGTGTGGGGCGCGGCCATGGAGGTGCCGCTGATCTCGTTCACGGCGTCATCGCTCTCCCACCACGCGGAAGTGATGTCCTGGCCCGGGGCGTACCAGTCCACGCAGTCGCCACGGCTCGACCAGGTCGTCTGCCAGTCGTTCCTGTCGGTGGCCCCGACGGTCATGGCCAGCGGAGACTTCGCCGGCATCAGATCGCATGCCGAACCACCGGTATTGCCGGCTGCGGCTACCGCCGAGACGCCCGCGGAGATCATGGCGTGCAGGGCGTCGAGGACGGCTTCCGCGTCCTCGTGGCCGCCCCAGCCGCCGAAGGACATGTTGGCCACCGAGCGGGTCCCGCCACGCTCGTTGTGGTTCTCAGTGACCCATTCGTATGCCGCGATGGTCCTGCTCCAGGGCGATCCGCCGGTGCACCCGAAGATGCGGACCGAGACCAGGTCCACATCCTTCGCCACACCGTAAATGGCACCGCCGATGGTCCCCGCCACGTGGGTCCCGTGGCCCCTGCAATCCTCGCCGGGACCCTGGCCCGCCAGGGTGTTGTCAGGGTCCTC
>SLCC01000118.1 GCA_007126035.1 Gemmatimonadota bacterium
GTTTACTTCTCGATGAAGAGATCGCCCGGGCCCACGATTGGGCGAGTGTCGCTGTATCTGCGGCTGTTGTCGAAACTGCGCGAGGCCGGGGTGCGGACCGTGTCCAGCCAGGAGTTGGCCCGGCGGAGCGGTAGCACCGCGGTCCAGGTCCGCAAGGACCTGTCGCTGGTGGGAGCGTCTGGCACCAGGGGAAAGGGCTATCCCGTGGTCCGTCTCGAGGAGGCGTTGCGCTCGAGGCTCGGCCTGGACCAGCGTCGCTCCGTGGCGCTGGTGGGCGCGGGCCGCATAGGCCAGGCGCTGCTCGGCTCCGAGGCGTTTCGGTGTCAGGGCTTCCATATCGAGGCGGTGTTCGACGCCGACCCGGATAAGATTGGCGTCCGGTGGCACGGTCTGGAGGTGCAGTCGGATGCCCGGCTGGAGGCGGTCCTGGTGCGGGCCGGTATCGAAATCGCCGTGGTGGCGGTGCCGGCCAGAGCCGCCCAGCCCGTGGTGAGCCGACTGGTGGGCGCCGGGGTGCGCGGGATCCTGAGCTTCGCGCCCACCCGACTGGACGTGCCGCCCGGGGTGGTGATACAGTCTGTGGACACGGCGGCCGAGATGGAGCGGCTGTCGTATGCGTTGTTCAGAGGCGAGGCGCCGGGCCGGCAGGCGGCGTCAACGGGTGTCAGCAGAGAGAGCTCGAGGGGGGTCGGTGCTGGAGAGACGTGTTCGGGTAACGAGTGAGATAGGGCCGCTGCGGTCGGTGATCTGCCATTCGCCAGGGCCGGAGCTGCTGGCGGTGACGCCATCAACGAAGAAGGACTTCCTCTACGACGACATCATCAGCCTGGAGTCGGCCGCCAGGGAGCACAAACGGTTCAAGGCAATCCTCTCCCGTTTCGCCCAGGTCCACGAGGTGCGGGACCTGTTGCGTGAGATCCTGGAGACGGCGGAGGCCCGGCAGTTCCTGATCGATCGAGTGGTGGACGTGGCCCAGTCGAAGTCCCTGGCCCGCAAGCTGGAGGGACTGTCCGCGGCGGAGCTGGTGAGGCTGTTCGTCGAGGGTGAGGCGATGGAGCAGGGCCCGCTGGCGCGCCTGCTGAACGTGCAGAGCTATGCCATGCCGCCCCTGCCCAACCTGTTCTTCACCCGGGATGCGGCCATGGTGGTGGGTGACGGCGTGGTCATCGGCTCCATGCGCTTCAACGTGCGCTGGACCGAGGAGGTCCTGATGAAGGCCCTCTTCACCTTCCACCCCAGCCTGCGCAACGCGGGGTTGATCTACGACGGGACCGAGGAGCGCCGCGCCGGTTACACCATCGAGGGCGGCGATGTGCACGTGCTCCGGCCGGACACGGTGATCATGGGGCTGTCACAGCGGTCGAGTCCCGCCGCCTTCGACGGCATCACCGCCAAGCTGGCGGAGCGTCATGGCGTAGAGCACGTGATCATCGTGGTGTTGCCCAGCAGCCGGGCCATGATCCACCTGGACATGGTCTTCACCATGGTGGACCGGGAGCACGCCGTCGTCTTCCCGCCCGCCTTCGTCGGTCCCGACCGGTACGCCGTCCTCTACTGGCGCAAGGATCAGCCCGGCGGGATGCAGGAGATGCCCAACGTCTTCGCCGCGCTGCGGGCCGTGGACCTCCCGCTCGAGCCCATCTTCTGCGGTGGTGACCACCGGGTGTTCCAGGAGCGGGAGCAGTGGTCCAGCGGGTGCAACTTCGTGGCGGTGCGACCCGGCGTGGTGCTCGGCTACTCGCGCAACGAGCGGACGTACCGCGAGATGGAGGAGCAGGCCGGCTTCCGCATCATACACGGCACCGATTTCCTCACCGGCGACGCCGAGCTGACGGACGGCGAGCGGGCCGTGCTCACCTTCGAGGGCGCGGAGCTGGTGCGGGGTGGCGGCGGCGGTCGCTGCATGACGCTCCCGGTGCTGCGCGAGGACGTCTGGTGAGGGGCTGCGACGCCGTTGCCGCTGCTGTCACCGCGCCCGAAGGCGACGCACCGCTGAGCCAGCTCGAGTACGTGGTAGTGGACTGCGAGACCACCGGCGGCTCACCCGCCCGCGGCCACCGGATCACCGAGGTGGCGGCGGTGCGCGTGGATCGACAGGGCAGGGTGCGCGACGAGTTCGAATCCCTGGTCAACCCCGGGCGCCTCATCCCCCGCTTCGTCGCCCGCCTGACCAGTATCACCGACGCCATGGTGGCCGAGGCGCCCCCGTTCCTGGAGCTGGCGCCACGGCTCCAGGAGACCATGGCCGGGGCCGTCTTCGTGGCCCACAACGCCAGCTTCGACCTCCGGTTCCTGGAATGGGAGCTGAAGCGAGGCGACTACGCGCCCCCTCGCGGGCGACAGCTCTGCACCGCGCGCCTGGCCCGCAAGACCATGCCCGAGCTGCGCAGCCGGTCCCTGGATTCGCTGATCCATTTCTATGGCATAACATGTGACGCGCGGCACCGGGCGTACGGGGACGCCGTCGCCACGGCCACGGTCCTGACCCGGTTGCTGGACCGGGCCGAGGAGGCCGGAGTCCACACCTGGTCCCAGCTGGAGGAGCTGCTGTCCAGACGGAAGCCGCGGCCCAAGCGGTCCGCCCTGCCACGATCAATGGAGTATCCAGAATGGGCATGATCTCCGACATCACCTCCGAGCAGCCCCTGGCCCGCACCACCCATGTGGGCGACCTGCGCATCCACGCCCTGGAAGCGGGATTCCAGCGGCTCGATGGGGGCGCCATGTTCGGCGTCGTACCCAAGCCCCTCTGGGAGCGACGCATCGCACCCGACGAGCGGAACCGCATCCCCCTGGCGCTGCGCTGTCTCCTGGTCGAGACACACGACGCCCTGGTCCTGGTGGATACCGGCGTCGGCAACAAGGAGAACAAGAAGTTCCGGGACATATACGGGATCGAGAACCAGGGCGACCCCACTCGCCTCGAGGACGCCATCAGAGCCGCCGGTCACACCCCCGACGACGTGGACGTCGTCATCAACACGCACCTCCACTTCGACCACGCCGGCGGCAATACGTTGAGGGACGAGGATGGCCAGGTCCGCCCCGCTTTCCCGCATGCCCGCTACATGGTCCAGCGCGGCGAGCTCGAGTTCGCAAAGCTGCCCAACGAGCGCATCCGGGCATCGTACATGGGCCACAACTACGAGCCCGTTGAGGAAGCCGGCCAGTGGGAGCTGGTGGCAGGCGAGGCCGAGATCGTCCCCGGCGTCACCGTCATCCCCACACCAGGCCACACACCCCACCACCAGTCCGTCCTGGTCCAGTCCCGCGGCAGCACCGCCTGCTTCCTCGCCGACCTCATCCCCACCACCGCCCACGTGGACCTGCCCTGGATCATGGGCTACGACCTGGAACCCCTGGTAACCCTGGAAACCAAGCGCGCCCTCCTCCACCGCGCCCGCCAGGAAGAATGGCTCCTGATCTTCGAGCACGACCCCACCACCCCCTGGGCCCACCTGGACCCCGACCAGCCACGCCCCACCCTGCTCACACAGTGAGCCACCCTGGCGCAGCCCCACTGCTCACGCAGTGAGCCCCCCTGCGCGGCCCAGCCGCGCCCCCTGGCGCAGCCCCACTGCTCACACAGTGAGCCACCCTGCGCGGCCCAGCCGCGCCCACCTGCGAGCCCTCAGGCGAGCCCCCCTGCGCCGCATCGCGGCGCCTCCTTTCCAGGCGAGCCACGGCGGCATTGGCCCAACACGTCCCACCTCGCTATTATACCGCCTCTCGAAGCCGCTCCGCTCCCGCGGGGCTTCCGGACCAACGCCAGAGACGCTGGAGATGAATTGATGAGTGACCCCTCGCGCACAGCAGTCATCGTCTCGGCAGCCCGTACTCCCATCGGCCGGTTCCTCGGCGGGTTGAGTCCGCTCAGTGCCCCGGAGCTGGCGGCGCGGTCGATCCGTGCCGCCCTCGAGCGCTCGGGCGCCGAGGCGGCCGATATCGACGACGTCATCATGGGTCACGTAGTCCCCGCCGGTGCCGGCCAGGCTCCCGCCCGGCAGGCGGCGATAGGCGCCGGCATCCCCGAGAGCGTCGGTGCCATGGCGGTGAGCCGCGTCTGCGGCTCCGGCCTCCAGGCCGTCATGCTGGCGGCGCAGGCCATCCGTGCCGGCGACGCCCGGCTCCTGGTTGCCGGTGGGATGGAGTCCATGTCCCAGGTCCCGTACTACCTCTTCGGCCACCGGGACGGGGTGAAGTTCGGCACCCAGCAGCTCGTGGACGGCCTTATCCACGACGGCCTCTGGTGCGCCTTCGGCCATTGCCACATGGGCGGCCACGCGGAGTACACCGCCCACAAGGCCGACATCAGCAGGGACGACGCCGACGCCTGGGCCCTCAGGTCCCACCAGAACGCGGTGTCGGCGCAGGAGGCGGGCAAGTTCGACGCTGAGCTGGTGCCCATCGAGATATCGACCCGGAAGGGCAGCACCGTAGTGGACCGGGACGAGCCGCCCCGGGCCGACACCACCCTGGAGGCGCTGGGCCGGCTGAAGCCCGCCTTCACGGCGGACATGCCCGAGCAGGTGACCGACCCGGTAGTGACGGCAGGGAACGCGCCGGGCCTCAACGACGGCGCAGCGGCCCTGGTGGTGGCAAGCGAGGAGTACGCCCGGGCCAACGGGCTGGAAGTCATTGCCCGGGTCTCGGCCTATGCCACCGGCCCCGTCTCCCCGCAGGAGCTATTCTTCGCTCCCGTACGAGCCGTTCAGCGGCTCATGGAGAAGGAAGGCAAGAGCATAGACGACTACGACCTCATCGAGGCCAACGAGGCCTTCGCCGTGCAGGTGCTGGCTGACGGCAGGCAACTCGGCTGGGACTGGGGTCGGGTGAACGTGAACGGCGGGGCCGTGGCGCTGGGCCACCCCATAGGCGCGTCCGGCGCCCGCATACTGACCACCCTGCTGCACGCGCTTCGCGATCGTGATGCCACCACCGGCCTGGCGACTCTCTGCCTGGGTGGCGGCGATGCAGTGGCACTTTCCGTAGAAAGGATTTGAAGAATGAACCAGACGATGCTCCGGATCAGGAACGTAGCGACACTCGAGCTGGTGCCGGACCGGGTGACCCGGCAAGTCCTGGCCGTGGCCGCTTTCGCAGTGGCCACCGCGCTGGCGGCGTACATCCGGGTGCCAATGCCCTTCACACCGGTACCCGTCACGCTCCAGACCGCGGTCGTGATACTGGCGGGAGCCCTCATGGGCCCGCGCCTCGGTGCCGCCTCCCAGCTCGCATACCTGGGCATGGGGATCGCCGGGCTGCCGGTGTTCGCCGCCGGCCTGGGCCTGCCCGCCCTGTTGGGCCCCACGGGCGGCTACCTCCTGGCCTTCCCCGCCGCCGCCTTCGTGGCCGGTATGCTCTGCCGGCCCGGCGCCGGCCGTGGCACAACGGAAGCGGTGCGGCTGGTGGCGGGACTTGCGGCTGCCTCGCTGCTGATCCTGGTCAGCGGCGCCGCCTGGCTCGCCGTCTACACCGGCGACCTGGCCGCCGCCATGGCCCTGGGCATTGTCCCCTTCCTGGTTGGCGACGGGATCAAGGTCTCCCTCGCCGCGTTGATCGCGTGGCGCGGGCGGCGGAGGACCCTGGGGCTGCTCTAGCCCGGGCTCTTCTCCCGTGGGCGGCGAGAGGTTGCGATGGCTGGTCCGGGACGGGCGGGTGAGAGCATTCTGGCGAATGCTCCTCTTCGCCTTGCTCGTCCTGGTCCTGCTCCAGGCCCAGGTCCTGGTGCTGGTCGCAGCGGACCTCTTCCCCGACCTGGACCGGTTGGCCCAGGTGCTGCTCGTCCAGTCCGTGATCATGCTGGTGTCGGCGCTCCTGGCCGCGTGGATAATGCTCCGCTGGATCGACCGCCAGCCGCTCCGCGGCCTGGGCTTCCCCGTGGAGCGACGGGTGCCCCGGGACCTGGCGGCCGGAGTGGCGATCGGGGCCCTTGCGTTGGGCGGAGTCGTGCTGGTCCTGGCCGTCTTCGGCGCGTTCGGCTTCACCAGCGCTCCCGGCTCGCTGCCGGAGTGGCTGGCGGTGGCCGGCACCGCCCTCATCTTCCTGGCCCTGCCCGCCGCTGCGGAGGAGGCCCTGTTCCGCGGCTACCCCTTCCGGGTCCTGGTGGAAGGGGCGGGGCCCCTGGCGGCCACCCTGATAATGAGCGTCCTCTTCGCGGGGTTGCACGCCACCAACCCCAACGTGGATGTCGCGGGGCTGGCAAACATATTCGCCGCCGGCATCATGCTCTCGCTGGCGGTGCTATGGACCGGCAGCCTCTGGTTCGCCACTGCGGTGCACCTGGGCTGGAACTGGGCCATGGCCGGGCTGCTGGACCTGCCCGTGAGCGGGCTGGACCTCTTCGACGCACCCCTGTACGACGGCCGGGCCACGGGCCCCCGCTGGCTGACCGGCGGGGAGTTCGGCCCGGAAGGCGGGCTCGCCGGTACGCTGGCCGTGCTGGTGGCCGTCGCCCTGGTATGGCTATACACTCGCCCCGGCTCCAGGGGCGGAACCAGTGAACGAAAGGGAGACCACGATGTCGGACATCAGTAGGGTCGGAGTGATCGGCGGCGGGACCATGGGCAATGGGATCGCCCACGTCTTCGCCCAGAATGGCCACCCCGTAGTACTGGTGGACGTGGACCAGGAGCGGCTGGCGGGCGCCGTCGCCACCATCCGCAAGAACCTGGAGCGGCAGGCCAAGAAGGGACTCATAGACGAGTCGGAGGTCGGCCAGATCGTGGACCGGATCGAGATCGCCACCGACCTGGCCGCCGTCCGTGGCGCTGACCTGGTGGTGGAGGCCGTGCCCGAGAAGCTCGAGCTGAAGTCGGACATCCTGAAACAGCTGGACGACGTGGTCGGCGACGGCATCCTGGCCAGCAACACGTCGTCCATCTCGATCACCGCCCTGGCGGCGGTGACCAGCCGGCCCGAGCGCGTCATCGGCATGCACTTCATGAACCCGGTACCCGTGATGAAGCTGGTGGAGGTCATCCGTGGCCTGCAGACCAGCGACGAGACCACTCGTCGCGTCATGGAGACCGCCGCCGCCCTGGACAAGACGCCCGTCGAGGTCAACGACTTCCCCGGCTTCGTCTCGAACCGGGTCCTCATGCCCATGATCAACGAGGCCGTCTTCGCCCTGATGGAGGGAGTGGCGGAGCCAGAGGCCATCGACACCGTCATGAAGCTGGGGATGAACCATCCCATGGGTCCCCTGGCCCTGGCCGACCTCATCGGACTCGACACCTGCCTGTCGATACTCGAGGTCCTGCACCGGGACCTGGGCGACGACCGCTACCGGCCCTGCCCCCTGCTCCGGAAGTACGTGGACGCCGGCTGGCACGGTCGCAAGACAGGGAGAGGGTTCTACCAGTACGGTTAGCAGTCGGAGCGACGAAGTACGAGCCAGTACGAGACATGAACGGCCGGGACACCCGGTCACGGACCGAGGAGCGCGGTGGAGCTGGATCGTCGAGAGATCAGGGCGCTGGCGCGACAGTTCGCCGAGGGCGAGCTGCTGCCCCACGTGGAGGAATGGGACCGGGACGGTGCCATAGACCCGGGCGTTCTCGACCAGCTCGGTGAGCTGGGCTTCTTCGGCATGGTCGTGCCGGAGGCGCAGGGAGGCATGGCTTTCGACGTGGCCACCTACCTCGACGTCCTGGAGGAGCTTGCCTGGGGCGAGCCGGCCGTGGCGTTGACCCTGTCGATCCACAGCGCCTTCGCCGTCTCCCTCATCGCGTCTTACGGGACCGACGAGCAGCGGGCCCGCTGGCTGCCGGGGCTGGCAGCCGGTGAGCGAGTGGGCTGCTTCGCCCTGTCGGAGGAGGGCGCCGGCTCGGACGCCGGCGCGGTGGCGGCCACGGCCGTCCGTGACGGCGACAGCTGGCTGCTGGCGGGCGAGAAGAAGTGGGTGACGAACGGTCGTCTGCCCGGCGGCCGCCCCGGCCTCGCGGTCGTGGTCGCCCGTACCGGCGGCGAAGGCCCGGGTGGGTTGAGCCTGTTCCTGGTGCCCACCGACGTGGACGGCTGGGACGTGGTGTCGCGGGAGCGGACCATGGGCATGCGCTCCGTCCAGGTGGTGACGGTGCGGCTGGACGGGCTGCGAGTGCCGGACGACGCGCTGCTGGGTAGGGAGGGCGACGGGTTCCGGCTGGCGATGGAGGGATTGGACCTGGGTCGCCTGGGGGTCGCCGCGCAGGCGGTGGGCATATCCCGGGCAGCGCTCGATCACGCGCTGTCGTACGCGGCGGAGCGGGAGCAGTTCGGGCGTCCCATCAGGGAGTTCGAGGCGATCCAGTTCATGCTGGCGGAGATGGCCACCAAGGTGGCCGCCGCCAGCGCGCTGCTCGAGAGGGCGGCGCAGGAGCGGACCACGAGCTGGTCCGCCATGGCCAAGCTGTTCTCGAGCGAGACGGCCATGGCCGTGACGACGGATGCAGTCCAGATCTTCGGCGGCTACGGCTACATGCGGGACTACCCCGTGGAGAAGCTGATGCGGGATGCCAAGGCCACGGAGATATACGAGGGCACAAACGAGATCCAGCGTGTGGTGATCGCACGCGATCTATATCGGAGGGGATAATGGAGATTTTCGAGCTGATCGAGCAGCACGAGCACGAGCAGGTCGTATTCTGCTACGAGCCGGCGGCGGGGTACCGCGGCATCATTGCCATCCACAACTCGACACTGGGTCCGGCACTGGGTGGCACGCGGCTCTGGAACTACGCCACCGACCAGGAGGCGGTGGTGGACGTGCTCCGGTTGGCACGCGGCATGACATACAAGGCGGCGGTGGCCGGGCTCAACCTGGGCGGCGGCAAGGCCGTCATCATCGGTGACCCGAAGGTCAAGCGGCGGGAGATGCTGTTCCGGGCACACGGCCGGTTCGTCGAGACCCTCAAAGGTCGCTACATCACGGCCGAGGACGTGGGCACCAGCGTCGAGGACATGGACTACGTCCACATGGAGACCGAGTACGTGACGGGGCTGGCCGGCCGGTCCGGCGACCCGTCGCCTGTCACCGCCTACGGCACCTATCGCGGCATCAAGGCCGGGGCCAAGCACCGCTACGGCAGCGACGACCTGAACGGCGTGAGCGTGGCCGTCCAGGGCGTGGGCCACGTGGGCTACTACCTCTGCCAGGACCTGGCCGCCGAGGGCGCCAAGCTCATCGTCACCGATATCGATGACGAGCGGGTGAAGCGGGTCGTGGACGAGTTCGGCGCCCAGGCCGTGGCCAGCGACGACATCTACAGCGTGGACGCCCAGGTCTTCGCCCCCTGCGCCCTGGGCGCGGTCGTGAACGACGAGACGCTGCGCAAGTTCAAGTTCGAGATCATCGCCGGCGCCGCGAACAACCAGCTGGAGGAGGAGCACCACGGCAAGGAGCTGGCGGATCGGGGCATCCTGTACGCGCCTGACTACGTCATCAACGCTGGTGGCCTGATCAACGTGTACGGTGAGCTCAACGGCTGGACGTCGGAGCGGTCGAAGCGTAAGGCCGGCGAGATCTATGATACCCTGGATCAGCTGTTCGAGCTGGCCCGCGAGGAGGGCCTGCCCACGAACGAGGCGGCCGACCGACTGGCGGAGCGGCGCATCCAGCAGGTGGGCGCCATCCAGCACACCTGGCTGTAGGAGGTACCTTGGACGCATTACGGACGGACCCGGAGATCCTCGAAACCATAGCCGGCGAGGCCCGGCGCCAGCATGAGACGCTGGAGCTCATCGCCAGTGAGAACTTCTGCTCGCCCGCCGTCCTGGCGGCGATGGGCACGGTCCTCACCAACAAGTATGCCGAGGGTTACCCGGGCCGTCGGTACTACGGCGGCTGTGAGGTGGTGGACGAGACGGAGCGGCTCGCCATAGAGCGGTGCAAGAGCCTCTTCGGCGCCGAGCATGCCAACGTGCAGCCCCATTCAGGCGCCCAGGCCAACATGGCGGCGTACATGACGCTCATGAAGCCGGGTGACACGCTGCTGGGCATGAACCTGAGCCATGGGGGCCACCTGACCCATGGCTCGCCGGTCAACTTCAGCGGCCAGCTCTACAAGGTGGCGGCGTACGGTGTAGGCGAGGAAACTGGTCGTATAGACTATGACCAGGTGCGCGACCTGGCGCAGCGGAACCGGCCGCGGGTGATCGTGGCCGGGGCCAGCGCCTACCCGCGTCTCATCGATTTCCCGGCCTTCGCCGACATCGCCCGCCAGGTGGACGCGGCGCTGATCGTGGACATGGCCCACATCGCCGGCCTGGTGGCTGGCGGCGTGCACCCCAGCCCGGTCCCCTACGCGGACATCGTCACGTCGACCACTCACAAGACCCTGCGAGGCCCCCGCGGCGGGTTCGCGGTGACGTCGGAGCGGTACGCGAAGGGGCTGGACAAGGCGGTCTTCCCGGGGATGCAGGGCGGTCCCCTCATGCACGTCATCGCCTCCAAGGCGGTGGCGTTCCTGGAAGCCGCACGGCCCGACTTCTCCGGATACGTGCGCCAGGTGTTGGCCAACGCCGCCGCCCTGGCGGACGCGCTCATGGATCGGGGCTTCCGGCTGGTGAGCGGAGGCACCGACAACCACCTGATCCTCCTGGACCTGAGCGACCGTGACCTGAGTGGTAAGGATGCGGAGGCGGCCCTCGAGCACGCCCGCATCACCACCAACAAGAACACCGTGCCCGGCGAGAAACGCTCTCCGTTCGTGACCTCGGGTGTGAGGATCGGCACCGCCGCCCTCACCACCAGGGGCATGGACCAGGACGACATGCGCCAGATCGGGACATGGATGGCCGATGTGCTCGAAGCGCCCCACGACCAGGACGTGCGCCGGCGAGTGAGCGAGGCCGTCAGCGAGCTGACCGCCCGGCGGCCCCTCTACGAGGAGTGGCGCGAGTCCAGCCCCGGGTTGGCGGCGCCGCAACCGTGACCTGAGCCTGGGTCCGGGGTGTCTGGCGGGCCGCGCAGGAAGCGGCCCGCCAGACCCTCGACGCCTGCGTCGCAGAACATCCCGCCCACCGCTCTGCTCTCTCCCGAAACCCTCGGCGCGTGTTGCGCGCCGCCTCCATGTACCACACATTTCTTCAGTGGATCGACGCAATGTGAGCAGTATGAACGAGAGCATGGTTTTCGCCGACGAGGTGATCGATCGCCTGAAGGAGCGCCACCCGCGCTACCATGAGACGGCGTATGTCTTCCTCCTGTCGGCTCTCCATTACGTCCTGGAGCGCCTTACCGAGCCGCGTCACATCAGCGGCCCCGAGCTGGCCGAGGGTGTCCGGGAGCTGGCGATCCAGCGGTACGGGCCCATGGCTCGTACGGTGCTCGAGTACTGGGGCGTCGAGCGCACCGCCGACCTGGGCGAGATAGTCTTCGCGCTGGTCGAGTGTGGGATCCTTCTCAAGCAGGATGACGATTCGCCCGGGGACTTCGACGCCCTCTATGACTTCGAGGAGGCCTTCGAAGCTGACTACCCCTGGGGCGCCAACATCTGAGGCACGTCGTAGCACAGACGTTGTCGGGCGCGGCCGAACCAGGAGATTACCGGGAGGGGATGACGATGACAGAGGCGCAGTGGCCGGAGTGCCAGAAGTGCGGTGATGGGCGTATGCTTCCGCTGTCCGATTATGGCCGGGACGGCGCTCCCATCCGGTACAAGGCCTGGGTCTGTTCGAATCCGGAGTGCGGCTTCAACATCCGGATCGACAACGGCGAGATAAGCTTCGGCCGCACCATCGGTCCGAGCTACAAGTAGCCGCCAGGCACGCCGTGACCGAGCCTCAACGGAGGGCCAGGTGAGCGGCGCGGTCCATGGCAGGGAGCGGGTGGCCGTTCTTACCGCCGCCGAATCGACTGCCCTCGATCAGAAAGCGCGGGAAGACGACGGCGTCCCCGAGCGGGCGCTCATGGAGAACGCCGGCCGCGCCGTCGCCATGGTCATCGACCGGCTGTTCCCCACCGGCCGCGTGGTGGCGATGGTAGGGAGCGGCAACAACGGTGGCGACGCCCTGGTCGCGCTGCGCTCGCTCCAGACCTGGGGCCGGGACGTGGCGTACCTGGTGACCGGCTCCAGGGATCCCGACTCCCGACTCCTCACCGGCTTTCCCGTGCCTCGTCTGGACCCCGCCGACGCGGGCGCCGATCTGGCCGGTGCGGCGGTCGTGGTGGACGGTATCCTGGGCACGGGCGCTACGGGCGAGCCCAGGGAGCCCGGAGCCAGCTGGATCAAGCGCATGAACGCCAGCGGCCGGCCCATCATCGCCCTGGACATCCCCAGCGGCGTCGATCCCACCACGGGAGCCGTGCCCGGCGTTGCCGTGGACGCGGTGGCCACCATCCAGTTCGGTTGGCCCAAGACCGGCGCGTTCTTCCAGCCGGGCCGGACGCGCTGCGGGCGGATCGTTGCCGTGGAGATCGGCTTCCCTCCCCTGTCGCCGGACGAGGCCGCGGCGGCGGTGATCACGCCGGACTGGGCCCGGGCCAGGCTGCCCGCACGGGAGCCGGACGCCCACAAGAACTCCGTGGGCCGCGTGCTAGTAGTTGCCGGCCGCCGGGACGTGAGCGGCGCCGCCGCCATTGCCGGCCACTCGGCCATGCGGGCAGGTGCCGGCTACGTCCGTATCGCTTCGGTGGAGGCGAACCGCACCATCCTCCAGGGGCTGGTCCCCGAGGCCCTGTTCGTGGACCGGAGCGACCGGTCGGCCCTGGAAGAGGCGGTGGCGGAGTCCGACGCGGTCCTCATCGGGCCCGCCCTGGGCACTGACGACGCCGCCGTCGCCGTCCTGGACCGGGTGCTGGCATGCGTCGACGGGCGGGGCTGCGTCCTGGATGCCGACGCCGTCACCATACTGGCCGGCCGGGAGACGGGCTTCCGGGGGCTGGGCAGCCGCGCGCTCCTTACGCCCCACCCCGGCGAGATGAGCCGCGTAACCGGCATGCCCACGCCCCAGGTCCGGGCCGACCCCATGGCACGGGCCCGGGAGGTGGCAGAGGATACGGGCACGACTGTCCTGCTCAAGGGCGCTCCGTCCGTCGTCGCCGCGCCGGGCGAGCCGGTCCTGATAGCCGCGCTCGGCTCCTCCGACCTGGCCACCGCGGGCATGGGTGACCAACTGGGCGCCGCCGCCGCCACCTTCCTGGCCGCCGGCAGTGAGCCGGCAGTGGCCGGCGGGCTGGCCCTGTTCTACGGCAGCCGGGCCGCGGAGCTGGCGGGCCGTGGCCGGTCTCTCACGCCCCACGACGTGGCCGACGCGTTCCACCTGGCCTACGCCGACCCGGGGCCAGCGCGATCGAGCCTCGACCTGCCCTTCGTCCTGTTCGACCAGCCGGCCAGATGGTGATGCGCCTCGGGTCGGGCGCCGAGTTCGACCTCATCCGCCGGTTCCTGGCCACGCCCGCCGCCGCCGCCGACGGGGCGCCCGGCGTACGCGTCGGGCCCGGCGATGACTGCGCCGTCATCACCGGAGACGGCATAGCCCTGACCGTGGACATGGCGGTGGAGGACGTGCACTTCCGTCGATCCTGGCTCGAGCCCCGGGAGATCGGCTACCGCGCCGCCGCCGGGGCCCTGAGCGACCTGGCCGCCATGGCCGCCCGACCCGTGGGGATCCTCGCCTCCCTGGCCCTGGGCCCCGGCGACGAGGATGAGCTGGGGCCCGCTGTCATGGAGGGCGTGGCCGCTGCCGCCAGCGACGCTGGCGCGGTGCTCCTGGGCGGCGACGTGACCCGCTCGCCCGGCCCCCTGGTGCTGGACATCGTGGCCGCGGGCCAGGCGGCCCGCCCGGTCCTCCGCTCAGGCGCCCGACCCGGCGACGAGCTGTGGGTCACCGGCACCCTGGGCGGGGCCGCCGCGGCGGTGGCGGCCTGGATCGACGGGCGGGAGCCGGAGCCCGCCGCCAGGACCGCCTTCGCCCGGCCCACGCCCCGGATCCGGGAGGCGCTATGGTTGGCGGAGCGTGAGGTGCCCACCGCCATGGTCGACCTCTCCGACGGAGTGGCCGGTGATGCGGGTCACATCGCTGCCGCCAGCGACGTCCGGGTAGTGATCCACGGACCTGCCCTGCCCCTGGGACCGGGGCTGGCGCCAGGCGCAACTGCCAACGCGGGCGCCAGATCGGCAGCCGGAGGGGTGACCGGGGCCGGGTCGGCATCGTCAGCGGCGTCGCTCGAGGTGCTCCGGCTAGCGGCCGCTGGGGGCGAGGACTACGAACTGTGCTTCTCGGCCTCGCCCGGGTCGGTGGCCGCGGTGGCGGCGGAATTCGAAGTTGTCTTCGGCGTGCCGCTCACGCGGGTGGGCCGGGTGGAACCCGGCTCGGGAGCGGTGGTGTTGGACGCTACCGGTTCGGCCGTGGAGCTGGAGGGATTCCAGCACTGGAGGGCCCGGTGACCCGTACCATCTGGGCATGGCTCAACGGCGCGCTGGCCACTGCCGTGATCGGCTCCATGGCCATCGCGGCAGGTACCCTCGGCATCCGCCGCACCTCGTTCTACGATTGGGCCTCCCGGAGCTGGTCTCGCTGGAACCTGTGGGCCGGCGGAGCTCAGGTCACCGTGGAGGGGATCGAGCACCTGGATCCGGAATCGTCCCAGGTGCTGGTGGGGAACCACCAGTCCTGGTTCGATGTGTTCGCCGTGGCTTCCAACATCCCCAAGACGTTCCATTTCGTGGCCAAGAAGGAGCTGGAACAGGTGTTCATCTTCGGCCGCGCCTGGAAGGCGGCGGGCCACATCTCCATCGACCGCTCGGACCAGGCCTCCGCCATCGCGTCCCTGGACCGGGCCGGGCAGCAGATGCGGGAGGAGAACAGCGCCGTCGTCGTATTCGCCGAGGGGACACGCTCGCCCACGGACGAGCTGCTACCGTTCAAGAAGGGCGCTTTCATGCTGGCCCTCCACACGGGAGTGCCCATCGTACCCTTCGCCGTGGCCGGCTCCCGCCGCGTCTTACCCAAGGGCGCCTGGCGAGTGAGGTCCGGCCCCATTATCGTACGCTTCGGACGGCCGATACCCACCGAGGGCCTCGGCCAGCAGGACCGGGACGACCTGATCCAGCGGGTGAGGGAAGAGGTCCGATCCATGCGTGACGGGGACCGCAGGAAGCTGGGACCGGGACGGGTCGAGAACGTGTGAACAGACAACGGCCACGCCAAACGCTCCCGAACCGGTCAACTGTCACCTTCAACGAACCCTACTATGCCCGCGATCTCTGACATTCGTGCTCGCCAGATCATCGACTCCCGCGGCAACCCTACCGTGGAGGCGGACGTACAACTCGAGTCCGGCGCCTTCGGACGCGCGGCCGTACCCAGCGGCGCGTCCACCGGCGAGCTGGAGGCGCTGGAGCTGCGCGATGGCGGAGACCTCTACGGCGGGAAGGGCGTCCTGAGGGCGGTCAGGAACGTGGAGGGCCCCATCGCCGACCTGGTGCGCGGCATGGACGCCACCGACCAGGTCGCCATCGACCGGGCCATGATCGAGCTGGACGGGACCGAGAACAAGGGGGAGCTGGGGGCGAATGCCATCCTGGCGGTCTCCATGGCCACCGCGCGCGCCGCGGCGGCCCACGCCAGGCAGCCACTCTACAGCTACCTGGGCGGCGAGGAGGCCACGATCATGCCCGTGCCCCTCATGAACATACTGAACGGCGGCGCCCATGCCGCCAACAACGTGGACATCCAGGAGTTCATGATCGCGCCCGTCGGCGCGCCCACCTTCCCGGAAGCGCTCCGCATGGGCGTCGAGGTGTTCCACTCCCTGGCCAAAGTGCTCAAGGCGCAGGGCAAGAGCACGTCCGTGGGCGATGAGGGAGGCTTCGCCCCCGACCTGGCGAGCAACGAGGAGGCGGTGGACGTGATCCTCACCGCAATCGATAAGGCCGGCTATCGCGTCGACCACGACATCGTACTGGCCCTGGACGCCGCCGCCAGCGAGTTCTACCAGGACAACGCCTACGTATTCCACAAGTCCTCCGGTGAGAAACGCACCAGTGCCGAGATGGTCGAGTTCTGGCGCGAATGGCTGGACCGCTACCCGATCCTGTCCATCGAGGACGCCCTGGACGAGACCGATTGGGACGGTTGGCGCCAGCTCACCGCCGCCCTGGGCGATCGCGTCCAGCTCGTGGGCGACGACCTCTTCGTCACCAACACCCAGATCCTGCGGCGAGGCATCGAAGAACGCTCCGCCAACGCCATCCTCATCAAGGTCAACCAGATCGGCACACTGACCGAGACCCTGGAGGCCATCCAGATGGCCCGCGACGCCGGCTTCCGGTTCGTCATAAGCCACCGCTCCGGTGAGACCGAAGACACCTTCATCGCCGACCTGGCCGTGGCTACCGGTAGCGGCCAGATCAAGACGGGCAGCGCCAGCCGCACCGACCGGACCGCCAAGTACAACCGGCTCCTCCGCATCGCCGAGGAGCTGGGCGACCGGGCACACTATCCTGGAAAGGACGTCTTTTGATCAGGACACTCGCCGCCGGCGGTATCGGCCTCGCCGCCCTCTACTTCTTCCTCTTCGGCGGCGAGTACACCTTCCTCGACATCTGGCGCATCGACCGCGCGGAGAAACAGGAGACCGCCGAACTGGAGGCCCTCCAGAAGGAGGTGGAGGCCCTCCAGGGCCGGGTCGACTCACTCACCACCGATTCCGCTACCCTCGAACGCATAGCACGGGAACACTTCGGCCTGATACGGGAGGGAGAACGGCTCTACCGGTTCGTCGAGCCCGATACCACAGAGGCGCCCAACTAGAACGTCAACAACCTGACACGGAGACCTCAGCTCACGCCGCTGGGCGGTTGACACGTTCCCCCGATTGGCTAGCTTTATCGTCTGCCTACGGCAGGGTAGCTCAATCGGTAGAGCAGCGGAATCATAATCCGTGAGTTGGGGGTTCGAGTCCCCCCCCTGCTACTGCTGGCAAACCGCCGGATCGTGAAGGGCCACAGGGCTTTGCGCCCGGTGGCCCTTCTCTCGAGGCGGCGGCACATCCAGGTCCTGGCAGATCTTGCGGGCCTCCTCGAGGGTGGCGCCCTGGGTGTTGGCTCCCGGCAGCTCCTCGACGAACCCGATGTAGCCCTCGGGGACCTTCTGGAAGACCGCGGTCAACTCGAGTTGCATGGCGACTCTCTCCTGATCAAGACCTTCGGGAGGCTGTCCTGCAAACCTCCTTCTTCGGAGGCTTCTCCGGTTAGGCGGTGGGTTTCCGTATTTGTTGCAGCCAACCGCCACCGGTGATAACGCAACATGGTTCGCTTTGGCCGGGCTTCCTTTCCGGGTTGTCCTCGGATAGCGACGACTACGTGACACACGCCTCAACCGCGCCCGGCAGTGTTCCGGGTTGTCACCGGATACCGAGGTCGACTGCGAAGGGAAGCTGGGCCGGAGCGTCGAGTGCTGCGTTGTCATCGCCGACGTCGCCGCCGGGCCAGCCCACCCCCTGCCTCCACCTGCCCGAACCCATCTCACCGGGCGGCCAGACCCCGCGGCGGGAATAGCAGTCCGACCAGAGTATGGAGAGGATTGCCAGCCCCGAAGGAAGGGCCTGCGCCTCGAAGGCACAGGGCTCCCGCTCAGGCCCGGATTACCTGCTTCTTGCTCGCAGCTGACAACCCCGTGACATTTGAGGGGCGAAGTCATCGCATCTTTGGAGGAGACTTCTCCGGGAGGATCTCCGAGCCATGGCTGTCCACAGCCACCGGCGACAGGTGCTGCTTTTCCTCGCGGCCGTGCTCGTGCCGTGTATCGCGCTCGTGGGTCTCGGCGTTCGCCTGGTGGTCCAGGAGCGGGAGCTGGCACTGGGCCGGGTGGCCGAAGAGCAGCGTCGTGTGGTGGCTCTTCTCCGCGATGAACTGCGGAACGAGCTGGAGGGCATAGCGCTCCGGCAGGCCGCCGCCGCCGTCGCCCGCCCCGGCTTCCTCGTGACGGACCAGTACGGCGATCCTGTCGTAGCACTCATCGCGAGAGTCTCAGATGGTCGTCTGGTTCTTCCGTGGGAGGCGGACCCACGAGCGGATGCCACTCGCCGCGTGCTGGGCCGTGCTCCGTTCGCGGAACAGGTCCGGGCGGGCGAGCAAATCGAGTTCGGCGGCGGTGACCCTGCCCGGGCGGTCGCAGCGTATCGGAGAGCCCTCGTCCTGGCCGAAGATACGGTTCAGGGGGCCCATGCCCGTCTGTTCCTGGCTCGGGCCCTGCGGAAGGCGGGTCGGGCCGAGGATGCGGAGACCGAGTACCGGAAGGTAGCGGCGCTGACGGGCGTGGTTGACCGGCAGGGGATCCCCCTATCCCTGTATGCCGTACGCCAACTCCTCGAGACGGGTGTTTCGGACGAAGCGGTCGTGGAGCCGCTTCGAGCTGTCCTGTTGGCCGGCGAATGGCTCGCGCCGGCGGCGATCTATCTCCTGCAGGACCTGGTGTCCGACCTGGTCGAACGGGTGGCGGACGAGCCCCTCGAACCGGCGGTACGCCGCCTGTCAGCCGACGTGGCAGTCGCGCTGGCGAGGACCGAGCACGCGCTGGCCTTGCAGCGGGATCTACCTGCACTGGGCCTCCCCGTCGGCCGCTCCATCGAGACCGAGGCCCGGGCACGTGTGATAGAGGCCACTGACGCGCCCTCCGGAGCCAGCCGGCAGAGCCGGCTCCCCTGGGTGCGCCACGGCCCATGGCTGGTGGGGGCTGCTCCTATGCCTGAGGGCGAAGCGCCGTTGATCGTTGCGGTTGACCCGGTCCCCGTGCTTGCGTCGCTGGAGCTGCCAGCGGTGCAAGGTGCCGGGGCCATTGGTGCCCGAATCGTTTTCTCCCAGGGCGCGGAACTCGGCGGTGAGCCTCTCAGCCCGGAGTTTCCCGGCCTGGCCGTCCTGTTTCAGCCGCCGCGCCCTGACGGTGCCGCCCCGTGGGAGGCCGGCCGATGGTGGTTCTACGGTGCCGGCCTGGCCCTGGTCGTGGGGGCCACGCTCTTCGGGGCCTACCTGCTCTGGCGCGACACCCGGCGCGAGGTGGCACTGGCGGCCACGAGGTCCCAGTTCGTGTCCGCCGTCTCCCACGAGCTGAAGACCCCGTTGACGGCGATCCGGATGTTCGCCGAATCCCTCCAGATGGGTCGGCCGACGGACGCGGAGAGCCGCGACGAATACCTCGCCACGATCGTGAACGAGAGCGAGCGGCTGACGCGGCTGCTGAACAATGTCCTGGATTTCTCGAAGATCGAACGGGACCGCAAGACGTACCACCGCCAGCTCACCGCCCTGGACGAGGTGGTCCGACGCAGCGCGCGAGCGATGCATTA